>CAZRHF010000229.1:0-1506 GCA_964599835.1 uncultured Eubacteriales bacterium | reverse complement strand
GAGGAAGATGTTTTTTGTTTTGCGCTATCTAAATTACGCGTAATGGGTATCGAGCCCCTCGACCGTGGCGAAGCCACACCGATTTTATTATTTCTTCTTTCTTATTTATTCTTTTAAATAGCGGCGGAGTCGCCTTTCTTGACTTTTCTTTCCCCTTGTGCTATGATATAAGCCGCGAAAACAAATGGAAGGGGAATTTTTTATGGCTCATTATAAAAGCGACATCGAAAAGCATAAGAAACACCGAATTCCGCCTATCGTCATACTTTGCGCTCTGGTCTATTTCGTAAGCTACCTCGGACGGCTCAGCTTTTCTTCGGTTACGGTCGAAATGATACTGTCGGAGGGCTACAGCAAGGCCCTTATCGCAATCCCCCTTACGGGACTTTCCATAACCTACGGTCTCGGTCAGCTTATCTCGGGCTACTTAGGCGACCGTATCTCCCCCGAAAAAATGATCTTTTCCGGTCTTCTTCTGACCGCCGCAATGAACTTTACCATTCCCTTTATTTCCTCTTCTATCATCGCAATGACGGTTATATGGTGTATTAACGGCTTTGCGCAGGCTATGATGTGGCCTCCCATAGTTAAAATTCTCACCACCCGCCTTTCCCCCGAGGCCTACCACAAAAACGTGGTCTATATCGGCTGGGGCTCCTCTCTGGGCACCGTCGTTATCTACCTTTTCGCCCCCGTCGCCATATCTCTCGCAAACTGGAAGGCTGTATTCTTCTTCGCCTGCGCCCTTGCCCTCACCCTTGCGATAGTCTGGATAAAAACGGTATATAAGGCCGAAGCGCTGGAGAAAAGGGAAGCAAGCTCGGCCGCTCAGGCAACCGCGGTCAAAAAGGAATCCTTCCACTCCTTCGCCCTTATCCTTCTTATATTGATATTCACCGCCATCGCCCTTCAGGGGATCCTGCGTGACGGTATCGCAAACTGGATGCCCACCTACATAACCGAGGTCTTTAAGGTCGACAGCACCGTTTCCATCTTAACGGGTATCGCCCTTCCCATATTCAGTATGTTTATAATGTGGTTTTCCGCATTTATATACCGCAGGTGCATCAGAAACGAGTCCTCCTGTGCCGCACTGTTTTTCGGGCTTTGCGCCCTCTCCCTCGGCGTACTCTCCTTCGCCTCCTCGGCCTCTGCCGTGCTTTCGGTAATCTGCCTTATGGTGGCCAATGCGGCGACCCACGGCGTAAATATGATGTACACCACCCTGGTAGTGCCCAACTTTGCCCGCTACGGCAAGACCTCCTTCGTTACGGGTCTTATAAACTCGGCCTCATATCTGGGAAGCGCCATCTCGACCTACGGCGTTGCTCTTGTTTCGGAGTATTTCGGCTGGGGCGGTACCATGGTTTCTCTGCTTATCGTTTCGGTTTTGGGCGTAGCCGTGGCACTTTCCTCAATTCCCAGCCTTAACCGACTTAAAAAGCTTAATAAAAACGGCTAAAAAGCAGCACAAAGAATTGGACTGCCCCAAATTGTGCGGACAGC
>CAZRHF010000228.1:0-1514 GCA_964599835.1 uncultured Eubacteriales bacterium | reverse complement strand
AGACCGGGAGCACGATTTTTTGCCGCCAGTGCAGCCTCAATGGGGATGGTACCGGAGCCGCAGAACGGATCGCATACAAAACCCTTGCCGCGATAACGTGCAAGTTCCACCATCGCCGCGGCCAGTGTCTCACGAAGGGGGGCGGCATTGCCCACAGGTCTGTAGCCACGTTTATGCAGACCTGCGCCGGAAGTGTCTATATATAATGTGGCGGTATCGTTCATGATGGCAAACTGCACCTGATACTTTTCACCAGTCTCTTCCAGCCATGATGTCTTATATTTTAATGAGAGCTTGTCCACTATCGCCTTTTTTACAATTTTTTGACAGTCGGGGATAGAGTGGAGGGAAGAATTGAGAGAGTGACCTTTAACGGGGAAATTGCCGTTTTTGGGTATGTAGTTTTCCCAGTCCATGGCTTTAACGCCTTCAAAAAGCTCGTCAAAGGTAGACGCTTTGCAGGACCCGACTACGAGCAGAACACGTTCGCCCGTGCGCAGACCGATATTAGCGGAGGCGATATCCTCTTTAGTGCCGGAAAACAGAACACGCCCATTTTCGGCAGCCACATTATCCATACCCATTCGACGAAGCTCGTTTGCCGTAAGTCCTTCAAGACCGAACAGGCACGGCACGCACATTGAAAACTGCATTTATGTTTCTCCTTCTCCCAATTTTGACGTATCAATTATTATATAACGTAAAAAAGTTTTAATCAATAAGATTATAACAGTTTATGCACAACAGGGCGGCACACGGCCGCCCTGTAATGTATTACATATGATTATTCTTTTTCGTTATTTTCTTTTTCCGTTTCGATCTTATCCTTGCGTTTAAACTTGCCGGGCAGAGCCTTGCGTCTGCGGCGTACAAAACGAACGATAACAACGATTACAAAAACAGCGATTACAATGAAGATAAGCCAGCCTACCCAGTGACGGGCGAAATCTAAAAGTGCGTACTGAATGTTCTCCACAAAACGTGTGCATCCGCGCTTGAACGCTTCAGCCAGCTTTGCCCCGAAGCCGATAGCAGGCTCTTCCACTTCGGTGAGCTTATACACTTCGCTGAGGTAAATATAAACGGTGGAGTATCCGACAAGGGAATCGTATTTACGCAAAGTGCCGGTAAGATTTTCTATTTGCAGCTCTGTTTCAGATATGGCGCTCTCAAGAGTTATAATATCCTCCATGCTTTCAGCCTGAGAAAGAAGCTCCTGGAGCCGTTCCAGTTTTGTCTGCTGGGTTATAAGGCGGGACTCGGTGTCGTAATAAGCTTCGCTTACATCTTCTGTATAGCGGCTGATATTATTGAGCTGGCAAAGTGCGCCTGCCTGCTGGCAAAAATCATAAAACTTCTCCGATGGGATGCGTACCGTATAGCTTGCATAACGGTAGGAGCTATAATTATCAAGACTGCTGGACTCGAAATATCCGCCCATATCAGACACCAGTTTATCCAAAGAGGACACGGCGGTATCAAATTCGGTAGTCTCCAGATCCATCTCAGCTGTG
>CAZRHF010000227.1:0-1549 GCA_964599835.1 uncultured Eubacteriales bacterium | reverse complement strand
GCATCAACCTTTTTGGTTGATGCTTTTTTTGGTCTGAAGGTTAATATTTGTCTTAGGCCTCTTGAACCTGCGAGGGTCTGCGGATAAGAAAAGTGTCCGGTGGACAGTTTTTCCCGCAGAGTGGTGAAGACGGGAACCGAAGGCGAAGCCTTGGGTCGTCGAGCCGTTAGTATGCAAGGCAAAGCCGCGGCAGACGGTCAAGAGGCCGTTAATAAATTAAAGACGAAGCCGAGAGTTCGTCGAAGCTGCCCGAAGTAAAATTCTAATGTACACATCAAAAGCATTGATTTTATTGACAAATCGGTCTAAGGGTATATACTTAATGTAGAACGGATTATCGAGGTATAAGCTATGAATTTCTCACCTGTTACAAATTATATAGATAACGTCCTCTGTAAAGAAAAGGGCGTGCCGGGTTGCGACCTGAAAATTATGCAGGGACACAAAACTCTTCTGCGGCACAGCTTCGGCGTCTCCGATTATGAGGGTAAAAAAGCGGTATCGCCCGAGGATATTTATAAGATATACTCCTGTACAAAACCGATAACCTGCGCCGCCGCCCTTCAGCTTGCTGAGCAGGGAATAATAAACCTTGACGATGCGGTAAGTAAATATCTTCCCGAATATAAGGATGCTTTTCTGATAAAAGAGGGAAAAAGGATAAGCCCCAAAAAAGTTATGACTGTCCGTCATCTTTTCACAATGAGCGCAGGATTCAATTACGACCGCGCTGCTAAGCCCATAAAGGATCTTCTTGCAGAAAAGCCGGACGCAGGTACGGTCGACGTTGCAAATGCCCTTGTCCGTTCACCCTTACAGTTTGAACCGGGCGAAAAATTCCTCTATAGTCTCTGCCACGACGTCCTTGGCGCGGTGGTGGAAACAGCATCGGGAATGAAATTTTCGGACTATTTAAATAAATACATATTTGAACCTCTTGGTATGAAGGAAACTGCTTTTTCGGTAGCTACCGAAAAACTTCACAGAAGGGCCGCTCAGTATAGCGCAGAGAACGGCGTGCTTGTAAAAGCTCCAAGCTACGCATCCTCCATCCCTTCCGACCGATATGAAAGCGGCGGTGGCGGACTCTACTCAACAGTAGACGACTACAGTCTTTTTGCCGACGCTATGGCAAACGGGGGTGTAGGCGCAAGCGGAAAGCGTATCTTAAAGCCTGAGACAATAGACCTTATGCGTACCGAACAGCTTAAAACCTACCTTATGGACAGTCGGTTCGGCTGTGCCGCAGGCCCGGGCTACGGCTACGGACTCGGTGTGCGGACCCTTATAGATAAATCGGGCGGTCAGCGCAGTTCTATAGGCGAATTCGGCTGGGACGGCGCCGCAGGCTCCTACCTGATGGTAGACCCAAAGTATAATTTGTCCATATTCTTTGCAATGCAGGTGCTCCGTTGGCCTGCTATGTTTGAAAACTGTCACGTACCCATCCGCGACCTCACATACGAAGTCTTAGGACTATAAAAAATCGTAGCGTTTCGGGCCGTACTCTAAAGGACAAATCGGTTTTGGAACCAAAATTTGCCCCGTC
>CAZRHF010000226.1:0-1593 GCA_964599835.1 uncultured Eubacteriales bacterium | reverse complement strand
TATATCGAAAAGGACTCTGCCATAAATGACGAGATAGATAAGCTTCGCCACTCTGCAACCTGTGCCCTAAGCGAGCGCAGAGACGTTATAATCGTGGCTTCGGTCTCCTGCATCTATTCTCTGGGTAACCCAATCGACTACCGCAGTATGGTAATTTCTCTCCGCACGGGAATGGAAAAGGGAAGAGAATGGCTTATCCGCCGTCTTGTCGATCTGCAGTATGAGCGAAACGACATAAACTTCACCCGAAATAAATTCAGGGTAAGGGGAGACGTCGTTGAAATTTACCCGGCCTATTCCTACGAGCTGGCTCTGAGAATAGATTTCTTCGGCGACGAGATCGAGCGAATAAGCGAGATAAACACCGTCACGGGTGAAATTAAAAACGTTATGACCCACACGGCCATCTATCCTGCCTCCCATTATATCGTTCCTGCCGATAAAATGAACGAAGCCCTTAAGGATATTGAGGACGAGATGGAGGAAAGGGTAAAGTACTTTATTGAAGAAGAAAAACTGATCGAGGCTCAGCGCATCCGTCAGCGCACCGAATATGACGTTGAAATGCTCCGCGAGATAGGAACCTGCAAGGGTGTTGAAAACTATTCGAGAGTTCTTTCCCGTCGTCCTCCCGGAAGCACGCCCTTCACGCTTTTAGACTATTTCCCCGACGATTTTCTTCTTTTTGTCGACGAATCCCACGTTATGCTCCCTCAGGTAAGAGGAATGTACGGCGGAGACCGAGGACGAAAGGAAAACCTTATAGAATACGGCTTCCGTCTGCCCTCGGCTTATGATAACCGTCCCTTGAACTTTAACGAGTTTTACGAGCGTATAAATCAGGTGATCTTCGTTTCCGCTACCCCCGGCGAATTTGAAAAAGGCAAGTCGGAGCAGATAGCCGAGCAGGTCATCCGTCCTACGGGACTTCTCGACCCGATGGTTACCGTAAAACCCACCGAAGGACAGATCGACGACCTTGTCTCCGAAATCAACGAGCGAAGTGAGAGAAAGGAAAGGGTCCTTGTAACGACTCTGACCAAGAAAATGGCAGAGGACCTTACCGATTATCTTGAAAACCTTAACATTAAGGTCCGCTATATGCATCACGACGTTGACACTATGGAGCGTATGGAGATAATCCGCGACCTCCGTTTGGGTGAGTTCGACGTGCTTGTTGGAATAAACCTGCTTCGTGAGGGTCTCGATATTCCCGAGGTCTCTCTGGTAGCCATTCTTGACGCCGATAAGGAGGGCTTCCTGAGAAGTGAGACATCCCTTATTCAGACCATCGGACGAGCCGCCCGAAACGAGCACGGTGAGGTAATTATGTACGCCGACTCCGTCACCCCCTCTATGGAGCGGGCTATCACCGAGACCAACCGCAGAAGGGGAATACAGGATGCCTATAATAAGGCCAACGGCATAACTCCCAAATCGGTTAAAAAGGATATTCGCGACATTATTGAAATGTCCGCAAAGCCCGATGATTCAAAGCCCATAAAGAAGATGAACAAGGCCGAAAAAGAAAAGCTTATCGCTACCCTTACTGCCGAAATGCGGGAGGCCGCCAAAATGCTGGAATTCGAGCAC
>CAZRHF010000225.1:0-1742 GCA_964599835.1 uncultured Eubacteriales bacterium | reverse complement strand
TTTGCCGCCTCAAAAATGAGAGCCTTTTCTTCCTCGGTGTGACCTGTGGTGCACATAACGAGGGGCAGGGAGCGGCTGAGGGCATATGCAATAACTTCCTTTGTCAGGGAGTGGTGGGAAAAGTCGATAATAACGTCGGCCTCGCCCTTATAGTCGCAAAGATCGTGGAGGGAAACCTCCTCGCTGATCTTGTCAACGGCGGCCGCAAGGGTAGCAGTTTCGCTCGAATCCAGAAGGGCAGTAACCTCCTTGCCCATTCTGCCGCCTGCTCCGTAGAGAATTACGTTCATATTTTACCTCTTAATTAACCAATGAGTCCGTGGCCGCGCATGATTGCGTACATCTTCTCAGCCTTAGCCTCGTCCATTTCTGTCAGGGGAAGGCGGAGAGAGTTGTCGCAGAAGCCCATCTTAGCCATAGCAGCCTTTACGGGAATGGGATTTACCTCGGAGAAGAGTGCGTCAATAATAGCGTGGTACTTATACTGGAGTTTTGCAGCTCCTGCAACGTCGCCTGCGAAGAACTTGTCGCAGATCTCAACTGTTTCGCGGGGCATAATGTTGGAAAGCACGGAAATTGCGCCAACACCGCCCAGGGACATAAGGGGAACGATCTGGTCGTCGTTGCCGGAGTAAAGGTCAAGCTTCTCGTGAACGTAGGACATAGTTTCAACGATCTTGGAAAGGTTTCCGTTTGCTTCCTTGATACCCACGATGTTTTCGTGGTCGGCAAGGATACGGTAAGTGTCGGGCTCGATGTTTACGCCTGTTCTTGAGGGAACGTTGTAAAGGATAACGGGAGCCGTGGACTTGTCCGCGATCTGGGTGAACATCTTAACAAGGCCCTTCTGTGTTGCCTTGTTGTAGTAGGGAGTAACTACGAGAACTGCGTCAGCGCCCGCCTCGCAAGCACATCTTGTAAGGTCGAGAGCGTAGCCTGTGTCGTTTGAGCCTGTACCCGCAATGATCGGAACTCTGCCGTCTGCGCGCTTAACTGCGTATGCAATAGCATCGCGGTGTTCGTCGTCAGTAAGGGTGGAGGCCTCACCTGTAGTTCCCGCGATAACGAGAGCGTTGATGCCGGACTCTATCTGCCAGTCGATTACTTTTCCGAACTGATCGTAGTTGATACCATCCTCGTTGAAGGGGGTGATAAGAGCGGTTGCAATACCCTTAAAGATTGTCTTTTTCATAATTTATCTCCAGTTCTGCCCGAAGGCTGCAAAATTTAACAAAAGCAATTAAAAAAGCCGACAGCGGTCGGCAAACGGAACCTCCCCCGAAGGGGAAATTCTTGATAGCTCTCCGCAAAAAAGCGACAGTCGGAGCGATCTTATTCGCTCAAACCGGCACAGACGAGACCACCGCCTGCCCTCGGCACCTGCCCCTTTCTTGCAGACAACGGGCGGTCAACCCTTTTCCATCTGCAGTACTTTTGGCACAATGCACCTCTACCGATAGGAAATTATAACATAAGTATTTTCCCGTGTCAATATTTATTCTTTATTCTTTATCTTCAAATTTCAGTTTATCGGGTAGGGCGGGCTTTCGTCGAGGCTTTGCTATTGACTTTTCCCTTATAAATGTTAAAATATACTATGTATAAGTATGTAGAGAGGAGGCGGGAGATTGAAGCTTTATTCTCAGATAAAAAACAGGATAGAAGCGGCGTGCCTTTCGGGCGGCGACGTGTTTGCCTGCTTTTCGGCGGCATTTATCATTTCATCAATTGTCTTTGCTCTT
>CAZRHF010000224.1:0-1753 GCA_964599835.1 uncultured Eubacteriales bacterium | reverse complement strand
CTGCATATCAGCAGATGAGCGTTACAATAGTTGGCGGAACTGTAAATGAAACGATAGCTCTTGGTACAGACGGTGAAGGCTACAGCTTTACAAGAGATCTTCCTTACAACACCACCTACACCGTTACGGTAAACGGTGCGGGCTACAGAACGGCACGCTACAGCGTAACACTTACAGAGGATAAGACACTCAACTTCTGGAACAACGTAATGGATAACGCTATTGAAGTTGAAGATGACAATACTGCAAGTGCTGTAACAAAGAACTTCCTTGCAGGCGACATTGTAAAGGACAACAACATCAATATCTATGACCTTTCGGCAGTTGTATCTTACTTTGGCAAGAACATCGACAAGACAACTGATGCAGACTATGCAAAGTATGACCTCAACCGCGACGGTAAGATAGATTCTAAGGACGTAGCATACGTGCTCGTTTCTTGGGGCGAATAAGATTTAGCAGAAGATTCATATAAGCTCAATGGGCACAGCGTTTAAGCTGTGCCCATTGAGCTTATATTATTATAAATTCGCCGTTCTGAGTATCTATCGTTATTTTGCCGTCCTCGGGAATATCGTCGGAAATTATTCTGCGTGCAAGAAGCGTTTCCACCTTCTGCTGAATGTATCGGCGCAGAGGACGTGCTCCGTAATGGGGGTCGTAAGCCGACTCTATTACCAACTCCTTTGCCCTATCGGTCAGAGTGCAGGTAATGCGCTTGTCCGACAGTCGTTTGTTAAGCTCGCAAAGCATAAGGTCGATTATATTGGAAATGTTTTCTTTTGTAAGAGGCTTGTAGAAAACTATCTCGTCAAGACGGTTGAGAAATTCCGGACGAAAAGAGCGTTTTAAAAGGTCATTTACACTATTTTGCGCATCACCGGAAATATCGCCATTGCTGTCAATACCTTCAAGAATATAGGAGGAACCGAGATTAGATGTCAAAATGATGACCGTGTTTTTGAAGTCCACAGTTCTGCCCTGTGAATCTGTAATGCGTCCGTCGTCAAGAACTTGGAGCAATACGTTGAAAACATCGGGGTGCGCCTTTTCCACCTCATCAAGAAGGACTACCGAATAGGGCTTTCTTCTTACAGCCTCGGTAAGCTGACCGCCTTCTTCATATCCGACGTATCCGGGAGGCGCTCCTATAAGGCGGGAAACGGAAAACTTTTCCATGTACTCGCTCATATCTATTCTGACAATATTGTTTTCATCATCAAAAAGCGACTGTGCCAGCGCCTTTGCAAGCTCTGTTTTGCCAACTCCCGTAGGACCCAAAAAGAGGAAGGAACCGATAGGGCGGGAGGGGTCTTTGATGCCTGCGCGGGAACGCATAATTGATTCGGAAACCTTTTTTACAGCCTCGGTTTGACCTATAACGCGGCGGTGCAGAATATCTTCAAGACCAAGAAGCTTTTCGCGGTCGCCCTCCATAAGCTTTGAGGTGGGTATACCCGTCCACCGTTCAACTATCCTTGCTATCTCCTCTTCGGTGACCTTATCGCGCAAAAGGGAGTTTTTACGTGAATCGGCGGACAGCTTTTCAAGCTCGGCAAGCTCTGACTGCAGTGCGGGAAGTGATTTGTATTTGAGTTCTGCGGCACGGTTTAGGTCGTATTCCGATTCTGCCTTTTCTATTTCATTATTCAAATTTTCGATGTCCTCGCGAAGCTTTCTTACCTTGCCGATAGACGACTTTTCGTTTTCCCATTTTGCTTTCATGGCATTAAATTCTTCACGCATATCGGAC
>CAZRHF010000223.1:0-1758 GCA_964599835.1 uncultured Eubacteriales bacterium | reverse complement strand
GGCTTCCAGGGTCAGCGTCAGTGGACCGACTTCTATCCCAACTGCGACTTCCCCGAATCTATGCTCAACACCTCCTTCGACTGGAACGGTGCCCGCGAGCCCTACGTCCTTGCCACCGAAAACGACGTTTTAAACGGTCTCGGTATGCTCTTTATGAAGCTGCTCACCAACCGCGCTCAGATGTTTGCCGACGTCCGCACCTACTGGAGCGGCGACGCTATCAAGCGCGTTACAGGCTATGATATCGAGGGTAAGGCCGCCGCTTCCGACGGTGTTATCCACCTTATAAATTCAGGTGCCTGCTGTCTTGATGCCAACGGTGCCGTAAAGGACGAAAACGGCAACGCTGTTATGAAGCCCTGGTATGATATGACCGAGGCCGACTGTAAGGCCGTTATGGAAAACTCAACCTGGAACTATGCCGACCTTGGTTATTTCCGCGGAGGCGGATATTCCTCCCGTTTCGAGACCCGTGCCGAAATGCCTGCTACTATGATACGTCTTAACCTCGTTAAGGGCCTCGGCCCCGTCCTTCAGATCGCCGAAGGCTGGACGGTAGAGCTTCCGGAGGATGTAAGCGACGCCCTCTGGAAGAGAACCGACTACACCTGGCCCTGCACCTGGTTTGCTCCCAGAACTACGGGCGAGGGTGCGTTTAAGACGGCCTACGACGTTATGAATAACTGGGGCGCCAACCACGGAGCCATCTCCTACGGTCACATCGGAGCCGACCTTATAACCCTCTGCTCCATCCTTCGCATCCCCGTTTGTATGCACAACGTCCCCGAGGATAAGATCTTCCGTCCTGCCGCCTGGAATGCCTTCGGTATGGACAAGGAGGGCGCCGATTACCGCGCCTGCGCAAACTTCGGTCCTCAGTTTAAGAAATAATCGGAGAAAAGGCTATGGAATATACTAAAACCGACTATTACGGCCGCGAAATGCTGGAGTTTGAGCTTTCGGGGAGAAAGGCTATGCTCGTCCTTCCCGAAACTCCCGCAGAGGGCAGACCCTGGCTGCTTAAAACCGAATACTTCTGGGCCTTTTCCGAGTTCGAGCGCGATATGCTGGGACGCGGCTGGGCGGTAGCCTATATTGAAAACGCTACCCGCTGGCACAAGGACAGTGACGACGAGGCCAAGCACGAGCTTAATCTGTTTTTGCAAAAAGAGTTTGGTTTAAGCGCTAAATGCCTTCCCGTAGGTCTGTCCTGCGGCGGTCTTCAGGCGGTGTACTATGCCGCAAGCTACCCCGAGGATATTGCGGGCCTCTATCTTGATGCCCCCGTCATAAATCTCCTTAGCTGTCCCGGCGGCGTAGGAAGGGATAAGCCTTATGCTATGGGTGAGTTTACCGAAAAGACGGGAATGACACTTAAGGACCTTATCTCCTACCGCAATCATCCCCTGGACCGTTTCGGAGATCTGGCAGAGAATAAGATAAAAATATTCCTCATCTGCGGTGACAGCGACAATACCGTGCCCTACGACGAAAACGGAAAGCTCCTTTTCGACTATTATACCGAGCGCGGCCTGGATATTAAGCAGATAGTAAAAGAAAACTGTGACCACCACCCCCACGGACTGACCGACCGCACCCTTCTTATAGATTGGGCATTATCGCTTTACTAAAAAAGAACCGTCCTTACGGACGGTTCTTCTTTTTGTAGGGAAGTCATATTATCGTACAAAAAAGATATATTTGGCAGTTTTGCGTATGAATTCGAACTCTCACATAACAGTTAGTTTTTAGTGATAT
>CAZRHF010000222.1:0-1759 GCA_964599835.1 uncultured Eubacteriales bacterium | reverse complement strand
GCAAGAATTTTCTACCGTAATTCAATCAATATAGGTCTTGCTATACTTGAATGCCCTGAAGCCGTAGCAGGCATAAATGAGGGCGATAAGGTAGAAGCTGACCTTGATAACGGTGTTATTTATAACCGTACTACAGGGGCAGAATTTAAAACCAAGCCTTTCCCCGAATTTGTTCAAAAAATTATTACCGCAGGTGGACTTGTAGAGTCCATAAAGGCGGGAATTATAAAATAAGGTGAAAAATATGAACTTTAATATTGCTTTACTTAAAGGCGACGGAATAGGTCCCGAAATAGTCTCAAGCGCTGTAAAGGTTTTAGAAAAAGTAGGCGTTAAATACGGTCATACCTTTAACTTTACCGACTATCTTATCGGCGGTATCGCTATAGATACCGTAGGGGAGGGACTTCCCAAAGAAACGGTTGACGGCTGTCTTGCCGCCGATAGTGTTCTGCTTGGTGCCGTAGGCGGTCCTAAGTGGGATACACTTCCGGGAAATCAGCGTCCCGAAAAGGCGCTGCTTGGCATACGTAGTGCCATGGGACTTTATACAAACCTCCGCCCCGCAAAGCTTTACCCCGCGCTTAAGGACGCTTCGCCTCTTCGCGCCGATATCGTCGAAAAAGGCTTCGATATTATGATGGTGCGCGAGCTTACAGGCGGCATTTACTTCGGAGAGCGCGGACGTCGTGAGGGCAAATACGGCCCCGAAGCCTTTGATACCGAAAGCTATAGCGTTATGGAAATTGAGCGCATTGCAAAGGTTGCCTTTGAAACCGCACGCAAGAGAAATAAGAAGGTTATAAGCGTTGATAAAGCCAATGTTTTAGAATCTTCAAGACTTTGGCGTGAAACAGTTCACCGCATCGCACAGGATTATCCCGATGTAGAGTGCACCGATATGCTGGTTGACAATACCGCTATGCAGATTGTTCGTAATCCTGCTCAGTTCGATGTCGTTGTAACCTCAAATATGTTTGGAGATATTTTGTCCGACGAGGCTTCTCAAATCACAGGCTCTATCGGAATGCTCGCTTCGGCTTCCCTTGGAGATACCACCAGAGGTCTTTACGAGCCTATTCACGGCTCCGCGCCCGATATTGCAGGTCAGAATAAGGCCAACCCGATAGCAACAATACTTTCAACTGCTATGATGCTTCGTTATTCCTTCTCTTTAATGGAAGAAGCAGACTGCGTTGAAGAGGCTGTAAATAAAGTGCTCGACAAGGGCTACAGAACAGCAGATTTAGCTATGGGCAAGGATATTCCCACACTGTCTTGCACAGAAATCACAGATAAAATTCTCGCTGAGATTTAAAACGGAGATGCATTAAAATGTTAGACATCAAAATTACTAAAACAACTACTCCTAAGGCAAAACCCGAAAAGGGCGCGCCCTTAGGCTTTGGTAAAATCTTTACCGACCATATGTTTATAATGGACTATACCGAAGGTAAGGGTTGGCACGACCCCAGAGTAGTACCCTTCGGAAATCTTTCAATGTCTCCTGCAGCAATGGTTTTCCATTACGGTCAGGAAATGTTCGAAGGACTTAAGGCTTATATCGGTGCAGACGGTAATGTTTATATGTTCCGCCCCGATATGAACGCCAAACGTACTAATAAAACAAACGAGCGCCTTTGTATTCCTCAAATTCCCGAAGAGGACTTTGTACAGGCCGTAAAAACTGTGGTTGAAATAGATAAGGATTGGATTCCTACAGGTGTAGGCGAATCTTTATATATTCGCCCCTTTATTA
>CAZRHF010000221.1:0-1765 GCA_964599835.1 uncultured Eubacteriales bacterium | reverse complement strand
GGCCGTCTCCGGCTGGAGGAACCGAGCACCGCAGTGCGAGACCTTGCTCCTCCCGTAGTTATTTGCTGAGAATTAATTTCTTCGTTGTAGGGGCGCACACGTGAGTGCCCGAAGCGGCTCATTCGGTGCTTCCGCGGGCACAAGCGTTGTTGACGAAAAGTATGAGCGGTGGTATAATGAAAATATCAGATATCGGAGGTGTTTTTTATGAAAAAAGCGATAAGACGGGTCTTTGCCGCTCTGCTGATGCTTTGTATTACACTTACCCTCTCTCTTTCTGCCAATGCTAACTCGGCCGTTGCCCGTTATGACGGCGCCGACGGAATATCCCCTATAGTCGTCGACGAAAACACTCCCCTTTTGGTGGAAAAGGAGCTTCTGACCTTCGATGTAACCGAATTTCCTAAGAGTTACTATTACGGTTTCGGTGAACCCGTAAGCTACGGCCCCTCGGTCACCGCCGAATATACTATCTGTAACCCCACCGACGAGGAGGTTACCGCCCGTCTGCTCTTTCCCTTCGGCGGCACACCTTACTACCTCGAAGCCGGGCAGATATACGAGCTTTTGTCCTCCGACGACCGCTTCGGAATAACCCTGAACGGCCAAAAGACCGAGGTCGAGCTTCGTCACAGCTTTTCGGAGCATATAGGCTATTATGAGGATTTCGTGACCGAAAATGAACTATCCACCCTTCACGACGGATATATCCGGGACGAATTCTATTTCCCGACCCAGACCGTAACCAAATACACCTACGAGGCTTCCGACATAGTCCTCGAGCTTGATTATCAGGCCGAGGCCGTATTTACTCTTGACGACAAAAGCGGCGAAAGGGTATACTGCTTCCCCGAAAGCGACAGCTATTTTCTGAACGACGACGGCTCTGCCGAGGTTGGACAGTGGGTAGACGCAGACGGTCAGCTTATAGTCCTTTACGTCGTCGGTAAGCCCCTTGACACCCCTATTAAGTGGCGGTTTTACGTCGGCGGAGGCGAGCGCAGGGTAGGGGGCAAGGCCGAGCTTATAAACACCGAGACTATGACCTTCGAGGAATTCGCCCTGAGAGATCGGGACGAGGACAGCATAGTTTCGAGGACCGACTGGTATAACGCCATCGTACATCAGACTCGGTATATCCTGCACGAAGACGAGGCGGACAACGTGCCTCTTGCCTCCTTCGGAGAGCAGTTTTGGGATTTCGAAATTGACCTTATGCAGTGGTACGATTATAAAATAACCGTACCCGCAGGCGGAAAGGCGGTAAATACCGTCTGTGCCCCCATCTTCCCCGACATCGACGAGGACTTTTCTCCTCCCGTTTACGAATTCAACTACCTCCTTTCTCCCGCCGCCACCTGGGCTGAGTTTAAGGACCTCGAGATAGTTATAAAGACCCCTCACTATCTGCTCAGCAGTACCCCCGAGGGCTTCACCCCTTCCGAAAAGGGATATACCTTGACCCTCGACGGCCTGCCGAACAAGGAGCTTTCCTTCACCCTTTCGGCATCCCCCGACCCCGAGCCGTTTACCCTTTTCGGCTCAATCGGCGATATCTTTACTCCCGAGGTCATATTGATATCCCTCGGCGTTCTTGCGGGGATCGCCCTTGTAGGTTCGGGCGTCATAATTGCCGTAGTCGCAAGGCGTAAAGGGCGTTAAAGGAAAAAATTGCTTTAAAAGAACTGTTGACAAATCTAAGTTTTTGGATATAATATTATACGAAGACTCTGCTTTTGTGGAAAGTCCGACAGGAATTACGCGT
>CAZRHF010000220.1:0-1785 GCA_964599835.1 uncultured Eubacteriales bacterium | reverse complement strand
ACGTAGCGCTCTACCAAACTGAGCCACACCTCGTTATAATCGTGCCAAATAATTATATTAAAATCAGAAAGCTTTGTCAAGTGTTTTGGGAATTTTTTTAAGATGATAATAAAATTATTGTTTAAATTTATCTGTTTATATGTTATAATAAATCAGTTATAAATTTAAGGAGAAAACTATGAACTGGACTGAAATTAAAATTAAGGTCGCTTCCTCTGAAATTGACCGTGTTGCCGCGATTGCAAATATGTCGGTGCCTTACGGAATCTACATAGAAGATTATTCCGATCTTATCGAACAATCCTGGGAGATCGCCCACGTTGATCTTATTGAGCGGGAGCTGTTGGAGAAGGACAGAAGCTCTGCCGTTGTTCATATCTATATTTCCGAAGAAGACAACGCTGTAGAGGCCGCCGAGTACGTTAAAGAGTTACTTTTGGCCGATAAGATCGAATTCGAGATAATTACCGAGCTGGTAAACGATTCTTCCTGGGCCGACGGCTGGAAAAAGTTCTTTAAGTGCACCGAAATAGGTGACAGGCTTGTTATTCGCCCCAGTTGGGAGGAATATGAGAACACCGATAACCGTGTTGTACTGAGTATAGACCCCGGCGCCGCTTTCGGTACCGGAACCCATGCGACCACATCGCTTTGCCTTGGAATTCTTGAAAAGTACGTAAGCAAAGACAGTACCATACTTGACATCGGTTGCGGTAGCGGAATTTTAAGCATCGCAGGTGTGCTTCTCGGCGCAGAAAAGGCTGTTGGTGTTGATATTGACGCTCAGTCGGTTCGCGTAGCAAAGGAAAACGCCGAGATCAATAACGTTTCTGACAAGACTGAATATCTTGTAGGCGACCTTGCCGATAAGGTCAGCGGTAAATACAGCATAGTCTGCGCCAATATTGTCGCCGACGTAATTTTAAAGCTTCTTGAAAACGTTGCCGATTTTATGGACGACTCGGCCGTTCTGATTACTTCGGGCATTATCAATATCAGACGCGAAGACGTCGTTGACGGCTTTGCACGTTTCGGTTTTAAGATCACAGAAGAGCATTCCAAGGATAATTGGCACGCATTTGTGTGCAGAAAGGAAAAGTAATATGCTGGAATTTGAAGAGTTAGGCATTAAGCTTTCGTCGTACAAGGACGAGCTTACTGACCTTAAAGATGCCATAGGCTACGAAAGCCTTTGTGAGCAGGTAGCCAAGCTTGAAGCGCAGGCTGCGGCTCCGGGCTTCTGGGACAATCTTGAAAACTCACAGGCTATTCTTCAGAAAACGAGCAAGATAAAGGCTAAGATAGAAGAATACGACCGCATTAAGTCGCTCTATGACGATACCGAAGTGCTTATTGAAATGGCCGATGAAGCAGAAGACCTTTCGCTCGTCGAGGAGATCGAGCTTGCTGTTGAAGATTTTTCTTCCTCTCTTTCCAAAATGCGTCTTGCCACACTGCTTATAGGTGAATATGACGGTTCAAATACGATACTTACCTTTCACGCGGGCGCAGGCGGTACCGAAGCGCAGGACTGGAATCAGATGCTCGTGCGTATGTACACGCGTTGGGGCGAGGCTCACGGCTTTAAGGTAAGCCTTATCGATTTCCTCGACGGAGATGAAGCAGGACTTAAAAGCGCTGTGCTCAGAATTGAAGGCGAAAATGCCTACGGCTATATGAAAAGCGAAGCAGGAGTTCACCGCCTCGTGCGCGTTTCTCCCTTCGACGCTTCGGGAAGACGCCATACTTCCTTTGCATCCCTTGATGTAATGCCTGAGATCGACG
>CAZRHF010000219.1:0-1854 GCA_964599835.1 uncultured Eubacteriales bacterium | reverse complement strand
AGGTTTTAGAGGTTATGAAGGGGCTTGCTCGTGAGGGAATGACTATGATTGTGGTTACCCACGAAATGGGCTTTGCAAAAGAAGTTGCCGACAGGGTCATATTTATGGCTGACGGCAATATCGTTGAAGAGGGAACGCCCGATAAGATATTTTCTAACCCTCAAAACCCTCGTACACAACAGTTTTTGCAAAGTATTTTATAATGACAAAAAAGCGCATCGGCAGATGCGCTTTTTTGCGCGAATTGATGGTAATATTTTATAAATAATTTATAATTACCCGTTGACAGAGAGTAGTGCTTGTGATATAATAGCGATTGGTGCGGGACACCAAATGGGCGAGAGCCCAACCTGTCTTTAAAACGGTACGGGATACCGGCAAGATACTAAAATTTCATATCACAACGCGTCACTGCGTCCGGATTTACGAAATTTCTATGCTTGCCGAAGGGCAGGCTTTTTTTAAAACAGAAAGGAGACCAAATCTATGAAATATCTGATTAAAGAAGCATGCGCATTTATTGATTCATCATTTTCATCGGTCGACCTGCTTATTGACGACGGTCGTTTTGTTGGCATTTCTCCTTCTATTTCTGACGAAAACGCCACCGTTATCCCTGCTAAAGGACTTGTTGTTTTTCCCGGCTTCACGGATGTACATGTTCATCTTCGTGAGCCGGGTTTTTCATATAAAGAAACCATTAAGAGTGGAAGTATGGCCGCTGCAAGGGGAGGCTATACCTCGGTCTGCGCAATGCCGAATTTAAAGCCTTGTCCTGACTCGGCGGAGAATTTGAGTAAGCAGCTCGAAATAATAGAAAAGGACGCTGTTATAAACGTTTATCCCTTCGGCACAATCACTAAGGGTCAGATGGGCGAAGAGCTTTCCGACATTGACGAAATTGCAGATAAGGTTATCGGATATTCTGACGACGGCAGGGGAGTACAAAGCGAAGAAATGATGCTTTCGGCCATGAAAAAGGTTAAAGCGCTTGACAAGATCATTTCGGCTCATTGCGAAGACAACTCATTGCTTTTCGGAGGCTACATTCACGACGGTGAATATGCAAGATCAAACGGTCATAAGGGCATCTGCAGTGAAAGCGAATGGGGTCCCATAAAACGCGATATCGAGCTTGTTAAAAAGACCGGTTGTAAATACCATGTCTGTCATATCTCAACAAAAGAAAGCGTTGATATGATCCGTAAGGCTAAGGCCGAGGGTGTCGATATCACCTGCGAAACAGGCCCCCACTACCTCGTTATGAACGATATGATGCTTAAGGATGAGGGACGGTTTAAGATGAATCCTCCCATAAGAAGTGAGGAAGACCGTCTTGCTCTCATAGAAGGCATAAAGGACGGTACCATCGACGTCATCGCTACTGACCACGCACCCCATTCGGCCGAGGAAAAGTCGAAGGGACTTGCCAAAAGTATGATGGGCGTCGTCGGAATAGAAACTGCTTTTCCCGTTTGCTACACAAAGCTCGTAAAAACGGGAATAATAACCCTTGAAAAGCTTGTTGAGCTTTTAAACACAAACGCTATCGCACGTTTCGGCATCGGAAACGAGATAAAGCTCGGCGAAAGAGCCGACCTTACCGTGTTCGACCTTAACGCAGAATACAAGATAGACCCTGAAGATTTTTTATCAATGGGTAAGGCGACCCCATTCGAAGGCGAAAAGGTCTTCGGCCGCTGTATGCTCACTATGGTCGGCGGAAAAATAGTTTATAAATTCGATTAATATATACGGAGGCTACATTATGGCAAAAAGAACAGACATCAAAAAGGTTTTAATCATCGGTTCGGGTCCTATCGTTATCGGACAGGCCGCCGAATTCGACTATGC
>CAZRHF010000218.1:0-1866 GCA_964599835.1 uncultured Eubacteriales bacterium | reverse complement strand
TTTAGTAAGTTCTACTGAAAAATCAGTCCCTGCAGCGAGAACGGAAACATTGATACGAAGGGCTCGTATAAGGAAGGAAAATATGCAAGATGTAAGTAAACCGTTTAATACTCTGAAAATAAGAAATCTTAAATAATTGGGTTTTAATGTGCTGCAGATTGAATAAATTTGAAAATGTACGCTGAATCCGCCGAATCCAATCAAAAATGCAGTAAAATAGAGATTATCACTGAGTATTATTACTCCGTTTGTAATTTCCAACAGTGATAGAAGCAGTTCATTTATCGGGAACTGTTTAATCAGACTTATTGCGGCAGAAAACAAGATGACCGTCCCGCAAATCTTAAACATCGTTTCGGTTGCTTCATATGTCGAGTTTACAAAACGTTCTCCAAATGAAAAATCAGAGGAAACATAACGGTTTGCGTTATTGCTTTTTTCTGAAAATCTTCCAACCGAAACGGAAATAACTAAAGAGGACAGAACAGACGACAGCAATAATAAGTACCCAAGCAGTCTGTTTCCCCAAATGCCTGCGCCTATTCCCAATACTATGAAGGCAGGACCTGAATTAACGCAGTATGCGAGCATAATTTCTGCTTTCTTCTTCGATATGGCTCCGTTTCTGTAAGCGTTGTCAATGAGTTTTGCGCCGACCGGGTATCCTCCTATATGGGAAAGAATAAATATGATAAAATTGCTCTTTTTATAGAATGAAACGGTATCGTGTACGATCAGCGATAATACGGTAAAGGGAAAAAGGGACGGAATCACAACCGACGCTGAAAGCTCAAGCCCTCTTCTGACACCGTCAGAGGCAACCGACGGAAAAACCAACAAGCAGGTCATAAAACAAGCACAAACGGTAACGTAGAATAAAACCTTACACTTCAAGCCATCACCTCAATGTCATTAATTAATATATATTTTCATAATTATTTATATATGAATGAGGTGATATTATGAATGAAGCTGATAGGCGTATTTTATATGCAGATTCGGCGGATATCAAAAATAGTGATATTGTTTTTCCTGTTTCGGGAAGCGATACTTACATTCAAATTTTTTCAAGCGGCAAATTTGTGTTCGAAGGCAAATATTCAATCGTAGAATACCTGAATGAAAAGATTTTGGTGAAATCCGGTAAAAAACAAATCAGTATAGCGGGAAAAAGGCTCAGACTTAAAAACGTTATTGCAAGCGGTTTTACGGTTATCGGATACATTTCTGCAGTAGAGTTTATATAATATGATAAAATTTTACAGGTATTTTTCAGGATATTTGAGACTCAAGATCTATGGAGACAAGCAGGAAGGAATAATCAATCTTTGCGCTCTTGAAGGCATATCTGTATGGAATATCGAAAGAAAAAGCGACTGTATGTTTCTTTGTATTCCTATAAAGGATCTCGAAAAAATATATATTCTGAGACGAAGTCTTGCGATAAGACCAAGAATCAGAATTGTCGATAAGATCGGGATATATTTTTGGATAAAACGATATTTTAAAAGACCGGGTCTGCCTTTAGGTATTGCTGTTTTTTTAGCGATCAACATTTTTCTTTCCTGCTTCGTATGGAAGATATCAGTTGAGGGTAACGTAACAGTTCCTGATGATGTAATTTTAAACGCCTGCGAGAATTACGGTATCAGATCTGGCGTATTTGCCAAGGCTCTTGACCTTGATACGGTCAAACAGATGCTTCCTATCGAGGTTGATGGAATTGCATGGGCTTCGTTAAATATTGAAGGCTCTTATGCAACTGTAAACATATCGGAAGCCACCGAAAGCGAGCTCAATGATAACAAGCCCGCAGATCTTGTCGCTTCCCGTGACGGCGTGATTAAATCAATGGAAATTACTAAG
>CAZRHF010000217.1:0-1902 GCA_964599835.1 uncultured Eubacteriales bacterium | reverse complement strand
GGTCAGGAAAACCCCGACCCCGCCACAGATGCCAGAGCAGTCCCCATATACGCCACCACCTCCTACGTGTTTCACGATTGCGCCCACGCCGCCGCACGCTTCGGTCTTACCGACGCGGGTAATATCTACGGCCGTCTTACCAACTCCACTCAGGAGGTCCTTGAAAAAAGGGTTGCCGCTTTGGAGGGAGGCGTAGCCGCATTGGCGGTAGCTTCGGGAGCCGCCGCAATCAGCTACGTTCTTGAGGCCTTGGGTCAAAACGGCGGTCACTTCGTTGCTCAGAAGACCATCTACGGCGGAAGCTACAACCTTCTCGCCCACACCCTCCCCGGCTTCGGAATAACCGCAAGCTTTGTGGATATTCACAGCTTAGACGAGGTCGAAGCCGCTATTAAGGAGGACACCAGAGCAATATATATCGAGACTCTGGGCAACCCAAACAGCGACATTCCCGATATTGACGCGCTGGCTCAGCTTGCCCATAAGCACGGTCTGCCCCTTGTGGTCGACAACACCTTCGGCACCCCCTACCTTATCCGTCCGATAGAGCACGGCGCCGATATCGTCGTACACTCGGCCACAAAATTCCTGGGCGGCCACGGAACCACCCTCGGCGGAATAATCGTAGACGGCGGCAACTTCAACTGGGCGGCAAGCGGCAAATACCCCGGTATCGCCGCACCGAACCCCAGCTATCACGGAGTAACCTTTACCGCCGCCGCAGGCTCAGCCGCCTTCGTTACCTATATCCGCGCCATACTTCTTCGCGACACAGGTGCCACGATCTCTCCCTTTGCGGCGTTTTTACTGCTTCAGGGAATCGAGACACTTTCTCTGCGCATTGAGCGTCACGCTCAAAACACCAAACAGGTGGTTGAATTTTTATCACGTCATCCTCTGGTAGAAAAGGTCAATCACCCCTCCCTCCCCGACCATCCCGACAACGCCCTTTACAGAAGATATTTTCCGAATGGCGGAGGCTCCATATTTACCTTCGAGATCAAGGGAGGCGTGGCAGAAGCGCATAAATTTATCGACAGTCTTGAGATATTCTCTCTGCTGGCCAACGTTGCCGACCTTAAGAGCCTGGTCATCCACCCCGCAACCACCACCCACAGTCAGCTTACCGCCGAAGAGCTTGCCGATCAGGGCATTAAGCCTAACACGATCCGCCTTTCTGTCGGCGCCGAACACATCGACGATATACTTGCCGATCTTACCCGGGGATTTGAGGCGATAGAATGAAAACAGCAGTGCAAAAGACGGTGCTCTCCTCCCTGTTTGCCGCTCTTATTTGTGTGGCAACCATGATAATAAAGATACCATCCCCTCTTAAGGGATACGTAAATTTAGGAGACTGCATTATCTTATTATCTGCATTTATACTTCCCGTCGGCTACGGCTTTCTTGCCGCAGGCATCGGCTCTGCTCTTGCCGACCTTTTCTCGGGATATGCGGTATATGCTCCCGCGACCTTTGTAATAAAAGGCCTTATGGCGGTCATATTTTGCATAGGAGTCGGTATTTTCGCGAAAAAACTTAAAGCCTTTCCCGCCAAACTACTCAGCGGTATGCTTGCGGAAACTGCAATGATCCTGGGATATTTCCTTTTTGAAGGCTTTTTATACGGCTTCGTGCCCTCTCTTGTAAACATTCCGGCAAACGGTATGCAGGGAGCAGCAGGGCTTATCTTCGGAATACTGTTAATATCGGTATCCGAAAAACAAAACATTATAAAACTATTTAAGTAACAGGTGAGAAAAATGAAAATATATAAAAATGCAACCGACATTATCGGAAAAACTCCCCTCTTAGAGCTTACTCATATTGAAAATAAGCTGGGTCTTAAGGCAAGAATTCTTGCAAAGCTTGAATACTTCAATCCCGCAGGCTCGGTCAAGG
>CAZRHF010000216.1:0-1906 GCA_964599835.1 uncultured Eubacteriales bacterium | reverse complement strand
TATCACTCGCCGCAAGGCGAATATAACTGTGGCACCTTCCTTACGGAGGGTGCCATATCGGGCGGTTTTTTAATTATCTTTCTTTTCCGAGGAAGAATATTGCAAGGGTACCGGGTCCGGAGTGGGAGCCGATGACCTGATCGACGTAGTTGATGGTAACGCTCTTTACTCCGAAGGAATCCTTTGCCTTTTGAGCAAGCTGCTCGGCCTCCTCGAGGCAGTCACCGTGTACGATGAAGATATCCTGCTCCGAAAGGTTTTCGCCCAGCTCTCCCATACGGGCGATAAGCTCGTTTATGGCGTTGCTTCTGCCGCGGGTCTTACCGTAGGAAACAAGCTTGCCTTCACTGCTTACGTGGAGAAGGGGTTTAAAATTAAGTATGGTTCCCATAATTGCGGTGGCACCCGAAATTCGTCCGCCGCGCTTTAAAAAGAAGAGGTCGTCTACCGTGAAGAGGGCGACGAAATTCTGCTTACGGTCTTCCAGCCATTTGGCGGTATCCTCAAGGGAGAGGCCTTCGTTTCGCTTGTCGACGGCGTATTTGACCATAAGACCCTGTCCCATGCTGGCCTGAAGGGTATCGACTAAAAGCATTTTGCGGTCGGGGTAGACTTCCTTTAGGTCGTCAATACAGTTTCTTGCTATCTGGCAGGAGCCCGAAAGAGCAGAGGAGAAGGAGAGGTATAAAACGTCGTCTCCCTTGTCTAAAGCATCTTTAAGGGCGGCCTCGACCCTTTCGTAGCTTACGAGGCTGGTCTTGACCGATTCCTTACTGCGAAGAAGGTCGTAGAAGGCCTTATAATCGGTCTCTTCTCCCTCAACGTAGCTTAAAAATTCCTGATCCTTAACAGTATAGGTAAGGCTTACGACCTTTACGCCGTATTCCTTAATAAGTTCGCCCGTTAAATTAGCGCCCGAGTCGGTAATAATAGTAAAAGACATTTTGTTAACCTCGCTATCTCGTTTTCAAAACTATTATACAGGATGTTTTAGTTTATGTCAAGGCGGAAAATAAATTTTTACCTTGCAATGCCGCTTAGGATATGATATGATATCATAGTAAAAAAGGAAAGGAGCGATAAGATGGATAATCCGAAGGTTGCCGCCGAAGCCATAAAGCCTCTGGGCGAGTTCAGAATGCCCCGCTGTGCCGAGCTTCCCGACATCGACTGCTATATGGATCAGGTCATTTCCATTATGGAGAAGCATCTTTACGTTCTTTCGGTAAACGGCTCTAAGTTTATAACCCCCGCTATGATAAACAACTACGTAAAGCTTGGTATCATCCCTCCGCCCATTAAAAAGAGATACACAAGAGAGCATCTTTGCCATCTTTATATAATCTGCTCCTTAAAGTCGGTGATCGCCATTCCCGCCATTGCCGAGCTTATCGGAATACTGACCAAAAACCGTCCCATATTCGAGGTCTACGACCTTTTCTGCGACGCCTATGAAAGTATGCTTCACCGCGCCGCCGAGACCTCCGAGGAGATGCTTGCCGAAACGGCCGACCCCGAAGAGGCCCTTTCCAAGCTGGCCCTCTTTATGGCGGTAAACGCAGGCACCTCTCAGCTTATCGCCACGGGAACCCTGGGCGGTATGAACGCAAAGGAAGAGGAAACCGAAGAAGCCCAATAAAATTCTACCACAGAGCTCTGATTACTAAACAAAAAGGAGAACGCACCGAGGCACCCTCCGTAAGGAAGGTGCCTCAGTTATATTCGCGTTTTGTGCGAGTTATATTGCTACGCAGTTATATTTGTGCTTCGCCCAAGTTATATTCGCTTCGCGAGTTTTAGGGGCGAATATAATATAACGAAAGCCCTATGGCTTTCATATAACTTGACCGAGGGTCAAATATAACTGCAAACGATAGTTTGCAATATAACTTACACGCCGAAAATA
>CAZRHF010000215.1:0-1927 GCA_964599835.1 uncultured Eubacteriales bacterium | reverse complement strand
AGCACCGCAGTGCGAGACCTTGCTCCTCCCGAAACAGGCATAAGATTTCGATAATTAAAATATGGCTGTTATCAAGCCGTTAACCTCCTCGGGGCGTCGAGGGTCTCACTGCGGTTCGGTCGCTCGTCGGCTCTGACGACGCACTGTGTCGTCATTCACTACCGACTCGATCGCCGCCCCCTACAACAAAGCAACAAATTCTCAGCAAATAACTACGGGAGGAGCAAGCCCCTCCCCTACGCTCTCTGTAATCACAACTCCCCTCACGGGCAGTTTTTGTTTTTTATCTATCTTTTATTTTTAAAAAATTCAGTCATCAGCTCTGCACATTCCTTTTCGCAGATGCCGCCGTATACCTCGGGGGTGTGGTTATAGGGCAGATTAAAGAGATCTACCACCGAATCATTTGAGCAGGAGCCCGATTTAGGCTCGTAGGCTCCGAAGATCACCCTTTTTATACGGGAATTTATAATTGCCCCCGCGCACATAGGACAGGGCTCTAAGGTAACGTAAAGCTCACAGTCCTCAAGGTGCCAGCTGCCCAGTTTCCTTGCTCCCTCTTTAATTGCCTCTATCTCTGCGTGGGCGGTGGGGTCACCGTCGGCCTCTCTGCGGTTATATCCGCTGCCGATTATCTCCCCGTCCTTGACGAGTACCGCACCGACCGGCACGTCGCCGCTCTCTGCCGCCATATCGGCAAGCCTTAAGGCCTTATACATAAAATCCTTATTCATACCGTTCCCCTTTTCCCTCTTCCCATTTTCCTTTTCCCTCGGCCAAAGGCCGCTGTTTCACGTGAAACATACCGCAGGGTCAAAATTACCCCGTTATCACCAGCAGACTTACGGCGGTAAAGAGGGTCAGCGCAAGGTCTAAAATCACGATAGGCTGACTGAAAAAGCAGATGACCCTCTGTTTGGAGGTCAGCTTGTGGGTGGTGCGGAAGGGTGTCCAAACGTCCCTTCCTTTGCCGCTTAAAAGGGCAATTCCCATAAAGAAGAATATAAAGCAAAGGGCAAAATACAGGGTATATACCACCGAAACCGACGGGTCGTTACCCCAGCCTGCCGTAAGTGTGGAGATACAGAGGCTCAGCCCGTTATTCAAAAAATGAATTACCATCGAGGTAAGGACAGAACCCGTTTTTATGGCGGCAAAGGCCAATACCAAGCCCACAAGAAAGGCAAAGGGTATCTGTGCAAAATTCATATGCATCAGTGCAAATACCAGAGAAGAAACCAGTAACGCAAAGCCGTCGCCGAACTTTCTGAGAGCACCTAAAACCATACCGCGGAAGGCAAATTCCTCGACTATGGCGGGAACCGCCGCAACCGCTATAAAGGTAACGATAAATTCGGGAACGGTCTTTGAGGAGCTGTAGGAGGGCGCGTAAATGTCTACGCCGAAGCTTCCAAGCAGGTTGATGATGGAGTTTGCCGCAATATTTGCAAAGGCGCAAAAGCCCAGACCCAACAGTATGAAGGGCAGAGCGAAGCCCTTTTCGGGGCGCTTTACCGATATAAGATCACGGACCTTTACTCCAAGTCCCATAGGTACCGCAAAATAAGGCAGGACAAAAACGATCACCGAGACCGCTATCTGATAAACCATTGAAAGTATGGGGTGGGTGAAAAGCCCTGTGATAAACCGCAATGATTTGAAGGAAGAGGCAAGGTCTACGATAAAGTAGCTTAAAATTTCGGGGATAAGTATGCAAAGGAGATAGGCTATCCCGACATATTTTGCTACCTTTCGGATCTCGGCCTTTTCACGCACCATTAAGGTGTGCTCATAGTGGCTGTCCTCAAACCCAAGCTGAGAAAAATCGTTCAAATAAATTCCTCCGTAAATTTAGCCGTTTTCGGGCATTTTTACATTTATATTTTAATTTACAGCACATTTTCGCCGTTTTTATGCGTTTTTTGCC
>CAZRHF010000214.1:0-1934 GCA_964599835.1 uncultured Eubacteriales bacterium | reverse complement strand
CCTACACCGACCGAAACGGGTCTTACCTACGATAGTGCGGCAGATACCGAGGCCGAATCAAGCTTGTCGGTAGTTGAAAGCAACGTTGACAGTTCCGGGAAGGAACTTTCAAAGGGTCAACGCAAATTTTTCGCCTTATCTAAGGTGCGGGATGCATACGGCAGACTCTTAAGGCTTTTCCACGGTACCGATAAGGGCGGATTTACCGAATTCGACCCGAAATATTCGGACGACGGGCAGACCTTATTCCTTACCGACAACCGTCAGATCGCAGAGTCGTATATTAAATCTCAGCAGACGGCGGATATGGAGCTTCCTGCAAACAGACCTAAAGGACTTCGCTGGACCGAAACGGGCCGAAATAAGGCAAAGGGCAAGGCAGGCGTTTATTCGGTTTATGCAAACGTGGAAAATCCTCTCGTTATAAAGGGCAGAGGCCGTAACTGGAACAAGCTGACCCTATCAAACAGCAGTACTGCCGAGGATGCAAGGATCGCCGTTGTAGGGACAGAAGGGAACTTTACCCTGATGATCCAGAAGGGAGAATATTCTTCAAACCGCGTGGAATGGGAATGCGATTCGGTAAGTCAGCTTTTCGGAAGGGTAGCGCAGGAATTTAACCGCGAAGCCGCAGAGGTATTCCGCAAGAATTTCGAAGCCTATCAGAAGGGCGATACCAAAAATGCCAACGCAAGAGCAGAACTGCTTAACAGTATGTTTTTAAGCGGAGGGAAAAGGTATGCCTTTGCCGAAAGCTTCTCCTGGGACTATGCAAAGAATCAGAGAGAGGAATATCTTACTACAAGAGATCTGGGTGATTACGCCTTAAAGAACGGTCACGACGGTGTTATAATCGAGAATATAACCGATTCGGGCGGACAGAACGGCAAAAACCCAAAGGGCACCATTGTGATCGTCTTCAAGGGCAACCAGATCAAAGACGTGAACAACGAAATCCCATCGAAAAGTAAAGATATACGCTATTCCGTCCCCGCTGCAGAGCAGACCGAGGCCACAAATGAAAAAACCACCGAGGAGAACTACAAAGAATATAAAAAGCCGATAACTCAGCAGGATGTTGAAACCCTGCGTGGTATCGGCAGAAAGTCAATAAACGATTTTTCTCAGGAGGATATTGAAAAATCCCAAAAGTGGGCGTATAAATTCTTTGAACAACTCGGTGAAAAGTCGCCCTTCTTCCGTCGGTGGTTTGGCGACTGGAGAGCGCACGACACACGTGCGGCAAATATAGTTTCTTTTGAATATGGCGAAAACCCAAAACTTAATTATTCCAAAAGAAACATACCTTCCTCAGAACTCAATACGGATATAATCGTTGATGAAACCGTTATTAACGATAGCCTCCATTATGCCAAAAAGAACAGTGACGAAAAGCAAATACGAAGGCTCTTGGGCAAGGTCGATGAGATTTTATCTAAAGGCATATTGTTAGACACTAAAATTTCTATCGCTTCATCGGGTAATAAAAAAGGCAGTACACAGTTTATGCACTACCTTTATACGCCGATTTCTATTAACGGAGCTCCGTTTATTGCAAAGCTTTCTATTGAAGAATATGATCTTACGGGTAAAAACCGAGCTTATAATCTTCAAAGAATAGAATTATCGGAAGTGTCTCGTGCTCAATATTCTCAGCTTATAGCGGAGAATCGAGAAAAATACGCCTACACTTCCGATGCGTTGAGTGTAGCACAGCTTTTTGATTTTGTCAAGACCAAAGATAAGGAATTTTCTCCGAAGTCGGTTGACGAACGTCTTCTGAACAAAGACGGCACTCCGAAAAAGTATTACCACGGAACAAAAGCGCAATTTTCCGAGTTTAGCAAGAAAAAAGCGCGCCCGGGATTCTATGGCAGAGGTTTTTATTTCACCTCCGAAAAGAGCAGCATCATTGAGTTGTGCGACTGGCTCGA
>CAZRHF010000213.1:0-1983 GCA_964599835.1 uncultured Eubacteriales bacterium | reverse complement strand
GACAGTCTTTTTTGATTAGGTTTTGATAAGCTTTGAAAGAATTTTGATTCCTTCACATATAACGAAGGTGATGAGCGCGGAGATAAGTACCGTTATCCATCCGCCGGCGCTCAGAGTCTCGATAGAGAGCAGGCGGCCGATAGGGGAAAGGGTAATTATAAGAACTACAGCAATCACTATAGCTAAAACAACGGGTAATGCTTTGCTCTTAAGGGTATGCTTAGAAACAAGAAGACGTGAATGCGCTCTTGAAAAAGCACTTACGGAAAGGCAAATCGCTAAAACGGCGAATGCTGTACCGGAGCCGGAAACATAGCCTGCAATGAGGGACATTATCGCGCAGGCAACAGCAGGTATCGCAACGCTTATCGTGAACGGGAGATCGAAAAAACGGTCTTTTGTAGCTGAAAAGGGAATGCCGCCGCCGTACTTTTCTGCAAAAAATCCGATCATGGGAAGTATGTAGGCAAACAGCGCCAAAAGCATTGCCGCGGCCGCTCCGATAGGGGAAGAACCAAAGAAGATCTGACCGAAAAAGACTATGAGCATGAGTGAAGTGTTAAACGTTACGGTGTGTCCTATGGCCTTTTTTACATCAAGATAAGCCCGTTTGCTTTCTTTAACGGCGTGAACTATAGAATAGAAACGGTTGTCGTCGATTACTATATCCGAAGCGTCCTTAGCGGCATCCGAGGCGGTAAGCCCCAGAGCGCATCCGATATCAGCTTCAAGTAACGCAGGAGTGTCGTTTACGCTGTCTCCGGTTACTAAAAGCTCGCCGTATCTCTCCTTCAATGCCTTTACGATCTTGAGCTTGTCCTCGGGACTGATTCGTGCAAAAACAGAATAGTTTCCAATTTTCTCCGCGAGGACGTTTTCATCAATTTCGGATAATTGTTCTCCGCTGATAGCCTCTGCGTGTTCGGAAATTATACCAAGTTTACGACCTATGGAAACAGCGGTATCGAGATGGTCACCAGTTATCATAATGACCTTGATTCCGTTCTCGCGACACTTTTTGCATTGCGATAAGGCGATCTGGTCGATGCTGTCTTCAAAGCCGAGAATACCGACAAAGGTAAGATCGTTTTCAAGCTCATCGGGATTGGGATTTGCAGGAATTTCGTCAAGATATTTAAGAGCAACGGCGATAACCTTAAGGCCTTGCGTTGCGTAATCGTTAACCGCCTTTTCGGCAAGATCGTTATCGAGGGTATTGCATCTTGAAAGCACGATTTCGGGTGCACCTTTTACGATGGCGACCGGATTTCCGTTTATCATCGTAACGATGGTCATAAGCATTCGTTCGGAGTCGAAGGGAAGCTCGGCTACCTTGGGATACATTCCGTCTATATCGGTTTTACTGAGGCCTAAATGCTCGATACAAGCCGATTCTATAGCGTATTCCATATTATTGGTATGACGCTCTGCGTGTTCTTCATGAGCGAAATTGGTGCATATAAGGGACAGCCTGAGAATGGCGGAGGTTGCTTCATCGGGATTTCTTAGCGTGAGGTCTATATCCTTCTTTCCGTCAGAAACCTTAACAAGAGAGAGTTTTTCAGTGGTGAGTGCACCTGTTTTATCGGTACAGATCACCTTTATGTCCTTAAGCTTTTCGGCAATGGCGGGGTCGGTAACGGTTATACCGCAGGACTTGAGGCGTTTAATAGAAAAAATAAGGGCAACGTTAAGTATGAAGGGAACGAATCCTATTGCGGCCGCAACAACCACTGACATTGAAAGTAAAAGCTGATTTACTACGGTTACAGCAAAGGAAACAGGTGCTGAAAAATTAACTATAATACCGCAAAGGAAGATCAGTGCGGCAAGAACAAGAACAGATACCGATAAGATTTTCTGAATATTTAAAAGTTTTGACTTAAGTGGCGTGTTCTCTTTCTCTATCTCGATGGAGATGTTGGCGTGTTTGGATACCTCGGTGTTGTCGCCTGTTTCGGTGACGACCGCAACACCCTTGCC
>CAZRHF010000212.1:0-1993 GCA_964599835.1 uncultured Eubacteriales bacterium | reverse complement strand
GCTCCACTGTCTGCGGCAATAATGATAGCTCCAGCCGTTGCCCTCACGGGGAAAATCTATCCACTCTGGGTGACCGAACTCATTCCCCATAAAATTAAGATATCCCTCTCCTGCCAAGGATGCGGTAACAAGGCGTATCATCTTATGAAGCGCGATACCTCTGTCTATTACAAGGTTGCCGCCGAATTTGTTCATACCGGTATACATATCAGCATCGCAAAGGCGGAACATTATAGTCTTGTCCCCGACCAAAGCCTGATCGTGCGACTCACAGTAGCCTATATTCTTTTCCTGTACGCGACGGGAGGTAAGCTCATACCACAGCCTGCCGATATCCCAGTTTTCATCGTTACATTCCTTGATGGTTTTTATCCACAGATCCGGCACACCCATAGACAGTCGGTAATCAAACCCGATACCGCCATCCTGAATAGGAATACACATGCCCGGCATGCCCGACATATCCTCCGCTATCGTGATCGCGTGAGGGTCGATCTCATGGATCAGCTCGTTTGCCAACTGCAGATACGTTACCGCATCCGTATCGGTGTTCATTGAAAAGTACATATTATAATTTGTAAACGCACTTTCCAGTCCGTGATCGTGATAAAGCATAGAGGTTACTCCGTCGAAGCGGAAGCCGTCGAAATGAAAGACCTCCATCCAATATTTAAGGTTTGAAAGCAAAAAGTGCAGCACTTCGTTCTTGCCGTAGTTAAAGAGCTTCGTTCCCCACGCTCTGTGATCGCCTTTTTCGCCTTCATGGAAAAACTGATATACCGTTCCGTCAAACTCGTTGAGTCCCTCGTTGGTATTATTGACCGCATGAGAATGCACGACGTCCAGCAAAACGGCAATGCCCATTTCGTGAGCAGTGTTTATAAGTTCCTTTAATTCCCGACTGCTTCCGTAACGCGAAGAAGCGGCGAAAAAGTTTGAGACCTGATAGCCAAACGAGCCGTAATAGGGATGCTCCATAACTGCCATTATCTGTATGGTGTTGTAGCCCAGCTCTTTGATTCTCGGCAGGATGTTCTCGGTAAACTCTCGATATGTCCCTACAGCGCCCTTTTCCTGCGCCATGCCTATGTGACATTCATAAATGAAGGGGGTCTTTTCGGGTATAAAATCCGTATCGGTCCAAGGGAATTTATCATAGGTATCTTCAATTTCGGCGCACCATAAATACGTCTGAGGGTCTTGCACTACGCGGGTAGCGTAAAGCGGAATACGGCGCAGCATCTTGCCCGAATTTATAACAACGGCCTGTACCTTTTGCCCGATTTTAAGCGCGTTTTTGCCCCTGAGATGTACTTCAAAAACGCCGCCCTCCAGCTTGGTCATAGGACAGCCTTCAGCATCCCAGTTGTTAAAATCGCCCGTAAGATACATCTCATCAGCGGCAGGTGCCCACTCTCTGTAGACCCAGCCGGTGCGAGTGCGGTGAAAGCCGAAATACTTATGCCCGTTAGCAAAATTCTTTATCTTTTTACATTGGCCTAAAAGCTCTTTGCGCTTGCTGATAAAAAGTTCCGTTCTTAATTCCAGATCCTTTTCAAAAGGTGCTAAATAAGGGTCGATTTCCAATATTCTGATTCTTTTACGAACGCTCATTATGATCCCCTCACTTTATAATCATTATACACGTTTCTGCAGCAGATATCAATCGTTTAGTTATGCCGATTATAAATAAAAATATAAACCGCTTACGCAAAGCATAAGCGGCGGTTTGTGGCGCGCCAGGAGGGACGATGCCGTTGCGCTTTGCGCCACGTCACCCGTCCTTGCGGCACAGCCGCTTCGGACTTCGAGGCTAAAAACAGTCCGCCGGACTGTTTTCTTTACGCCTCTCACCCTCTCAGGGTTCGAGTCCCCTATTGTACGACAAACCGCCGCCCACGCAAAGCGTAAGCGGCGGTTTGTGGCGCGCCAGGAGGGACTCGAACCCCCGACCTTTTGGTTCGTAGCCAAACACTCTATCCGGCTGAGCTAC
>CAZRHF010000211.1:0-1994 GCA_964599835.1 uncultured Eubacteriales bacterium | reverse complement strand
ATCGAAGGAGAAACCAAGGCTTTTAAGCTGCTTTTTGAAATTGGCAACGTTATTTTCGGTAACGATAGAGGGATGAATATGATTCTTTATTGCAAAGTTTTCAGTAGGAAGGCCGAATGCGTCCCATCCCATAGGATAAAGCACATTATAGCCCTGTAAACGCTTTTTACGAGCAATAATATCAAGGGCGGTATAGGAACGGGGATGTCCTACGTGAAGTCCCTGACCCGAAGGGTACGGAAACTCTACAAGTCCGTAAAACTTAGGTAAGGTATAATCCTTTTTGGCGGCAAAAGTATGGTTATCGTCCCAAACCTTTTGCCATTTTTTTTCGATCTGCTGATAATTGTATTTCAATTTAATCTTCCTCCCTGGCAGATGTTAAAATATCGTCTAAATCTAACTTTTTGCCGTCATCCCACATACGGTCAAGATTGTAATAATCTCTTGTATCTCTTGTAAAAATATGGATAACAACGCCAAGATAGTCAAGCAATATCCAGCCGGTAGCCTTACCCTCAACGTGATCGGGCTCAAAGCCGGCCTCGGTAAGCTTTTCCTCAACCGCATCAGCAAGTGCTTTAACATGGGTCGAAGAAGTTGCGGTAGCTATAATGAAATAATCAGCTATAACAGTTAGAGTGCCAACCTGAATAGCCGAAATATTAACGGCTTTTTTATCATTTAGTGCGTTTACGGCAACTTCAATTATCTTATTGAGTTTCATTTATGATTTCCCTTCTTATTTAGTTTTTTCATTACAAAGTTGTATGCATAAAACGTATCAGGGTGTATTACAGAACGTTTTGACAGAAGATCGCTTATTGTATAACTTAAAGAATATCGCATAGCTTCAAAAATATCTCTATCCACTAAACTACGCATAACCTCAACGTCGGGATAGTTTCGGTCTGCAGAAGTAAAATCGGCAAGGTAAATTATTCTTTCAAAAAGCGACATATCCGCTCTTGCCGTAGTGTGATACCTGATGCCTGAAATTATATCCTCATCGTCGATACGAAGCACCTGTTTAACGTAGGCTGATCCGGTCATTGCATGCAAGAGCTTTCCCGACGATCTCTCGATGTCGTTAAGTATTATACCAAAGCGGGACGCTAACTGCAAGTGTTCTTCAAAAGAAATATTCTTCGTTATATCGTGAAGAAGGCCTGCAAGATAGGCTTTTTCCGCATCAGCTCCGTACTTTTCTGCAAGTCGCTTTGCTTCATCGGCAACACAAAGTGAATGATTGTATCTGTAGTCATCAAGTTTTTCACGTAAAATACGCTTATATTCTAAAATCATAAATTACACACCGTAAATATTATTCCCGATCATATAGGAAAACACCTTTTTCGGTAAAAACTCAGAAACATCCTGACCCGACGCCAGCAATTCCCTGATCTTAGATGAAGAAATATCACATATCTGCTTTTTTACGGTAATCAGATCTGCACCTAAGTCATTTAGCATATCAAGTCCCTTTTGATAACAGCCGAAATCGGTCGTAGTACGGGAAAAGGCGATAATTTTCGAATTGGCAATGATTTCTTTATAATCCTTCCATTCGTCGAAGGTCACGACCATATCGGCACCGATAGTAATTGCAACATCTTTTTCGGGGTAAAGTCTTCTTATGTCGGCTAAAGTATCGACGGTGTAGCTCTTCCCTTCCCTTTTAAGCTCGATATCGCTGATCTCGACGTCGCCGATATCTTCGGTTGCAAGTCTGCACATTTCAAGTCTCGCTTCTTCGCTTGCCATAAAATCTACAGATTTATGCGGTGGGATCCTTGTAGGAATAACTATGACCTTTTCTACTTCGCTGAGACCTATGATTTCATTTATAATCTCGCAGTGGCCGTTGTGGATAGGATTAAATGTGCCTCCAAAAACAGCAATAATTCCCATACTATTTAACAAGAACTATAGTTTTATGCTCCTTACTTTCCTTGTAGAGCACAAAACGGTATCCTATTACCTGAACTACATCG
>CAZRHF010000210.1:0-2007 GCA_964599835.1 uncultured Eubacteriales bacterium | reverse complement strand
AAAACCGCCTTCACACATTCAGGATGAGAAAGCACAAGCGCATTTGGATGCTTCTGCTTTTCTCTTAGTACCTGTTCAGGTGTAATAGCCTTGTGCCGCGGGCAGAAACCGTCATTCAGTATGAAATTCTTTTCCGGCACCTGTTCCGCAACATACCGTCCCAGATTTTCGTCAGGTATGAAGAAGATGTTCTTATTCGGCAGTGCTCTCACGATTTTAACGGCATTGGATGAGGTAACACACACATCACTTTGACATTTCATTTCTGCCGTTGAATTTACATAGCAAACAACTGCCAGATCCTCGTATTTTTCCCGCATTTCGTCAATGATACCGGGTGCAACCATATGCGCCATCGGGCAGTCGGCAGTTATATCCGGCATAAGCACCTTTTTGTCGGGGTTCAGTATTTTTGCACTCTCCCCCATAAACGAAACACCGCAAAACACTATGACGTCCGCGTCGCTCTGCTTTGCCACTTTTGCAAGATAGAACGAATCGCCAACAAAGTCGGCAATCTCCTGCACTTCGGCAGGCGCATAATAATGTGCGAGAATCACAGCATTCTTCGCTTTTTTTATTTGTTGGATTTTATTTTTCATATAAATCTTTCCTTTATCTCTCGAACGAAAATCTGCAATGTGTGTATTATAGCACAAGACTTTACATCTGTCAACTTATCTGTAAACCCATTTTGAAACATTATTATGAATTTTTCAACGCAAAAACGAAAGACGCCGCATTTCCGCGACGCCTTTAAATTATAGATTATTTTGATTTTATAAATCCGCACCCAAACGTTCCTGCCAGAAATGCGGTGATGATAACACCGATCACTGTAATATAGTCAAATCCAAACATCAAGGGCATAAGGGATGCCGCTGTTGCGAAACCGGCGACATTCAAAATAGCGGTGTTCAGTCCCCTGCGCGGTTTGAACAGATAAATAACCGCCAAGACGAGCAGAATACAGGTCAATGTAGCAGTAATCAGCGGGCCGAAGTTTGCATAGCCAAACGGTATTACACTGAAATAGGAATATGTCCTGCGCCACGGTTCGCCTTCGGCATCAGCAAAATTCAGCACAACTCCGTTAGGCAGAAGCTCAAGGATCATAGCAACGAGGGGTAATGCGACAAAGAGGCTCTTCTTTATCTTCATATCTCCGCCTCCTTATCTCATCTCAGTACCGCCCCATTCGACAACAGTAAAGCCGTTACGTTCGGGCGCTGTTAGCTCCTGCTCAGGCAGATCCACAGCGGTCTCAGATGCCTGCCAAGCCATAAAGACACGAATTAAAGTGTCCGGTGCAGGATCTACTTTGAGCTGTGCTGCATCGGTGTAAATATCGGTCTGGAAGGAAATAATATTATATGGGTTCTGCTCCATCAGAGGCAGCCAGTACACGATGAACTCATTTGCTTCACGACGGGTAAGGCCGAGCTGTTCAAGAGCACCCTCAAGGAACGCGGCGGTATCTGAGCCTTTAATGCAGAAGCCTTTGGTGAGGTCGTACTGTGCGTAGGTTTCGCCCTCCCAATACAGATAGTTATAGCTCTGTCCCTTAGCATCGGTCAGCGTTCCGTCGGGAGAGGCTATTACCTTCCAACCGTCGTTATAGGCAGGATAAGTGCAGGTCAGTCTGCCATCCAAAGAGAGATTAACGGAAACCTCCGTTTCTTCCTCCGGATAGAGATAAATAACCGGCTTGTATGCTGCGTTGGGATCCGGTTGCCAATCACTTGCTTCAACCGATATGAAATCACATTCCACGCGCTGATTTTCCCGGTCATAATAGACGTTGGAATAGGTTGCCGTAATTTGATCTCCCACACACCATTCATCTGATAACGTTCCGTTGAGCTTGATCTCATAGGGCATTGGTATAACAGTTCTTGCAAAGAAGCAGTTGGAATAAATCTTTGTGATCTTAATATGTTCAAATATATTATGGTCATACTTTTCTGCAGTCGATTTATCCAACCATTGCTCGGTGTATTCTAAATG
>CAZRHF010000209.1:0-2029 GCA_964599835.1 uncultured Eubacteriales bacterium | reverse complement strand
TAGCAAAGTACTCCGTAATTATTTGTGGGATGTAAATTGTGGATTTCTGCACTGTTCGGGATAATAATATTCTCAAGCGTTTCGCAATTCCAGAACGCATGTTCGGCTATGTGTTTTACACTACTAGGAATATTAAATGATATATCCTTTTTTCCAGGTGCATAACATATAAGAATGGAACCATCTTTGGTATATAGATTTCCGCAAATAGATTTAAATGAGATATTGGTTGGGTCGACAGTTATGCGTTTAACCGAACAAAATGCAAAAGCATCAACATCTATAGATGCCACGCTATGTGGAATAGTTATTTCCTCCAACTCATAGCAAGATGCAAATGCGTTTGTTTCGATGGAAACGACGGGTTTGCCTTTGTATTCTGAAGGAATTTCCAAATTTGAAGGAATATCCACAGAAGTTATATCGTAATCTTCTTCATCTTCGTCATCGTATTCTTCGTTAAATACCGTACCTGTAACTATATAACCCTTGCGGTCTTTGGTTAATTTAAAAATCAATTCTCCATCTGTACTCATTTTTTATTCTCCTTATCTATTTTCATGCAAAAACAAAAATGCGCCCGCAAAGCGAGCGCACTCCATTTAAGCACTCCGAATTGCTGCGACACAACTTTTCCGAAAACAGGTATAGGAAAAAACGGAAGTACTAAAAATGGCGTAGTACACCCTGTTTTCGAAATATTAAGTTATGTCGCAAATTCATTTTATCACTTTCGTGAAAAAAAGTCAATATAAAGAATATTATGTTGACAAAAATATCTTTAGTATGCTAAAATGAATAAAAAACCACAAGGATTAATATATATGAAAAAAATCGCAATCGTGATAAACGGGCAGGGAGGCGTCGGAAAGGATACGCTTTGCGACCTTGCTGCCGAGGAATTTTCCATATACAACGTGTCGTCGATTACACCGATTAAGGAAATCGCGAAAAGCTTTGGCTGGACGGGCGGCAAGGACGATAAGTCGCGCAAATTCTTAGCCGCCCTCAAGGCGCTTTCGGTCGAGTATAACGACTTTCCCACGCTTTGGCTTCGTGAGCGCTATGGCGAATTTCTCGCCTCGGACAAGCAAATTATGTTCATACATATAAGAGAGCCTGAAGAGATAGCTAAGTTCGTTGGGGCGACTGGCGGTGAGGCGAAAACTCTTCTTATAAGAGGTGGCGAGCGCGTAAGAACCTCCGCATACGGAAACGCCGCTGACGACTGTGTTGAGAACTATTACTACGATTATTATTATACTAACGACAAATCCCTCGATATAGCAAAGGCAGAATTCACCTCGCTTCTTCGCGATATTCTCTCTGGCAACGATACGGCAAAATAGTGAAGTCTTGTAGAGCGGGGCTTGCTACCGCCGTTATAATTAATAAAAGAAAAAGCCACCCGAACGATTCTCCGTTCGGGTGGCTCGTTTTATTGATTTAGAAGGGCATAGGAGGAAGGACGGAATCGCCCGAATCCTTATAGCCGTATACAACCACAATGGTATTCGTGCCGTCAAGGCTGTTGAAGCCGTCAACGTAGCCTGCAGGCTTGCTTGCTACCTTGCAGTTAATAACCGTAAGAGACGTGCATCCGTAGAACGCATTTGCTCCTATATCCGTTACGGTGGCGGGGATTACGATGTTGCTTAGCGCCGTGCATCCGGAGAATGCATTCTCGCCGATTACAGTTACGCTGTCAGGAATTACTACCGAGGTAATTTCGGTGTTATCCTTAAACGCGTCAGCCGCAATTCCGACAACACTCTTGCCGTCGTAGGTCTCGGGGATATAAACTACGGTATCTGCTCCCGTGTAGCCGCTTACAAGGTAAGTATCGCCCTCTGCGGTGAACTCAAGTCCCTCGGAACCGAATATGAACTTAGCGTAAAGCACGTAATCACCCACGGTGCCTGCCGCGATAGAGGTGATAAGCTCGGTATCAAGGAAGCTTTCACTCGTGTACCAGCCTACGAAGGTATAGCCTTCCTTCGTTGCGGGAAGGAAGCTTGCAACTCCCACG
>CAZRHF010000208.1:0-2076 GCA_964599835.1 uncultured Eubacteriales bacterium | reverse complement strand
CTTTGCGACCTCGATGCGGTCAGAGCGAGGATGAAAACCTTCAGGAGGGGCTTTGACTACGTTGTAGAAAAAGGTCTCTCCCGGCAAGAGTGGGACGGGTTCCGGCGCGAACGTAAGAAGTACGTCGCAACCGATTATACCTTCGGCTACGATTACGAGCATTACGCATATACCTATAACGATAACCTGAAGGTTTCACACCTTTATGACGCTATCAGTGACTACGCCTGCGCATATCTCGTCTTTACGGTGCGGACAAGCCTTATCTTCGGTAATTACTCGATCAGAGTAGATTCTATCATAGACGATCTCGGCAATATGCCGCTTCGTAATAACGATTTCTTCCAGAGAGATCCGGAGCTGATGAATGCATATTCAAGGCAGTGCCATATCATTAACTTCGATATGCTGCGTCTTGGAAAGAGAATGCAGAAGGAGTTCAAGCTATCCTTCGGAGTTTTCGTCATTACTGAGGTAGACAAGGAGAGAAAGAACAGTCTCGAGCTTACCGAAACGAAGAAGAACGTTGATGAGGTCAACCAAAAGAATGATCTCTTTAACGCATGTCTGATGATGTGCCGACACGCCGCCGTTATCCGAAACAGAGTGTTCATCAGGATCATCTGTGACCTTCAACGCCCGGAAGCATGGGGAGCAGGCGGAAGAGAGCTGGGAGAGGTTATCTACATATCCGAAAAGGGAGATACCTACCCGGCATTGCCGTTCTTCTCGCCTTATTGGCTCTGTCAAGGGCTCTTCCTGTGGCTTAAGAGCAAATGGGCGAATTTCCACGCACAGTACATTCATAATCGCCGTGACGGTACTTTATTCGCCTATCTCCTTAATAACGTTATGAGCAAGGTAAATAAGCACTATGACCGTGTAAACGGACTCTTCGGCAGCTTTACGCTCAAGCTTGAGATACAAAGCGGACGAATGGACGGAGAGGTCATCAAGGAAAAATGGCGGATCATCCTGAAAAAGGACCGATCAAAGCGTTATCAGACCGACTGCTTAAACGCCGTGTTCCACACCTACGAGCCCAACAGAATGCATATTGATGACTTTATCTGTTATTCGGGGAACGTCGGAACGCTTAAAGAGAACGGCTTGCAAAATAGCTTCTTCCAGAACGACGTGCAAACAATGCACAAAAATGCGGCGTAAGTATTGAAAAACGAAAGGATGTGTGCTATAATATGCCTAAAAGATGTAAACAAACTCATATTTTTTACCATGGTAAGAATATACCAAAGTCTGATAGTAACCGTACACCTATAAAAGGAGAGCCTAATTCTTATATTGATTTTACGATAAGAAAACCGGGTTATTTCATCGTAGGCGAAAGTTAAATGAACAAGGCTTTGCTAAAAAGGATTTAGATATGCCTGACCTTGTTGAGAAATCTAAACACGTTCACGACTATTCATCCGATATGAAGAGAGGTTCGGGGCGTGAGCCAACGAGAAGAGAGCATCGTGAGTTTTTTAAAGCTAGTAAGAAAAGGAGGTTTTGGAAATGAAAGATTATTTTGGATATTCTGTGTCAGACGAAGATTATGATTTTATTAAGGGGATGACCGATTACGCCGAAACTTATTTTGGTTTCGGTATAGCTTCATCGGAATATAGAATATATTTGGAGCCAATAGAAGATCACCTAGAAATATTTGTAGAAGGAAGGCTCGTAGCAAAATATTCCTGTGTTAAGGAATTCCTTTTAAATTTTGGAATCAATGAAAAAAAGCTTATAGAATTGATTGGTGATTTTAATTTCGCATAAGAAAAAGACCGTTACCGATTTGGTAGCGGTCTTTTCACGTTCAAACGTCAACGTAGATAAAGCTCTGAGGCGGATTTGTTACTATGCTGCACTTAGGGCAAGTAAAGCAAGGATACCGTGGAACATTCCACATACCGCATTTCAGACAGTTCTGATGCCGGGCATAAGCATTGTATTCGCAAATAAGCTTCGGCAGCTCGAACCTCTTCACGTCGTAAATGACGTTTGCGAAGAGAGATCTTCCCCGTGCAGACCTCTTGAGGAAGTCTCTCGGGACGCAGCCGGCACGGATCA
>CAZRHF010000207.1:0-2083 GCA_964599835.1 uncultured Eubacteriales bacterium | reverse complement strand
TTTGGTGATGCGAAGCCCATAAAGCGGTCGCTTATGAGCGACAAAGAGCCAAAAGACGCCTTAAAACCGCACTTTTAGGCCGGTTCGGGTTTAAATGCTTTGGCTAACCTCTACCACACCGCTGGAGTGATAAAGGGAGGGGGTAACAAGAAGGGAAAATCCGCTTCCTGCAGGGCAGGTCCATTCGACCATACTCTTTCTCGGTACTGCGCAGGAGGCAAGCAGCATCATAATAGCGCCGCCGTGCATAATGACCGCCGCGTGCTCGGCACCCTCCGCCATCATATCGCGAACGATCTGATTAAGTCCGACGCAAAGTCTCTTTGCGAACTCGGTGTTATCCTCTCCGCCCGGTGCGGCATTGATTCTTCCTGCCGCCCAGTCGGCATAAGCGGGGCTTCCTTCAAGCTCGTTTGCCGTCTTGCCCTCGAAATCGCCGAAATCGATCTCACGCATATTATCCACAGTCTGCACGTCCTTAGCAGGGTAAAGAATGTGTGCGGTCTGAATACAGCGAAGCATAGGGGAGGAATATACCTTGTCTACTCTGGGGTATTCGGTCTCTTCGCGAAGTCGCTGAAGCTCGGTTACTCCAACCCCTGCAAGAGGCAGGTCGGTGACTCCGATATACTGCTGTTTAAGATTTCCCTCGGTAAGTCCGTGACGAATAAGATGTATTTTGTAGGTTTTCATTAAAGTTCTCCTAAAAGTTCTGATATAATGCCGTTAGAAACCGCCATACCCTCGTCGGTGAGGAATATTCTGTCGCTGAGTACCTTGCACAGCCCGTGCTTTTCTAAAAACTCAGCTTTTTTGATAAGGGAATTTGGTACGTCTTTTAAAAAATGTTCCTTATATTCCGAAAAAACAAGTCCTCGGGCAAGACGAAGGGCAAGCATTATAAATTCTTCCTCGTCTCCTCCAAAGGCGTCGAAAAGGGTATTTGCATTTTCACAAAATGCCCTTAGGTCTCTCGGATAAAAGAACCTTTTTCCCTCAAAAAAGGAGTGGGCCGCAGGCCCTATTCCGATATATTCAAGGTCCTTCCAGTAGCGATTGTTGTGTCGGCTCTCAAAGCCTTCTTTTGCAAAGTTGGATATTTCATAGTGATTGTATCCCGCATCTCTGAAACGCCCACAGATATAAAGATACTGGTCGGCAACAGCGTCATCGTCGGGCAGTTCTAAATTCATATTGTAAAAGGGAGTGTTTTCCTCAACCTTCAAGATATAGGCCGAAATATGCTCGGTGCCGAGAGAAAGCAGACCGTCGACGCTCTTTTCAAGAGAAGAAAGACTACTGTCGGGCAGGCCTATCATAATATCTGCCGAAATGTTCTTAAATCCCTCTGTCCTCGCAAGCTCCACCGCCCTTTGTGATTCCTCAAAGTTGTGACGTCGGCCTAAAAGCCTCAGCTCACGGTCGTTTGCCGACTGTACCCCGAAGGAGATCCGGTTAATACCGCACCTTATTGCGACGGGAATAAATTCTGGGTCGGAGGGGTTGGCCTCTGCCGTTATCTCAGCATAGGGTAAAAGGGTAAAGGAAGTCCTGACGGAGGACATAATACGGCTGAGCTCCTCCTCGCTAAGCAGGGAAGGGGTCCCGCCACCTATATAAAGAGTATCAATGGGGCGTGCTGTCCGCCCGCCCCATTTTTTTATCTCTTCGCAAAGCTTGTCCACGTAAACCGACCGAATCTCTTCGGTTGGAACCCCCGAATAAAAGTCGCAATAACTGCACTTTTTCAAACAGAAGGGAACGTGGATGTAAATGCCGAGGTTATTAGTCAAGGATCTCTCCCATGCAGCTTCCGGGAACACCTGCGGCGTTAGCCTCGTCGGTGTCGAGATGCATAGCAAGGGCATAGCTGTCGGAAACGCGGGCAACAACGTCATCGAAGATGAGAGCGCGTCCGTCGGTGGGGATCTTGACCTTAACTATCTGACAGTCGGTGATGCCATACTTCTGGGCATCGGCGGTGGTCATATGGATGTGACGCTTAGCGGCGATAACGCCCTCGGTAAGCTCAACCTCACCTGCGGGGCCGATAAGTTTGCAAGCGCCACTGCCTGCAATGTCG
>CAZRHF010000206.1:0-2185 GCA_964599835.1 uncultured Eubacteriales bacterium | reverse complement strand
TTTTTCTGTGCGCTTTTTTACGATTTATGAGTATTCTTGTTGTAAATACGCATAATGAATCGTGTAATGAAGATGTACAAATAAAAAACCTGGAGGTACTACACTATGTTAATCGCAATTGATCATGGCAATTTTGCCATCAAAACCGTAAATCATTCCTTCGTTGCCGGACTTGCAGAGCATACGGTGAAACCGCCTATGACCGATGAGGTCCTGGAATTCGGCGGCAAGTTCTGGACGCTCAGCGGTAAGCGTCTGAACTATATGAAGGACAAAACCAATGATGAGAGATATTTCATCCTTACCCTTATCGCCATCGCAAAGGAACTGGAATCTGCAGGCAGAAACGCACCGTTTGAACAGGTTCAGTTGGCGGTAGGTCTTCCGCCCGAGCACTACGGTGTGCTTAAGAATAAGTTTGCCAACTACTTCAAAAAGGATGGCGCAATCAATTTCATCTATAAAGAAAAGCCGTTTAGTATTATAATTGATAAGGTTATGGTTTTTCCGCAGGCATATGCAGCGGTCGTTCCGCAGAGCAGCATGATCGTAAATACCCCGCGTATCTTTATTGTGGATATCGGTGGTTATACCACTGATGTACTTTTGCTCAAGAACGGCAAACTGGATTTCCAGTTCTGCAGAAGCTTGGAATCCGGTGTTATTACGATGAATAATGAAATCATCCGCAAGGTCAATTCCTACCACGATATGCTGCTTGAGGATGAACACATCAGCGACGTACTCTGCGGCAAGGATATTTTCTTGCCTGAGGATGTCGTGGAAACTATCAAAGGCGCAACCAAACAGCACGCAAGCAATATTCTGAATCAGCTTCGTGAGCTGCAGGTTGATCTGAGATCCAACCCGGCAATCTTTGTCGGCGGTGGTAGCATTTTGCTCCGTCCGTTCCTTGAGAATTCGCCTATGGTTATGAGAGGCAGTTTTGTGGACTCACCGAATGCCAACGCCGTAGGATATGAAATGCTCGGCAGAACGCAGATGCTCCGCCCTAATGCATAAGGGTGGAGGGATGCAAGGTGAAGAAAGACGGCAAATATAGATTTACACTGCAGTTCGGCTCGGAATCTGATGAAGAGTACAGAGCCGGTGAATTTTTAGAACACCTGGGCAATAAGAAAAGTGCAGTCATTGTTGCAGCGCTAAATGAGTATCTCGCCTCTCACCCTGAACTTCAGTCCCCGTATTGTAAAATAGAAGTAAAGGTTGGCTCCAATTTCAATCAAGAGAAGGTGGAGCAAATCATACGGACTATAGTTGAAGAGAAGATGGCTATGCTCCAGTTATCGGGTACTGCCACCCCGAGAACTGGACAAGTTCCGGAGGCGCTCGAACAAGATGTAGCAACAATGCTGGACAACCTCGATTTGTTTGGGTGAAATACAGATGAGTCTGCTATCACCGATAGTAGGCTCATTTGCTTTGTTAAGGAAATTTTTATTTATTTTTATTTCCGACCTGCACAATTCGTGATAGCACTTGCACATATGCTTTCTTCAGTTTTACCTATGGTTCAGCTAAAATATTAGTATAAGGAGAAGATGAGACGGTGGATTACAAAACTTTAGGTAAAAATGTAAAGAAATATCGCCTGTTGCGAGAAATGCGTCAAGAGGACCTTGCTGCAATCTGCGACTGCAGCGTCAGCCATATAGGACACATTGAAGGCGGTCACGGCAAAGCAAGTTTGGAAATGGTGGTTCACATCGCAAACAAGTTGAATGTTACAGTGGACCAGCTTCTGTGTGACTATTACGATGATCCGACTGCTGTTTATCTACGCGAAATTGCGAAGAGAATTGATAACTACGAAGTTTCTCAGCGCATTCTCGTTTGTGAAAGCTTGGAGAATTATCTAAACACTTTAGAACGCTTTGCTAAGAAATGACACAGGAGACACCTATGAAGCGGAGAAACAGCTAACGGAAAGACATTAAAGATCAATAATTTTATAAAAATAAATACCGGCACTGATCCGTCGGTTTTATATGCACGCCTACATAAGCGGCCTTGCCATATTCATTTATGGTTGGGCCGCTTTTTGTTTGTATCGCAGGAAGGAGGTGATTCCAATGTTCTAATTGCTGTGGACCTGACTGTACGAACACAGAATTTAATTTCACGGCATGCCACTGTGGCATGTTGTAAATATATAAGTTTTGCT
>CAZRHF010000205.1:0-2201 GCA_964599835.1 uncultured Eubacteriales bacterium | reverse complement strand
AAGTTTCTGAACCATACCTCCAGGAAGGAGAAAAACATTTTTTTCTTAGGGGCGTCTTTGGAAACACCCGGACCGGGTTTTTCGTAATTAAAAAATCCGCCAAGTCCCATGGGGTTACCTCCTTAATCTTTGTTTTTATATACCGTTTTTTGGTAAAGGTTTATGTCCTTATAGCCGAGAATGTAGGCTACGCCGCAAACTATTACGGGCAGGAGCACCGGCAGGAAAGCCAGTATCATAGAGGGGATGCTGAAGACGGGGGTCTTGGGGTCGCCGCCGAAAATAAGGGTCTGATAGCCGAAGCAGTAATAGTTGAAATACTGATAGATGTAACGACCCGAGGCCAGTGCGCCCGATTTAAAGAGAATGAGGCAGACGTAGGAGAAAAGACTGCAGGCGGCGGGCACGAGACCTATCTTTACGCCTCTAAGCTTGTCCTCCGACGCTTCTCCGCGGGAAACGCGGTTAGTATCGCGGGAGCCTATCTTGTAGACCTCTCTGGGGACCATAATTACAAAGAAGAAAAGGGAAACTATCTGTGCTACGGTAAGGCAGGTAATGAAGGGGGCGCCGCTGAGTATCTTGAACTCAAAGGTGTTTACCAGATAGCCCTCGGCTTCGTATTCGGCCTTACGTTCGTCCTTGCCGTCGGCGTAGACGTGGGTATATGAGGCGACCTCATCACCGGTCTTGCAGACGGTGGCGGTATAGCCCTCCTCGGTCTTATTGTCGGTTTTTACGAGGTAGCCTTCCTTCTCATATTTGGCCTTGAGCTCGTCGTCGCCGTCGGCGGTCTTATAGGTGTAGGAATCTACCTCTTCAAGCTCGTAAACGTAGGCGGTATAGGCGTCGTTGGTGTTATCCATCATACTGAAGATGGCGGTAAAGGAAAAGAAGGTGAAGAAGCAAAGTATTACGCAAAGGAAGTATTTGCCCAGCACCCTGAAGCCGTGTTGCATATTTTCCATTCGGTTATCTCCTAAAACATATTTATGATATTATATAATAATAAGCAAAAAAAAGCAAGCAGAAGACGCTCTGCTTGCCATAATTTACAAAAAATTAAAAACTAAAATAAGTCCCGTTATAAGCAGTACGGCTGCTCCCCCGCCCCACATTATCCGACGGAAAAGTCTTCGTCTCGCCATACGGGCACGTATGCCCTGTTTTTGTCCCTGCTCAGGGGTAAGACGAAGAAGAAATTCCTTCGCCTCTCGGTTAAGCTCACGGGAGCTTATCTCGCTTCCCTCGGGACTTACGAAAAGCAGTACCCGCTCGAAATAGCGGTTGCTCGTATCGTTGATTTCGATTATCTGTCGGTTGACACCCTTTACCATACCTTACTCCTTCGAAAAAGTCTTACAGGAATAGGTTTGACAAAAAATAGAAATTATATTCAGTCTTCGCGATATCCCGTTAAAAATTCAACGGTGCGCTCGATGGAGTCCTTGGAGTTACCCCAGTCGGCGTCGGCACCCGAATTTCGGTAGTCGTACATAGAGCAGAACTTCTTAAGGTCGTCAGACAGTCCCTTGAGGCAGTCGGAGGCCTTTTTCTCCAAGACCTCGGTAAATTCGCCGTAGTAGCGGCGCATAGACTTCTTTGAGGCGCCCGACACAAGCATTGCGTAGTGGTCAAGGCAGAAATAGTCCTGCGAATCGAAAAGATTACGGAAATCACGGTCGGTCTCGTAGGTTCTGTAGATAGTCTCAGTCATACGGGAAAAGCCCCAGTCGATCTTTTCACAGATGAAGCAGGAACAGCGTTTTGCCTTGGCCTTTTCGGCATTTTTCTGACGTGAGGACAGTACCCCCTTAAAGAGTTCCTTATGAAGCTCGTCGGTGTGTGTCTGGAGCATAAGGGCAAGCTGAAGCCTGCCTCTGCGCTTCATCATGGCACGCAGATGCTTTTCACAAAAGCCCAGACGGTTGGTCTCGATACGGATATCCGGCTCCATCATAGCGGCACCCATAATATATTCAACGATACGATCCTCAACCGTTTTATACATTCGGCATACGGGACACCCGTCGTTTTCCTCGAAGGCCTCGCTTACGGGTATTGTGCAAATGTCTTCTCTCATAACATCACCTGAAAAAATAATAATTTATTGTAATTATAGCAGATAAATGATATAATTTAAAGGTATTTTGGAGGAATTTTATGAAAACGGTTATAAAAGACAACAATATTATACTTAA
>CAZRHF010000204.1:0-2307 GCA_964599835.1 uncultured Eubacteriales bacterium | reverse complement strand
AACCATTTCGGGCCAACGCTCAAAGGTTTTTCCTGCGCCGGAAATTGCCTGATAGGTGCATACGAGAACCTTATTTACGCCAAACCCGTCAAGGGGATAGAGGGCGGGAACGTAGCTCTGAAGAGAGCAGTTGGATTTGACGGCGATAAAGCCCTTCTTGGTGCCGAGGCGCTTTCTCTGTGCTTCGATGATGGCGGTGTGGTCGGAGTTTATCTCGGGAATGACCATGGGAACGTCGTCGGTAAAGCGATGTGCAGAGTTGTTGGAAACAACGGGGCATTCGAGTTTGGCATATGCCTCCTCGAGAGCCTTAATTTCGTCTTTTTTCATATCAACTGCGCAGAATACGAAATCTACGGCAGATGCAACCTTTTCCATATCTGCAACTGCATCTAAAACAGTCATAGCCTTAAGCTTTTCGGGAACAGGCTTGGTCATAGCCCAACGTCCGCCTAAAGCTTCTTCATAGGTTTTGCCTGCGCTTCTTCCGCTGGCGGCTAAAACCTTAACGTCAAACCAAGGATGATCTGCAAGTAAAAGAGCAAATCTCTGGCCAACCATTCCGGTTGCTCCGATAATTCCTACGTTGTATTTTTTCATGTAAATCACATTCCTTCCGGGACTTTAAGAAAATTATTTAAAAAAATGTTGAATACCGCGCGAATATTTTATATAATATATTCGTTAAATGGCATTTAACCCATACATCTTAATATAACATCCTGACAGATGTTTGTCAAATATATTTTATGCCGAACTATTTTAATATGTGACCTCCGGAGTTGTGCAATTTTATGAAAACAAGCGACTTTTTTTACGATCTGCCCGAAAATCTCATAGCGCAGACCCCAATAGAGCCCCGAAATGCCTCCCGTCTTATGGTTTTGAACCGCAACGACGGAAGAGTAGAGCATACGGTTTTTTCTTCTCTTTTTGACTATCTTAAAAAGGGAGACACCCTTATTCTTAACAATACGCGTGTGCTTCCCGCACGCATCTACGGTATTAAGGAGGATACGGGAGCAAGGGTTGAATTCCTTCTTCTTAAAAATCTCGGAAACGATATGTGGGAATCTCTCGCGGGTCCGGGAAGAAGAGCCAAGCCGGGAACCTCGTTCAGATTCAGCGAAAAGCTTTCCTGCGACGTGCTTGAGTCTACTCCCGAAGGAAACCGTATCATTAGGTTTAACTGCGACGGAGAGTTCTATTCTCTGCTGGATGAGGTGGGACAAATGCCTCTGCCTCACTATATTACAGAAGAACTTAAAAACAAAGAGCGATATCAAACGGTTTATTCAAAAGAATTAGGTTCAGCCGCCGCCCCTACAGCAGGACTTCATTTTACCGACGAAATGCTTGCAACACTTAAGGAAAAAGGAATAAATATCGGCTACGTGACCCTTCACGTCGGTTTGGGTACCTTCCGACCTGTAAAGGCCGACGATATTAAAGACCACAAAATGCATACCGAGCATTATCTGTTGCCTGCAGAAACTGCCGAGCTCATAAACAGAACTAAGGCAGAAGGAGGCAGGGTAATTTGTGTCGGAACGACAAGCTGTCGAACCGTTGAAAGTGCCGCGACGACCCACGGTTGCATCAAGGCGTGCGACGGAGATACCGATATTTTTATTTATCCGGGTTATGAGTTCAAATGCATGGATGCTCTTATAACCAACTTCCATCTCCCCGAAAGTACACTCATTATGCTTGTTTCGGCCTTTGCGGGCTATGAAAATACGATGAACGCTTACAAAACCGCTGTTGAGGAAAAATACCGTTTCTTCAGCTTTGGCGACGCTATGTTTATAAAATAGGAGAATTAAATGTCTAAATCTAAATTTATCCTGATAAAGACCGAAGGCAGAGCCAGACGCGCTACCTTTGAGACCGTTCACGGCACCGTTCAGACCCCCGCGTTTATGAACGTCGCTACCTGTGCTGCCATTAAAGGCGGAGTATCTGCCGAGGACCTGAAAGAACTTCACTGTCAGGTAATGCTTTCGAACACCTACCATCTTCACGTCCGTCCCGGTGATGAACTGGTAAAGGAATGCGGCGGTCTTCATAAGTTCACCACCTGGGAGGGCCCCATCCTCACCGACAGCGGCGGATTTCAGGTATTTTCCCTTGCCTCTCTCCGTAAGATTACCGAGGAAGGAGTTAAATTCCAGAGTCACATCGACGGTAAGAAGATATTTATGGGGCCAGAGGAAAGTATGCAGATACAGTCCAACCTTGGCTGGACGATCGCGATGGCGTTAGACGAATGTGTTGAAGACCCTGCCGGGTATAAATATGCAGAGG
>CAZRHF010000203.1:0-2309 GCA_964599835.1 uncultured Eubacteriales bacterium | reverse complement strand
CGGGAATGTCGTACTCGGGTGTAATGGTCTCTAAGGTTTCACCGTCGTAGATCTCAAACTTTCCGCCGTAATCAAGACGGGCACCTGCCTTATCACCCATAAAGTCGATAAACATATCTCTCTTGTTGATATTCTGAGCCCAGGCTCCGTTAAAGGAAATGGAGGCCTTGTCGGTACGGATGTGACCCGAAATATAGTCGTCAACGTCGTTTACGCCGTTTTCAACGTCCTTGGTGTCCTCTGCCCACATATATTCGTATTTATAAGACTTCATATCCTTTGCCATTTCACAGTAGGCATCGCAGGTGAGGGTCTTGAGCTTGGCACCGCCGAGAATATAAAGGATGAGGTCGAGGAAATGAACGCCCCAGTCGATGAGAACGCCGCCGCCCGATTCCCTCTTATCGGTGAAAGCGCCGCCCAGTCCGGGAATAGAACGGAAGCTTCTGAAGGAACAGTAAACGTGGTAGATATTGCCGAAACGACCCTGGTCATTGAGCTCGCGGAGCATCTGAACCGATTTGTTAAAGCGGTTGCAAACGCCGATGTTGAGCATTTTGCCCTGCTTCTTTGCCTCTTCGGCCATTTCGCAGGCAAGGGCGTAGCTGGTAGCAATGGGCTTTTCGCAGAAAACGTGCTTTCCGGCTCTTAGAGCATCCATAGTTACGGTATAGTGAGCCTTGTTGGGAGTGAGGACGTAAACTACCTCAACCTCGGGATCGGCAAGAGCAACCTTATAGTCGGTGATTACCTCTTCTACAAAGCTGTATTTCTCCTTCATGGCCTGAGCCTTTTCGGGAATGAGATCGCAGGCGTATTTGACCCTTACGGTTCCCATTTTCTCGAAAGCGGGGAAATGTGCGTTAAGTGCGATTCGGCCACAGCCGACAACAGCGACAGTTTTCATAAAAAATACCTCATTTCTGATTTGGTTTAACTTCATTATATATTCGCCGCCGTAATATTGAAATGTTAAAAGTATATCAAAAACATATCATTTTTTAATATTTTCATTGACTATGAGGGGGAAGGCTGATAAAATTAAACCGAGGTGACGAGAATGAGCAAAAACTATCATCTTGACAAACGGTATTCGGGTCAGTTCCCATCCTTCGATGGGATATCCCTTATTCAGATAGGACGAATGTACTGTGACCGCGACAGCCATATCACCGAGCATATTCAGGAGCAGCTTATCGAGCTGACGGTGGTTACGGGAGGCAGAGGCAAGATATTTGCAAACGGGATTCCCACCGACGTCAGACAGGGAGATATTTATCTTTCCCTTCCCTGCGATGCCCACGAAATTACCGTTGACCGAAGCGACCCGCTGAAATTCGACTTTTTGGCAATCGCCATAGAGGATGAAGAGCTGAAAGCCGATTTTGAAAGGGTAGCAACCGAGTATCATTCTCCCGAGCTGAGGGTTTTCGGAGATGAGCGTATTCCTCCCCTGCTCTCTGACGCCATCACCGAGATAAACAGCGAAAACCGCTTTTCCGCCCCCCTTCTGGCGGCGATACTCAAGCAGGTAGCCATATACACCCTCCGCGCATTCAGTGGTACACCACGAAGTAAAGCTCTTAAAAACCTCACAGATTCCGAGACCCTTTGCTACCGGCTTATGAATTACATCGACACCCATATTTATTCTCTTAAAAACTTAGAGGAGCTTACGGGTGTGGTGGATTACAGCTATGGGTATCTGTCGGCGGTATTTAAAAAGACTACGGGTGAGACCCTGGGCGGATATTATCTGCGAAAGCGTATGGACGCCGCACGTCTTATGCTTTTGGAGGGCAGACTTAAGGTCACCGACATTGCCGACAGGCTTGGATATTCCACCCTTTACGCCTTCAGCAAGGCCTTTAAGGGACGTTTCGGCGTTTCCCCGAAGAATTATAGGGAATAAAAAAATCGCTGTGCATCCGCACAGCGATTTTTTGTTTTAAACTTAAATTACTTAAGCTCAACAGTAGCGCCAACTTCAGCAAGCTTAGCCTTCATAGCTTCAGCTTCTTCCTTAGCTACAGCTTCCTTAAGGGTCTTGGGAGCGCCGTCAACGAGAGCCTTAGCTTCAGCAAGGCCGAGACCGGTGATCTCACGAACTGCCTTAATAACCTTGATCTTCTCTGCGCCTGCGGCTGCGAGAACTACGTCGAACTCGGTCTTCTCTTCAGCTGCTGCTGCGCCGCCTGCTGCGGGAGCTGCTACTGCTACAGCGGCTGCTGCAGATACGCCGAATTCCTCTTCTACTGCTTTAACGAGCTCAGAAAGCTCAAGAACGGTAAGAACTTTAAGTTCTTCAA
>CAZRHF010000202.1:0-2375 GCA_964599835.1 uncultured Eubacteriales bacterium | reverse complement strand
TTGATTAAGGGGTAACTTATAATGAAAATCATTTTATTAGGTGCACCCGGTGCCGGTAAAGGCACACAGGCTGAAGTTATTTCAGAAAAATACAACATTCCCACAATCTCTACCGGCAATATGATAAGAGCTGCTCTTAAAGGCGGTACAGAGATGGGACTTAAAGCAAAATCATACATCGATGCAGGCGAACTTGTTCCCGATGAAGTTGTAATCGGTATCGTTAAAGAACGCCTTGCTGAAGATGACTGCAAAAACGGTTTTATACTTGACGGATTTCCCCGCACAATTCCTCAGGCTGAAGCGCTTGATAAGATGGGCGTGGAAATTGACTGTGCACTCTCTATCGAGGTTGCAGACAGCGAGATAGTAAAGCGTATGTCGGGTAGACGAGTATGTCTTGCTTGCGGAGCTAGCTATCACACCGAGTATAAAAAACCTGAGCGCGAGGGCATTTGCAATGTCTGCGGTGCTGAGCTTACAATCCGTAAGGACGATGAGCCCGAAACTGTTCTTAATAGACTTAATGTCTATCACGAACAGACCGAGCCGCTCAAAGATTACTACCGTGCAGTCGGAAAACTCTTGACCGTCGAAGGACAAGAAGAGGTTAAAGATACAACAGCTCTTGTTCTCGGCGCACTTTCGGAGATATAGTGTATGGTAGTGCTTAAAACCGGTCGTGAGCTTTCACTAATGCGTGAGGCTTGCAGAATATCGGCCGGAGCTTTACAGGTTATCAGAGATGCAGTAGAGCCGGGTATTACAACGGCTGACCTTGACAGGATAGCGGAAAAATATATTTTAAGTCAGGGTGCAATCCCTAACTTTAAAAATTATCAGGGTTATCCTGCCACTGCCTGCATTTCAGTAAATAACGAGGTTATTCACGGCATACCATCTGAGAAACGCAAACTTGTCAGCGGAGATATCGTCAGCGTTGACTTGGGAGCGGAGTTTAACGGATATCACGGCGATAATGCTGCTACTTTCGCAGTCGGAGATATTTCCGATGAGGCGAAGCGGCTGATAGACACAACACGCGAAAGCTTATATGAGGCGATTCGTATGGCGTGTCCCGGCAACAGAATCGGCGATATCGGTTATGCAGTTCAGAAGTATGTTGAGGATAGGGGATATTCGGTTGTCCGTCAGTTTGTCGGCCACGGAATAGGAACCCATCTTCACGAAGCCCCCGAAGTGCCGAACTTCGGCACACCCGGAAGGGGAATTCGACTTTTGCCCGGTATGACACTTGCCATCGAGCCGATGATAAATATCGGTAAGGGGGACGTAAAAATTATGCCGGATGGTTGGACTGTTCTCACAAAAGACGGTTCGTTATCTGCCCATTTCGAACACACCGTTGCAATAACTCCCGATGGGCCGCAAATTATGACAGTAGTTTGAGGTGCATTATGAGAGGCAGAGTCGTTTGTTCAAAGGCAGGAAGAGATAAAGGTAAATTTATGGTAATAGTAGGAAGTTCAGACTCGCATTTCTATCTTTGCGATGGCAAGGAAAGACCGCTTGAACGACCGAAAAGTAAAATCGGAAAACACATACAGTTTACTAACTGTGTTTTTGAGGAAAAACAGTTTCTAACCAATAAATCACTGCGCCGAGCTTTAGCGGAGTACCGCTCAAAAGACGGACAAATGCAAGAGGAGGATTAATTCTATGTCAAAAGAAGATATGATTGAATTAGAGGGCGTCGTTGTTGAATCTATGCCTAATGCAATGTTCAAGGTAGAAATACAGGGAGGACATACAATTTTAGCTCACATCTCAGGTAAGCTTCGTATGAACTTTATACGAATTCTTCCCGGAGATAAGGTTACAGTTGAAATGTCTCCGTACGACTTATCTAAAGGACGTATTACTTGGCGTTCCAAGTAATAGTCACATTAAAGGAGGTAAAATCTCATGAAAGTCAGACCTTCTGTTAAAAAGATTTGTGAGAAATGCAAAATCATCAAGCGCAAGGGCAAAATCATGGTTATCTGTGAAAACCCGAAGCATAAACAGCGTCAGGGTTAATTTCCTGACATACAAGAATTTGGAGGTGCTTTGATAAATGGCACGTATTGCTGGTGTTGACCTTCCGAACGAGAAGCGAGTTGAAATCGGACTCACTTACATCTTCGGAATCGGTCTTACTACATCGAAAAAAATCCTTGCTGATACCGGTATAAACCCCGATACCAGAGTTAAGGACCTTACCGAAGACGATATTTCAAAGCTTCGTGAGTATATCGACCACAACCTTCAGGTAGAGGGTGACCGTCGCCGTACCATAGCATTTGATATTAAAAGACTTATCGAAATCGGAAGTTACAGAGGTCTTCGTCACCGTAAAGGTTTGCCCGTAAGAG
>CAZRHF010000201.1:0-2413 GCA_964599835.1 uncultured Eubacteriales bacterium | reverse complement strand
GTCCTCTGCCGTGGTTTACGCCAACTCGGTGCTGGGTGCCCGCTGTAACCGTAACTCGGGAATAATCGACATTATGGGCTCTATCGTGGGCTACGTTCCCTATTTTGGACTTCTCACCGACGAGGGAAGAAAGGCTACCTGGGTGGTTAAGATCGAAACCACCAAAAAGCCCGAGGCTCAGCTTTTAGGCTCGGCTATCGGTATGAAGGTCATGGAGGACGTACCCTTTGTGGTCGGACTTGATAAGTGGATAGGCGATGAGCTGACCGACGAGGCCTGCACCTATCTTAAGGATTTCGGTGCCGCCACCGCCTCCAACGGCGCGGTAGGTCTTTATCACATTGAAAACCTCACCCCCGAAGCCAAGGAGCTCGGCCGCGAGCTTATTGCCGAAGGCGCAAAGGAATATATCATCGACGACGCCGAGCTGGAGCGTGTTTATAAGGAATATCCCGTTATCTGGAAGAATAAGGACGCCGCTCCCAAGCTCTGCTTTATGGGTTGCCCCCATATGTCTCTCCAGCAGCTTAAAAGCTGGACCGAAAGGGTAGAAAAGGGACTTCGTGAGGCAGGAAACTCCAAGGTAGTGATCCCCACCGTATTCACCGCCGCTCCGAAGGTGCTGGAGGAATTCGAAAAGACCGAATACGCCGCAAGGCTTAAGGCTACCGGTGTTATAACCTCCTATATCTGCCCCCTTATGTATATGAATAACCCCCTCTGTAAGACCATGCCGGTCATAACCTCATCAAATAAGCTCCGTACCTATACCTCGGCAAGATACTATACCGACGACGAGATCCTTGTCGCAATTACAAAGGGAGGTAAATAAAGATGAAAGAATTTAAAGGAAGAGTTGTAACTCCCGGAACCTGCACCGCCGAAGCGGTCGTAACCAAGCAGGGCTTTAACACCCTGGCCTCTATGCAGATGGCTCTCCAGTTCGGAGATAAAAAGACCAAATGCGGCGACCAGAACAACCCCGATATTAACGGTCTGCCCCTCTGCGGAAAGGCACTCTGCCTGCCCCAGACCATCGGCTCCACCACAGGCGGACTGGTCCTCTACTGTGCAAATGCAATGGGCCGTCAGCCGGCTTGTATGCTTTTTGCAAACCATATCGACTCTCTTGCCGCCGCAGGCGCTGTCCTTGCCGACGTGTGGGTAGAAGGCTCCACCATGCCGGTAATCGACTGCCTCGGAGACGAGTTCCTCGATTACGTCAAAACCGGAATGACCGTAACCGTCAAAGAAAACGGCATAGTAACAGTTGAATAAACAAAAAGCGAGGTTAAAACCTCGCTTTTATCTTTTGTATCGGTTTATAATGCTCTGGGTCGCCCATAAAAATCTTTCGGCATCACTATGTATGGCGGGTCGCCTTCACGGATCCGCATGGTTCTTCTGATTTCTTTTGGAATCACCACACGACCAAGGTCGTCGATACGACGTACAATTCCTGTTGCTTTCATAATATATACAAAATTCCTTGCTTTACAAATTTGTACTGTTAGTACCTGTAAAACAAGGAGATTTATACTTGAATATTTAATTACCTACTATTTATCAAACCATAAATATATCTTTGGTCAAGAGTGCTTTCTACTTTAACGGAAAAATCGAGATTGTCTAAATATATGCCACCTCTGAAATATACATTTGCCTTAACCATTTGTATATCTGGATAATCTTCTTTTATCAGTAAAATTGATAACGCTGTGATAAAATCAAAATCGGCGTAGCCTTCAAAATTTGGAAATCCTTGCGTTGGCATGCACGATTTAAAGACGATTTCTGCAGTATTGCCATAAACTTTTTTTCGTACAACTAATTGTTTTGCCTTTTGTACTAATACCTTACCTGTTTGATAATTAAAAACAGAATTATAAGCCATTTCTTCATTATTAACAAATGTATTTTTATTATGTATACGAAAAATAGCATCCCACAAATGGCTGAAAGCACTACCTATTGCTACGGTTTGTGATTCTGAAAATAATAGACATTTTTCGAGAATGTTTTTGTCAAAGCCAAACAAGGAAGTAATGACTGCTTCTGAAAAATCAGTAGCCAAGTTATTTTCGTTTAAATATTTCTGATTATCATAAATAAATCTTCGATTTATACATTCGGGTATATAATCGGGGCGAAAATGTTCCTCCTCGTTCATTTGCGTATTTGGTTTCGACATATCTTCTTCAGTTTCTATATGTGATTTAGGTGGATTGTCGTTTTGAAATTTAGTCTTATCTGCAGATGGTTTATTTTTAAAAAGGTTTTTTAAGAAAAACATATTATTACCACTACCTAAATTTAGTAATTTCATAATAGCACAAATTACACCAATAGTCAATCCTCACATCTTTCTACAACACTATGTATAGCCCAGCAAAATCTGTGTGAACGGTGTCAA
>CAZRHF010000200.1:0-2441 GCA_964599835.1 uncultured Eubacteriales bacterium | reverse complement strand
CGGCGGTGGTGACGATCTTTCTCTGGGGGAGCTTACCTGCCATTGTCTCGCTGACGGGCTTCAAGGGGTCTGCGGCACCCGTTACGCGCATTGCGGCATATACGTAAGAACGGCCCGAAAGGGGGTCGCGGATGGCACCGCCGATACAGGTGGCGGCACCGCCGAAGGGCTCGATCTCGGTGGGGTGGTTGTGGGTCTCGTTCTTAAAGAGAAGGAGCCAATCCTGCTGTTCTCCGTCAACGTTAACCTTTATTTTAACGGTGCAGGCGTTGATCTCTTCCGACTCGTCGAGATGGGGAAGCTTGCCCTGCTTATTCAGATATTTTGCGGCAAGGGTGCCGATATCCATAAGGTTGATGGGCTTGGTGCGGCCGAGCTTTTCACGGACAGCCATATACTCCTCGAATGCGGCGTGGATGGTCTTGTCCTCAAACTCTGCCTCGTCGATAGTGGTTAAAAAGGTGGTGTGACGGCAATGATCGGACCAATAGGTATCTATCATACGGATCTCGGTGATAGTGGGGTCTCTGTCCTCGGTTTTAAAGTAGTCCTGACAGAACTTGATATCGTCGTTATCCATTGCAAGGCCGTATTTTGTAACGAAATCGGCAAGACCCTTTTCGTCAAGCTCTAAAAATCCGTCGAGGGTCGCAACCTCGGTGGGGATATCGTAAACGCTGACGAGGGTCTCGGGCATATCGAGAGAAGCCTCTCTGCTTTCAACGGGGTTGATAACGTACTTCTTGATAGCCTCTACGTCGGCCTCGCTAAGGTTGCCGTAAAGAACGTAGACCTTTGCGGTCTTGACGAGAGGACGGTCGCCCCGGCTTATGATCTGAATACACTGGGCGGCAGAGTCGGCACGCTGATCGAACTGACCGGGAAGATACTCGGTAGCGAAAACTACTGCGCCATCGGTGTTTTCGACCGTCTCGGTAACGATATCGAGCTGGGGCTCGGAAAATACCGTTTTAACGGCATAATTGTAAAGCTCTTTTTCGATATTTTCAACATCGTAACGGTTTAAGAGACGAAGTTTCTCAAGGCCCTTTATCTGAAGAAGGGAAACTATATCATTTTTCAGAGATCTGGCTTCGTTTGCAAGCTCTTCTCTTTTTTCTACATATACTCTATATACCATTTTTATCCTCCTATTTAAGGGCTTTTATTGCGCGCTGACCGATATCGGAGCGGCAGTAGGCGTTTTCAAAGGTTACCTTCGGAACCTCTTTATAGGCTTTATCGACGGCGGAAATAAGATTGTCTGCTACGGCAACGACACCGAGAACGCGTCCGCCTGCGGTGAGCACCTTGTCGCCGTCAGTCTTAGCACCTGCAACGTAGACCTCTGCCTCGCAGTTTTCCGCGATCTTGATCTCGAATCCGGTTTCATATTTGCCGGGGTAGCCCTTAGATGCCATAACGACACAGCAGGCGGCCTTGTCGGCAAATTTGACCTCGATCTCGCTAAGCTTTTCATCTCTGACCGCCTTCATAACGGTGAACAGGTCGGTCTCTAAGAGAGGAAGAACGACCTGAGTTTCGGGGTCGCCGAAACGGCAGTTGTATTCGATTACCTTTGGACCGTTTGGAGTGAGCATCAGGCCGAAATAGAGACAGCCCTTAAAGGTTCTGTTTTCGGCATTCATAGCATTAACGGTGGGAAGGAAGATGGTCTCCATACACTCTTTAGCGATATCGTCAGTGTAGTAAGGGTTGGGAGCGATGGTGCCCATTCCGCCCGTGTTAAGACCCTCGTCGTTATCCAGAGCGCGCTTATGATCCATTGAGGAGATCATAGGAACAACGGTTTTACCGTCGGTGAAGGAGAGCACCGAAACCTCAGGGCCTGTTAAGAACTCCTCGATCACGATATTGCTTCCCGATTCGCCAAAGACCTTATCCTCCATCATAGATCTAACCGCATCAAAGGCTTCTTCACGGGTCATTGCAATTATAACGCCTTTACCGAGGGCCAGACCGTCGGCCTTTATTACGGTGGGTATGGGCGCGGTCTCAAGATATTTCAGAGCGGCATCCATATCCGAAAATACCTCGTAAGCGGCGGTGGGAATACCGTATTTCTTCATAAGATTTTTCGAAAAGACCTTGCTTCCCTCGATTATAGCCGCCTTTGCCTCGGGTCCGAAGCAGGGTACGCCGATCGTCTCTAAGGCATCGACACAGCCCAGCACCAGCGGATCGTCGGGTGCAACTATCGCAAAGTCTATAGCGTTATTTTTTGCAAAATCGACGATTGCGGGAATATCCTTGGCGCCGATGGCCACACATTCAGCGTCGTCCTTCATTCCGCCGTTTCCGGGGAGGGCGTATATCTTTTCGATTTCTTTATTTTCCTTAAGGTTTTTGATGATGGCGTGCTCTCTTCCGCCGCCACCTACAACTAAAATCTTCAAATCGTTCATCCTTTATGTATTAGT
>CAZRHF010000199.1:0-2445 GCA_964599835.1 uncultured Eubacteriales bacterium | reverse complement strand
GCCTACGGAGACGTTTATAAGAACACAGAGATGCAGGTTGAAAAGGGTTCTAAGTGCGAGCTTGTTTGTACCGATAAAAACGGCAACGAGACCCGCTCCATGATCTACGACTTTACCGACAGCGACGGAATTATCCAGGGTGTTCACAATAAGGACGAGTCTATCGCCTCCTTCGCACGTAGCTGCTTTAATTTCGCTCTTGATACCACGCAGGACGTTTGGTTTGCAACAAAGGATACCATTTCCAAAAAGTACGATCATCGCTTTAAGGATATTTTCCAGGAAATATTTGATGCTGAGTACAAAGATCAATTTGATGCCGCAGGAATCGAATATTTCTACACTCTTATTGACGATGCGGTTGCACGTGTCGTACGTTCAAACGGCGGTTACATCTGGGCCTGCAAAAACTACGACGGTGACGTAATGTCGGACATGGTAGCTACTGCCTACGGTTCACTGGCTATGATGACCTCTGTGCTCGTTTCTCCCGATGGTGTATACGAATATGAAGCAGCGCACGGAACCGTTCAGAGACATTATTACAAGCATTTAAAGGGTGAAAAGACCTCTACCAACAGCGTTGCCACTCTATTCGCCTGGACAGGTGCACTCCGCAAGCGCGGCGAACTTGACGAAACCCCCGAGCTTTGTGCTTTCGCGGACAAGCTTGAAGCCGCAACCGTCAGGACCATTGAGGAAGGCGTAATGACCGGCGACCTTGCCGCTCTCTCCTCTATCGAAAACAAGAAGACTGTCGATACCGAAACCTTCCTTGTTGAGATAAACGAAAGACTCAAATCAATGATGTAAAACAAAAACCGATGTATCCTTGAGAATACATCGGTTTTTAATTTTATTATCTGTCTTCAAGCTTTGTGTAGGGACGTTCGGGCTGAACACTTAAGTATGCAGGACGGATTATCTTACTGGAGTTTACAAGCTCTTCTATGCGGTGTGCACTCCATCCCGAAATTCGCGCGATGGCGAAGATGGGAGTGTATAGCTCCTGCGGCAGGTCGAGCATAGAGTAAACGAAACCGCTGTAAAAGTCGATGTTTGCGCTGACCTTTTTCTGCATCTGCTTGTGCTCTGCAACAACCTCGGGCGCAATACGGTGGATGTTTGAATAAAGCACAAACTCCTTACGTCTTCCCTTTTCAACAGCGAGCTGTTCAACAAAGTTTTTGAAGATGTTACAGCGAGGATCCGATACGGTGTAAACGGCGTGTCCGATACCGTAGATAAGACCCGACTTATCGAAGGCATCGCGATTAAGCATACGCTTAAGATAATCTCTGATCTCTTCTTCGTCGGTCCAGTCGCGTATCTCCTTCTTCATTACGTCGAACATCTGACAGACCTTAATATTAGCACCGCCGTGTTTAGGTCCTTTAAGGGAGCAAAGGGATGCGGCGATGGCAGAATATGTGTCTGTTCCCGATGAAGTTACAACGCGGTCGGTAAAGGTGGAGTTGTTACCGCCGCCGTGCTCAGCGTGAAGAACAAGAGCAAGATCGAGGATCTTAGCCTCAAGCTTGGTGTATTTGTTATCAGGTCTGAGCATAGAAAGAATGTTTTCGGCGGTAGAAAGCTTAGGATTAGGATTGTGGATAACGAGGGGTTTGCCCTTACGGAAATGCATATAAGCCTGATAAGCATATATGGCCATAAGCGGGAAGGTAGAAATTAGTCTGACAGACTGCTTAAGAACGTTAGGGATAGAGGTATCGTTCGCAAGATCGTCGTAGGAATAAAGAGTAAGCACGCTTCGGGCAAGAGAGTTCATAATATCGCCGTTTGAGGCTTTCATTATAACGTCGCGAACAAAGTTGCGGGGAAGCTCGCGGTTAGCGGCAATAAGTTTGTTGAATTCCTTAAGCTGATCTGCATCGGGAAGCTCTCCGAAAAGAAGAAGATAAACTGTTTCTTCAAATCCGTAACGCTCCTCCTTCAAGAATCCGTTGACAAGATCGTTGATATCGATTCCCCTGTAGTAGAGCTCGCCGTCAATAGGCGTAAGCACACCGTCTATTTCCCGAGAAGAATAGCTTGTAGAAATCTCGGTAAGGCCGGTCAAAACACCTTTACCCTTTGCGTCGCGAAGTCCTCGGTTTACCTTATTAATAGTATATAACTCGGGATCGATCCTATCGTTCTGCGTGCAAAGCTTTGAAAGCTGTTCGATCTCGGGTGTAATTGCTGAAAACTTTTTAGATGACATGATTTGCTCCTAGTAAATATTTCTATTATTATATCAATAAATATACTGTATTGTCAATAAAAACGCCTGTAAACCTAAGAATATTAAGCATTTCCTTAAGAAAATAAGGCGGTATTTTTATAAAAAAGAAAGACCTGATATGTTTCAGGTCTTTCTTTGGTGATCTATCGGAGATTCGAACTCCGGACACCTTGATTAAAAGTCAAGTGCTCTGCCAACTG
>CAZRHF010000198.1:0-2516 GCA_964599835.1 uncultured Eubacteriales bacterium | reverse complement strand
TCCGGAGCGGTGACCTCTTTTCCCTTTGCAACCTTTTCGGAAATTTCGCGGTAAAGCTCCGACTTGATATTCTGAGCATCACGCGCCAGCTTCAATACCTCCTCGGTGGTGACGCTTTCGCCTATCGACTCAAAGTATGCCGTTGAAAGTTTAATTTTACTTGAAATCCATACGTTTTGTGGTAAAATGTTTTTTGGTGATATATATGTTCGATGAACTTACTAAGGTTGATATAGAAAAAATGAAGGAAGAGCTTGAATACCGTATTACAAAGGTACGTCCCGAGATACTCGAGGAGGTGAAGCTCACTCGCAGCTACGGAGACCTTTCGGAAAATGCCGAATACCACGCCGCAAAGCGTGAGCGCGGACGCAACGAAAGCAGGATCAGATATCTTCGCAATATGATAAAGACCGCCAGGGTGATCGAGGCGGTAAGCAAGGATGACGAGATCGGACTTTTTGACACAGTAACCTATTACGTAGAGGAGGACGACTGCGAGGAAGAGGTTCGCATAGTCACCACCCTGAGGCAGAATTCCCTTGAAGGAATAATAAGTAAGGAATCACCTTTAGGTTCGGCTCTTATCGGTAAAAAGGTCGGTGACCGCATATCGGTCAGAGTCAACGATAAGTATTCATACTTCGTTGTCGTTCGCCGCATTATCAAAGGCACCGACGACAGCAGTCTTGAGATAAGAAAATTCTAATTCGGAGGATAATCAATGCACACCTGTCCAGTATGCTATAATCCGCTTTCCGACGAAGATGCCGTATGCAACGTTTGCGGTTTAAATTTTGTCGGTTCACAAGCTTCAGATCCTGCTTCGGAAAGACATTGCTCAGTGCCCAAGCATAAAAAAGAGACTCCACTTGACGAGGCGCTTGCAAAGTTACCTTTCAGGGTTACCGAAAAAATCATCAAAAGAATTGGTATAACTTTAGCGGCTGTATTTCTGTTCTCCTGTGTGTTATCGTTTTTTAAACCTGCCGCAGATCCTTCCTATCTTCTTTACGCAAAGAATGAAGAAATATTCTTTACTAAAGCCGACAAGCTTTCTCCGAAACAGGTCACCTTTGACTATGGAAAGACTGTCTTTGATTATGACATCGGTCGTTATTACAGGCTTTCGAACGACGGTAAGAGAATCTTCTTTTTCGATTATGGCTCCAATAATCTTTATTACAGAAGCTCTAAGCTGAATAAAGAGGCGGTATTTCTTGCCTCCAACGTCAATTCCTACGACATTAGTGATTCGGGTGAGCTTCTGACATATATTAAGGACGGAAATCTTCTTTATCAGCACAACCTAAAAAAACAGCTTAACCTTATTGACGACGGCGTTGTAGCCTTCTATGCTTCGGGAGACGGAAAATCGGTCGTTTATACTAAATACGAGGACGAGATATACAGTCTTTACAGATACAGGTTCGGTAAAACACCCGAGCAGGTTGCTTCCGAAGTAAGCAACATTTGCTACCTATCTGAGGACTTCACAACCGTATTTTACACCAAGCAGGGCTATCTGTTTCGGGACCAAATCGGAGGAAAGTCGCTTAAGATCGCCTCTGACGTGTATAACGTTATCAAGGTTTACGATAACGGCAAGGCATATTTTGTTACGGTCGACGCCGAATCCGGAAGAAGCGATCTTTGCTATTTCGACGGAAAAAAATCGAGGATTATATGCGAAAATTACGGCGGATTTACCGATTTTTCCGATAAGAGACCTGCTATTGTCTTCTGCACTCCTGTCGATGATGATCTAATTTACTTTGTCTCGGTTGAAGATAAGGTGTTTAAGATCGATAAAAAGGTATACGACACTGTTCATATTGATCCATCGGGAAGTAATATTTATTTAATTGCCGACGCAAGCACCGAAGACCGTAAGGGCGACCTTTACAAAGCGTCGATATCCAAGAACGGTATAAAAAGATACAAGCTCGTTGACGAGCAGGTTTATGAAGGCAAATATGTGGACACGGACAAATTCGTTTACGTTAAGAATTATGACGTTTCGCGCTACAGCGGTGATATATACCTTAACGGTAAGCTTATTGGAGAAGGCCTTGCCTGGTCTGAAACTTCCTACATCGAGATGACGGAAAGCTTTGTAGCCTTCAGAAACTTAAACGGGATTATGGGCGATATGTGTTATTACAGGAACGGGAAGCTTAAAGAGGTTGCCAAAAACGTCCTTATTACCAATTTTTGCATAACCGCCTCGGGCGACGTGCTGTATCTTGCGGAATATTCAGAACTTCACAGCCTGGGTGAGCTTTATATATTCAACGGTTCGAGATCCAAAAGCGTTGACGTAGGGGTTTCATTCGTTACCGACGCATACAGTTCTGAAGAAATTCGGGAACTACTTAAAAAATCAATTGTATAAGAAAAACGCGGTTTTTACTGAAATAGTCAATCGCCCGCACCCACCAACAAATACATTCAAGCTGCCCGCCCACCTCCGCCCTGGACTCCCTGACCACCAACTCCATCCTGAAGCTGCTGCG
>CAZRHF010000197.1:0-2523 GCA_964599835.1 uncultured Eubacteriales bacterium | reverse complement strand
ACGTGCGCGACGGACTTAAGCCCGTTCACAGAAGAATACTTTATACAATGTATGAAAACGGACTTACCCCCGATAAGGCATACCGTAAGTGTGCCGATACGGTAGGTTCTGTTCTCGGTCGTTACCATCCCCACGGTGATGCCTCTGTTTACGATGCAATGGTTCGTATGGCACAGGATTTCTCCCTGCGCTATCCCCTTATCGACGGACACGGAAACTTCGGTAACATCGACGGCTACCCTGCCGCCGCCTACCGTTATACCGAGTCGAAAATGAACCGCCTTTCCTACTCTATGCTTGACGATATCGAGAAGGAAACGGTCGATTTCGGTCCCAACTACGACGACCGACTTAAGGAACCTCAGGTTCTTCCCGTTCGCTTCCCTCAGCTTCTTGTTAACGGCTCCTCGGGTATTGCCGTCGGTATGGCAACCGAAATTCCTCCTCACAACCTGGGCGAGGTCATCGACGGTATGTGCTGTCTTATCGACAACCCCGAAGCCGACCTGCAGGAGATCTGCGAGCATATTAAGGGACCCGACTTCCCCACGGGCGGCGTTATTATGGGCCGTTCGGGAATCCGTGCCGCTTATGCTACCGGTAGGGGTAAGATAATCGTTCGCGGTAAGGCTGAAATTGAGGAAACTCATAACGGAAAATTCCGCATCGTTATCACCGAAATTCCGTATAAGGTACGCAAAAAAGACCTTGTTAAGCATATCTACGACCTTGCTGCAGATAAGAAGATAGAGGGAATCGACGATGTTGTTGACTATTCCTCTGCCCGTGACGGCGGTATCCGCGTTGTGGTTGAACTTAAAAGAGATGCCAACCCCCAGGTGGTGCTGAATAAGCTTTATTCCTATACCGCGCTTCAGTCCACCTTCGGCGCGATCCTGCTGGCTATCGTTAACGGAAAGCCCCAGATACTCACCCTTAAGGAAATGCTCCAGAATAACATCGACTTCCAGTGCGATATTATTCGCCGCCGTACCGCCTTTGATATGCGCAAGGCACAGGAGCGCGCCCATATCTTAGAAGGTTTGAAGATCGCCCTCGACTTTATCGATGAGGTCATTGCAATAATCCGTTCCTCTAAGACCATTCCCGAATCCAAGGAAAGACTTTCCGAGCGCTTCGGTCTCGACGACCTGCAGACTACCGCTATCGTACAGATGCAGCTCGGTAAGCTTGCAGGAATGGAAAAGCAGAAGATTGAGGAAGAGCTTGCCGAAAAGCTTGCATTCATCAAGGAATGTCAGGATATCCTTGCCTCTCAGGCACGTGTCTTAGACATTGTTAAGACCGAGGCTCTTAACCTCCGCGATAAGTATTCCGATGAAAGAAGAACCGAGATCTCGGCCGTTTCGGGTGAGGTCGATATCGAAGACCTTATCCCCGAGGAAATGTGTGTTATTACCAAAACCACAAGCGGCTACATCAAGCGTCTCCCCACCGACACCTACTCGGTACAGAACCGCGGCGGTAGGGGAATTATGGGTATGTCTACCCGTGAGGACGATTTCGTTGAGAGTATGTTTGTCTGCAACTCCCACGACTATATTATGATGTTCACAACCTTCGGTCGTATGTACAAGCTTAAGGCCTACGAGATCCCCGAGGGCAGCCGTCAGGGCAAGGGTATGAATATTGTTAACATTATTCCGCTCCAGCCCGAGGAAAAGGTTTCTATGATACTGCCCTGCAGGGACATCGACGAGGCAAAATACGTTATTATGGGTACCAAGAACGGCGTTATCAAGCGTACCGAGCTCGACGCCTTCAAGAACGTCCGTAAGACGGGTATTATTGCTCTTGAGCTGGATGAAGGAGACGAGCTTCGCTTTGTCGCCCTCTCAAACGGTGAAAAATCCCTCCTTGTCGCAACCAAAAAGGGTAAGGCTATCCGCTTTGCTGAATCTGACGTTCGTCCTATGGGACGTACCGCCCGCGGTGTCCGCTCCATTAAGCTCCGTGCCGACGACGAGGTCGTGGCAATGGCCGCCTGTGATGAGGATGCAGTAATTCTCACTATTAGTGAAACCGGTTACGGACGCAGAAGTGACGTTTCCGACTACCGTCTCCAGTCCAGAGGCGGTAAGGGTATTACCAACTATAAGGTTGAGAAGTACGGCGACGTTGCCGCAGTGCTCACCGTTACCGACGACGAGGATATTATTATGATCTCCTCCGATGGCGTTATCATCCGAATTGCCGTTGAGGGAATTTCAAAGTTTGCCCGTCCTTCAAAGGGTGTAAGGGTTATGAAGTTCGGAAAGTCAAGTGACGCATTTGTGCTTTCTGCCTCCGCCACACCCCACGATGAGGACGAGGTCACCGACGTTGCCGAAGCCCCGGATGCCGATTCTGCCGCCGACGCCGAAGAGGTTGAAGAAGCTGAGGACGAGGTTGAAGAAAATTAAATAATAAATAATAAAAAATGTGTCTGCGACGCATTAAAGAACAAAAAAATATGCCCTTTTAGCTCAAAAAAGGGCATATTTTCAGTTATTTTAAATTGAG
>CAZRHF010000196.1:0-2575 GCA_964599835.1 uncultured Eubacteriales bacterium | reverse complement strand
ATCGACGCAATGGAACGCGCCGAAACAAAACCCGGAACCGAAGAAGCCGAGGTCATCTCCACCATTTCCATTGCCGTTTCCTCAATAGTTACCACCGTTATCATCATTTTAGGCGTTATCTTCATCGTTCCTCTTCAGCCCATTCTCGAAAATCCCGTATTAAAGCCCGCCTTTGAAATGATCCTCCCTGCCCTTTTCGGCGGTCTCGGCGTGGTCTTCATTTCCAAAAACGTAAAGCTTTCAATCGCACCCATCATCCTTATGCTGATCCTCTTTATCTTCGTTCCCGCCCTCAACAAATCGACGGTTGGAATAATGGTTCCCGTAGGCGTTCTCTTCACCCTGCTGGTGGCCCGTATAATGTATAAAAAAGGAATGATCTGATGTTACCCCTTTATATCATTTTAGGAATTATATTTCTTTTTATCGCCTTTATCCTTATAAGAACCTTTTTATTCACCCCCAAGGCAGGGGCCTTGGTTTCGGATGAAAAGGTAGAGGTCGACACCGATACCGTAGTCGAGCGTCTTCGCCGTCTTGTAAGGTTTAAAACGGTATCCTACCGCGACCGCTCCCTCGAGGACGACGGGGAATTTGAAGGGCTCATTTCCGCCCTGCCCGAGCTTTATCCAAACGTGTTTGGGGTCTGCACCCTCACCCGTCTTGAGGGCAGAGGACTTCTCTTTAAATGGAGCGGAAAGACTCAGGGCGAGCCCACCGTCCTTATGGCCCACTACGACGTCGTTCCCGTTTTTGAGGAGGGCTGGGAAAAGCCCCCCTTTGAAGCGATCTTGGAGGACGGCGTTATCTGGGGCAGAGGCACTCTGGATACCAAGGTCACCTTTAACGGCGTGCTTTCGGCCGCCGACTCTCTTATAGAAAAGGGCTTTGTCCCCGAAAACGATATTTATTTCGCCTTTTCGGGGGGCGAGGAGGTAAACGGCGAGGGAGCCTCCAACATCGTTGACTATTTCGAAAAGAACAACATTACCTTGGGTCTCGTGGTAGACGAGGGCGGCGCGGTGGTTGAGAAGGTCTTCCCCGGAGTAAAAGAGCCCTGCGGCCTTATCGGAATCGCCGAAAAGGGTATGATGGACGTAAAATTCACCGCCAAATCGGCAGGAGGTCACGCCTCTGCGCCCAAGCCCCATACTCCCGTGGGAGTTTTGTCAAAGGCCTGCTGTAGAATGGAGAAGCATCCCTTCAAATCTGCCGTTACTCCCCCTGTAAAGGAGATGTTCGACACCCTGGGTCGTCATTCCTCCTTCGTTTTCCGAATGATCTTCGCAAATCTCTGGCTCTTTAAGCCCCTTATCGACAGCTTTATGTGTAAAAAGCAGGGCGGCGAGATAAACGCGCTCCTCCGCACCACCGTGGCCTTCACTCAGATGAAGGGCAGCGACGCCTCCAACGTTATTCCTCCCGAGGCCTCAATGGGAGCAAATATGCGCCTGCTTTCCACCGATAATATGGACAGCGCCCTTGAATATATAAGGAAGACCGTAAAGGACGACAGCGTTGAGATAAGCATAGTACACGGAATGAATCCGTCCCGAATCTCCCGCACCGACTGCGCCGCCTATGACAAGGTTGCTTCAGCCGTTGCCTCAACCTGGAGGGGGGCTATCGTTTCCCCCTATCTTATGGTACAGTGCTCCGACTCCCGTCACTACGGCCGAATTTCCGACAAGGTCTACCGCTTCTCGGCAATGGATCTTACGAGCGAGGAACGCGCCACCATCCACGGCAACAACGAGCGCATCAGAGTAGACTGTGCGACAAGGGCGGTTGAGTTTTATATCAGACTTATTAAACAGTGTTAGGTGATATTATGAAGATCTTTATTGCATCCGACATTCACGGAAGTGCCTATTGGTGCGAAAAAATGCTGCAGGCATACAGAGCCGAAAAGGCCGACCGTATGCTTCTGCTTGGTGATATTTTATACCACGGCCCGAGAAACGACCTGCCCGAGGGCTACGCTCCCAAAAAGGTTATCGAAATGCTGAGCGTTTATAAAAACGAGATCCTTTGTGTCAGAGGCAACTGCGATACCGAGGTCGACCAGATGGTCCTCCCCTTCCCCATTCTGTCCGATTATGCCCTTATCTGTGAGGGCAACCGCCGGATCTACGCCACCCACGGTCACAAATTCGGAAAAGATGCTCCTCCGCCCCTTATGGAGGGAGATATTCTCCTCTGCGGACACACCCACGTTGCCGCCGACGAGAAATGTGACGGCTTCCGCTATATAAACCCCGGCTCGGTCTCCATCCCCAAGGAAAACACCGGCCACGGATATATTATTCTTGAGGACGGGGTGTTTACGAGAAAATGCCTGTAAGCAGCTTCAGGTGTCTCCGACGGATGTATATAGGGCCGAGGGCATAGGGAAGCCACACATTCATTCTGCACTTTGCATTTTGCATTTTGCATTTAAAAAGTGCCGTAGGCACACCTTCCCTTGACGCTTGTCCCTAATAAAAAAAGACCCGAAAGGGAGACACTTCGTAAAGAAGTAGTCTCCCTTTCTTTTTCTATAAATCAAAAAAGACACTTTCAAAACCGAAAGTGT
>CAZRHF010000195.1:0-2608 GCA_964599835.1 uncultured Eubacteriales bacterium | reverse complement strand
AGTTCGGCCCCAAACCTTGGACGAGGTTGCGGGACAGAAGCATCTTTTAGCCGAAGGCAGGGTCCTTCGCCGTATAATTGAATCGGGTGAGATCCCAAACCTTATTTTCTACGGTCCTTCGGGTGTCGGAAAGACCACCGTTGCCCGAATTATCGCTAACCGTTGCGGTAAAAAGCTCTACTGCCTTAATGCCACAACCGCCTCTACCTCTGACATAAAAGCCATTATCGGCGACCTTGGCGGGATCGACACGGCAGGGGGAGTTCTTCTCTATCTCGACGAAATTCAGTCCTTCAACAAGAAGCAACAACAGATACTCCTTGAATATATCGAGACGGGAGACATCACCCTTATCGCCTCCACAACCGAAAATCCCTTCTTCTACGTTTATAACGCAATTCTTTCCCGCAGTACCGTTTTCGAATTTAAAGAGCTTTCCCCCGAGGATATCGTCGACCCCATAAAGCGTGCCGCCGACTTTCTCGCAGAGGAAAAGGGTATTGAGGTAATACTCCCCTATGAGGTTGCGCGAAAGATCGCCCGTTCGGCCTCGGGAGACGTGCGCCGCGCCCTTAACACCTTGGAGCTTTGCGTTCTGACCTGCATCGGCGACGGCAAAGCCGAGGTATCCGACGAGGTCTGTGAACAGCTTTTAGCCCACAGCGCGGTTAGATACGACCGGGAGGGTGACGAGCACTACGATATTTTATCGGCCTACCAGAAATCTATGCGGGGAAGCGACCCCGATGCCGCCGTCTATTATCTCGCAAGGCTTTTAGCGGCAGGCGACCTGCCTTCGGCCTGCAGACGGCTTATGGTCTGCGCCTGTGAGGACGTAGGGCTTGCCTATCCCCAGATAATACCTATTGTTAAATCGGCGGTGGATATCGCAAACGCGGTAGGTCTTCCCGAGGCGGCAATACCCCTTGCAGATGCGGTGGTTCTGGTTGCCCTTTCTCCTAAGAGCAACACCGCCCACGACGCAGTTTTTGCGGCAATGGACATTGTAAACTCGGGCAAGGGCGGAAGCGTTCCCCGTCACCTTCAGAACAAGCACTTTGACGGCGCCGACCAGGCAAACCCCGGTCAGTTCTACAAATATCCCCACGCCTTCCCCGACCGCTGGGTCGACCAGCAATATCTTCCCGACAGTCTTAAAAATATGAAATTCTATCAGCCCGGAAACAACAAGACCGAACAGAAATTCAAAGAGTATTGGGATATTATAAAAAACAAAAAGTAAAGGAGCAGACAGTATGAGCAAGGTTATAAAGGTTGGAATCATCGGATGCGGCGGAATCGCAAACGGCAAGCATATGCCCGCCCTTAAAAAGGTTCCCGACTGTGAAATGGTAGCATTCTGTGACATCATCAAAGAAAAAGCCGTTGCCGCAGCAAAGAAATACGGTACCGAGAATGCCAAGGTCTTCACCGATTATAAGGAGCTTTTAAAGCTTTCCGACATCGACGTTATCCACGTCTGCACCCCCAACCGCTCCCACAGCTTTATTACGGTGGACGCCTTAGAGGCAGGCAAGCACGTCCTTTGCGAAAAGCCTATGGCAATAAATTCGGCTGAGGCAAAGAAGATGCTGAATGCCGCCAAGCGCACGGGCAAAAAGCTTTCCATCGGCTATCAGAGCCGTTTCCGTCCCGATGCACAGTATCTTAAGAAGGAAGCCGATTCGGGTCGTTTCGGCGATATTTACTATGCTAAGGCTACCGCTCTCAGAAGAAGAGCCGTTCCCACCTGGGGCGTTTTCCTCAATGAGTATGAGCAGGGCGGCGGACCCCTTATAGACATCGGCACCCACGCCCTCGACCTCACCCTCTGGATGCTCAATAACTACAAGCCCAAATACTGTGTCGGCACCACCTATCACAAGCTGAACGGCATGAAGAATCAGGCCAACGCCTGGGGCGACTGGGATCCCGAAAAGTTTACGGTTGAAGACTCGGCCTTCGGTTTCATCGTTATGGAAAACGGAGCTACCATCGTGCTGGAGTCCTCCTGGGCCATTAACGCTCTTGACACCCGCGAGGCCGTAACCTCCTTCTGCGGTACCCTCGGCGGCGCCGATATGAACGACGGACTCAGGATCAACGGCGTTAAACACGGCACCCTTTACGTCGAAAAGGTCGGCGGTAACGGCGACAGCGTTGCCTTTAATCCGGGTGATTCCGGCGAATCGGCCGCAGACGCTGAGGAGAGACTCTGGATCGAGGCGGTACGAAACGATACCGACCCCGTGACCCTCCCCGAACAGGCCTACGTTATCACCCGAATTTTAGAGGGTATCTACGAGTCCTCCAAGACCGGAGATATCTACAGATTCACCGAAGAATAATAGAAAAGGAAGCGATTTTCGCTTCCTTTTTTGATTTCGTTTTGCAAAGAGCGAGCTTTGATCGAGGGAAAGGGGAAATGGGAAGAGGGGAAAGAAGCGAGGTGTCTCCGACGGATTATATAGGGCCGAGGGCCTATCGCCCAGGGTCAAGGGAAGGTGTCTGCGACGCATTTATATAAACACCTCATCCACCACTCCGTGGTCCCCCTTTTCCTCAGCCGGAGACGGCACCCCTTTTGTCCTACGGACATTGGTCTCGC
>CAZRHF010000194.1:0-2631 GCA_964599835.1 uncultured Eubacteriales bacterium | reverse complement strand
CCTCGCTTAAGGGGGTCACCGCCATCATTACAGCCCCGTCGTAGACGTCGATGGGGGTATCTTCACCCTTTATAACCGAATCGAAAAATGCAGAGAATACCATTCCGTCCATACCGCCGTGACTGCCGAAGGCCTTATTTTCCTTCCAGTATTTATGAAGGTATTCCGCCTCATATTTTTCGGCATTTCCCCAAAGCTCCTCACGCTTCATTTCAAAGGTTGGGGTATCGGGGTTAATAAACACCGAATCGTTATCCTCGTTATAACAGCCCTTTGTGCCGTAGACACCGAGCTTTCGGGAATAGGAGGACGGCAAGGTGGTATTAAGGGTCAGGGTTATGGTCTGACCATCGGCACATTTAAGGGTTGTGGTTATCATATCACCGTGAGCAAAGCGGCGTCCTTTAAGGGGATGCTCCTCGAATTTTTTTAGATATTCCTCCATACTGAAGGCTCCTGAGGCCACCGAGGTCAGCGAGACGATACGGTTTCCACGGTTTATATTTGCCATCTGCATAATGGGGCCTAAGGCGTGGGAGGGGTAGGTATCACCGTTTCGGTGAAGATATTCCTGCAGGCGGTATCTTCCGCTAAAAGCAGATTTTTCGAGGGACTCGCGAAGGTCGTGATGATAGCCTCCCGTAAAGTGAACGGTCTTTCCGAAGACACCCCGTCTCACCATATTTAAGAGCATCAGCTCCCTTTTGCCATAACAGCAGTTTTCAAGGAACATAAAGGGAGTTTTTGTTTTCTCGTAGATTTCTACCAACCGCCAACAATCCTCAACGGAATAGGCGCCGCCCACCTCAAGACCTACGGGGATACCGTTTTCCATTGCGGCGCAGGCAATATCCACGTGGTCTCTCCAGCCGCAAAGGATCACCACCGCGTCGATACCGCAGGTCAAAAGCTCTCTGTAATCTTTAAAGCAAAGAGGGTTTATTCCCTTTTCCTTTAAAAATTCTTTTGCCCAATTCAGAGCCTCGTCGCTAAGCTCGCAAATTGCGGTTATTTCTATTTTTCCCGTATCGCTAATGGGAACAAGGACGTTTTCAAGCACCGTTTTGCCCCTGAGACCGAAGCCTATTACGCCAACCTTTAATCTTTTCACAGCGCACCCCCAAAACTATTTTGTTGTATTATAAGCTTTTTTGACTTATAATACAATAGACAAACTCGCTGATTTATCTTCACTAATTTGCTGACAGGAGAAGAATATGAACTTTTACGAAATAGCAGAAAAACGGCGTTCCTGCCGAAAATATGACTCCGAAAGGACGGTAGAAAGAGAAAAGCTGGATAAAATTTTAGCCTCCGCCCGTCTTGCTCCCTCAGCCTGCAACGGTCAGTCATATCATATTTCGGTCTGCTCGGGAGATGCCGCAAAAAGGGTTGCCGCGGCGACTCAGGAAAAGGGAATGAACAAATTCACCTCCGCCGCACCTCTTATACTCGTAATATCCGAGGAGCCTCCCTGCAAGGGGGCTATGCTTGGCATAAAATATAAGGGGCTGGACTACCGTCAGACCGATATTGGGATTCTTGCCGCCTATATTACCTGCGAGGCTACTGCCCAGGGACTTGAAAGCTGTATTCTCGGCTGGTTTAACGAGGATGAGGTTAAAAGTATATGCGGTACGGAAGGAGCAATACGGCTGATGATCGCCGTAGGGTATCCACACAAGGAAGATAAGGCGGCAGAAAAAGTCCGCAAAGAGATTGCCGATCTTGTGAGCTTTATAGAGTAAAGTCCCGAATTCATCCCAAAAGACCCTGTATAATATAGCCTGTAATAGGTGCATATTATATTATATCAGGGAGGAATCCGAATGAATGATAACTACTCATATAAAAAGGATATATGCGAAAATTACTCTTGCTTCGAGGACGAAAATTATTTTTACATCTCCGACAAGAGAAACGGCGACCTTATCTGGCGGGAGGAAAGGTCGGGCGGCCCATCCCCCGAGGTGCAGATGATAGGAATGGTGAGGGATCAGCCCGTTTTCTGGGACAGCGTTCATCAGAACTACATTCTGCCCACCTTTAAGGCGGGACACAGAGAATATTTTTCTCTTCTTCGTCCCGTGGTGGTAAACGGAGACAATATCATAAACGTGGTGGAGGACGTAGGAGGTCTCGGCATTGTGGATTTCGCAAACCCCGGCGTTATAAAGCCGAAATACGACAAGATAAAGCTGGAGCTTAAAGTGACCCTTGAAAACGAGACCAGAGTTCGGGAGGAGTATTACCCCATACCGGGCGGAACCTTTGTCAAATGAATAAAATCATAAAAACCTCGATGAATCCATCATCGAGGTTTTTACTGTTTTATGAAATCGCGCCAAAGGCACAATGAAATCGTAAATAAAGTTTATAATGAAATCAAATCCGTTTCATCCGCCGCGGCGGATTTCATCACGCAGTGATTTCATCCCACCAGGGATTTCATTCGTTTTCGTTAGAAAACGGATTTAATTGCGACGGATTTTATCCGTCGCTTAGCATACACCCTGAGCGATCATTGCTTCGGCAACCTTTTCGAAGCCTGCGATGTTGGCACCTGCAACCAGGTCGCCCTCCATGCCGTACTTCTTAGCGGCATCCCAGGATGCCTTATAGATGCCTTCC
>CAZRHF010000193.1:0-2655 GCA_964599835.1 uncultured Eubacteriales bacterium | reverse complement strand
GTTATTGATATAACAAAAAAGAAATAACCGCCCTCGTCAAAGTCGCGGTTATTTCTAACTAAAACTTTAGACAAACCGTCTATTTGGTGTGTCTTATTCCGCCTTTATTATAATATACAACTGTGAACTTGTCAAGCACCGCTCAGGTGCTTTTAATTCTTGCTTATGGCTTCTTATTTTTTTAAAAGCTCAAGATGGTCGAACTTGTCTTCGAAAATATATTCCTTTCCTGCGGCGTCGGCCTCTGCCCGCTTTTTCTCGCGGTATTCGAGTGGGGTGCAGTCGTAGGCCTTTTTAAAGTCACGCTGGAAATTGTTTACGTCGGAATATCCGCAGTTTACACAGATATCCTTTATCATCATATCGGTCTCGAAGGCCAGACGTGCGGCGTAATGAAGACGCATCAGCTTGACCAGATTATAAACGGTATGACCGGTGTATTTTTTCAGTGCAAGGTTAAGATGGTTGGTGTTAAGCTGCATCTCCTCGGATACCAGCTTCAGGGTCAGCTTGCGTCTGAAGTTATCCTGCAGGTAGAGCAGAACGTCTATCATCTTTTCCTGTTCCGAAACGTAGGTGTCGCCCGGGTTGGTATTTACCTCGAAGGTGAAAAGCATCATTATAATATTCAGTAGGCTTTCCTGAATATATTTTTCCTGAAAGGAGTTTACCTCGGGTCGGCTTTCAAGGAGCAGAAACATATTCTCAATGTGCTTGGTCATTTCGGGTGAAAGCAGGGTTATAAGACTTATCTTACTGCTTACCAGACTGCGCCAGAAGGGCTCGGGCATACAATATTTGGGGAGCTTTATGCGGTGGATGGTGCCTGTGTGCTTAAGCTCCCTTTCGTGGTAGTCGGTGAGTCGGGTAAGATATATCGCCCCGCGGCGGAAGGGGTACTGCTTTCCGTTAAGTATGTGAAGACCCTCTCCGCTGGCAACGAATTCTACCTCGTATTCGTCGTGCCAATGACGTTTTTCGCTTCTGGCGTGGATCTTTTCGATGGTCACCTGCTGTTTGCGGCGTACAAGAACAAATCTCGGATCGCTTTTAGCCATAATGATCCCTCCTTACTTGTTTATGTAGTTGGAAATAAAGGCAAGCTCCTCCATAGTAAGGCTTTCGCTTCTTACCGTTTCGGCAAGACCCGCCGCACCGAGGGCTTCACGGAGCAGGTCCTTGGATATGCCCATAGAGGAGGATACTGTGTTTACGAGGGTCTTTCTGCGCTGTGCAAAACAGGCCCTTATAAAGCGGAAGAAGGCCTTTTCGTCGGTAAGCTCTACGGCGGGTTTATCTCTGAGAGAGAGCTTTATTACGGCACTGTCTACGTTCGGCGGAGGCATAAAGGACTCTCTTCCCACGCCGAAAAGGATCTCGCTTTCGGCATAGTAGCATACCGCCACCGTGACAGCTCCCGATTCTCTGCTTCCGACCTCGGCGCAAAGCCGCTCGGCCGCCTCCTTCTGTACCATAACGGTTATGTTATCGATGGGAAGTCTGCTTTCCAGCAGATGCATAATGATGGGGGAGGTGATGTAGTAGGGGAGATTTGCACAGACGGCGACCCTTTCGCAGTCGGCAAACCTTTCCTTTATAAGGGAGATAAGATCCAGCTTCATTGCATCCCCGAAGATAACCTCGACGTTGTCCTTGTCGGCAAGGGTCTTTTTAAGTACGGGACGAAGACGCTCATCCAGCTCTATTGCTACGACCTTCTTTGCCGCATCGGCAAGCTCACGGGTAAGCACTCCCGCACCGGGACCTATCTCTAATGCACCCGTATTCTTATCGCAGGCGGCGGCCGCCATTGCGGGACATACGTCGGGGTCTATAAGAAAGTTCTGTCCCAAAGACTTTTTTGTGTTAAAGCCTTCGCTCCGCAGTATTTTACTAAGGATGTCGAAATCTGCAAGATTCATATTTTTTCTCCCGATAGATGTTATTTTTACATATTTATTATTATAAAGTGGCGGCAGATTTTTTTCAACCCCGACTTTTTATACCCTATCCGCCGAGGAAATACAGTTTTTCTTTGTTGATAATTTCCTGAAAAGGGCGGTTTAAAGGGGTTTTGTCGGTTGATAACTGTGGAAAAGTCGGTGGATAACTTGAAAAAATATCGTTTTTGTTCTCGAGAGGCGTACATTTGTACATTCCGACGAAATTATTTTGCCCGTTTTTCTAAATTTTGACAAAATTTATAACTTACGGGCTATTGACAAATGGGGGTTGAAAGTTTAATATAATATTATCACTTTAACCAGTTAAACTATTTTAGGAGGAAATATATATGTTAAAAAACGAATATCTTAAAAAGGTCTACGCCGATTGCGAGCGTCGCAACGCAGGCGAGGCCGAGTTCCTTCAGGCCGTAATGGAGGTTCTTACCTCTCTTGAGCCTGTTATCGAGCAGGATCCCAAATTCGAGAAGGCAGGCGTTATCGAGCGTATGGTAGAGCCCGAGCGCGAGATCTCCTTCCGCGTTCCCTGGGTAGACGATAACGGCAAGGTTCAGGTAAACCGCGGCTTCCGTGTACAGTTCAACTCGGCTATCGGTCCGTACAAGGGCGGTATCCGCTTCGCTCCCAACGTTACCTCTTCAATTATGAAGTTCTTAGGCTTTGAGCAGACCTTCAAGAACAGCCTTACAGG
>CAZRHF010000192.1:0-2685 GCA_964599835.1 uncultured Eubacteriales bacterium | reverse complement strand
TAAGCGAGGTATATCGTAGTAAGCTTCCGCCGAGATCCCGCCTACGGCGATTTTGTGACGTTATCTGCGACAATGGGTCATTCTGAGCCTGCCGAACCCGTAGGGCGCGCGTAGCGCGGAATCTCATTGTCGCAAAATTTCGACTTCGCTTCGCTCCGCGAAGGCAAGACCCGGCGGCGCTGCAACCTGAAACCTGTTCTCTATCCGTCGGAGACACCTCGCCGCTGTCCACCGTTCACTGAATTTTCTAAAAATAATAAATCAGAAAACGAGAGAAAAAACGAGCAAAACGGAGAAAAAACGAGAACGCATTTGCTAAATTAAAATTTTTAAAAAAAGGTGTTGACAAAGGAAGTCGGTGTTGGTATAATATCAAAGCATCAACTAAAAAGAAAATTTTTGGAGGTAAAAAGTTATGTCCACTTTTATGGCAAAACCCGCTGAAATTCAGCGCAAGTGGTATGTAATCGACGCCGCCGGTAAGCCCCTCGGAAGAACCGCAACCAAGGTTGCCGATCTTCTCCGCGGTAAGGGTAAGCCCGAGTTCACCCCCCACGTTGACTGTGGCGATCACGTAATCGTTATCAACGCTGAGAAGGCTGTTCTCACCGGTAAGAAGCTCGAGAAAAAGTACTATCGTCATCACACCGGCTACATCGGTAGCCTCAAGGAAGTTAAGTATGCTACTTTAATGGCAACCAAGCCCGAAAAGGCTATGGAGCTTGCTGTTAAGGGAATGGTTCCCGATACTACTATCGGCCGCGCCGCACTTACCAGACTTCGCATCTACAAGGGCTCTGAGCATCTTCATGCCGCACAGAAGCCCGAAGTTATCGACTAAGAAAGGAGCACAGAGTAATGATTGAAGGAAAGCCTTATTTTTACGGAACCGGCAGAAGAAAGAGCTCTGTTGCCCGTGTCCGCGTTTATAACGGAACCGGAAAGATCATAATCAACGATCGTGAGATCGACGATTATTTCGGTCTTGAAACCCTTAAACTCATCGTTCGTCAGCCCCTCGCTCTCTGCGAGCTCGACGGCAAGTTCGACATCGTTTGCCGCGTTGCAGGCGGTGGCGTAACCGGTCAGGCAGGAGCTATCCGTCACGGTCTCTCCCGTGCCCTTCTTCAGTATGATGCTGAGCTTCGCGCAGCCCTCAAGAAGGCAGGATTCCTTACCCGCGATCCCAGAATGAAGGAAAGAAAGAAATACGGACTCAAAGGCGCACGTCGTGCACCCCAGTTCTCGAAGAGATAAAAAATTACTCCCACATTTTGTGGGAGTTTTTTTACTCTTCGAGAACAACTATATTCGCCTTGCGGCGAGTTATATTTGGCAAAAGCCAAGTTATATTCGCTTCGCGAACTTTAAAGGCGAATACAATATAACTTTTGTGCAACAAAAATATAACTACGCAAGGTGCGTAATATAACTGCGCAGCAATATAAGGTAAAGGACGGTTTTTTATGAGTGAAAGCATAATGCGAGACAAATCGAAAGAGTTTGCAAAAGAAAGTATTTGTTTGCAGAGTTATAAAAGAAAAGTATCGTGAGAGTGTGCTGACAAATCAATTATTGCGTTCCGGTACTTCTATCGGTGCAAATATTCACGAGGCACAATATGCTCAGGGCACGGCCGATTTTATTTCGAAGTTTGAAATTGCGCTAAAGGAATGCCACGAAAGCGAATATTGGTTAGAGCTTTTATATGAAACAAATTATTTAGAAGAAGAGAAATTTAAAAAGTTGAAAAATACTTGCGGTGCCATTAGAAGAATGTTGATTTCAACCTGCACTACAATTAAAGAAAAACATAATAAATAAAGCGTTAATCGCATTTTCTTGTATAATAAACGCCCCCGAAACCGTAACGGTTTCGGGGGCTGTTCTTTATATCCTTATCATAACCGGTTTGCGGTTTTTAAAATAATAGATTCCCTCAAATCCAAGCTCTTTGACGGTGCTTAAGGCCTCCTCAAAATGGGTGCAGGCGTTGTCGCTTATATGTGCGTCGGAGCCCAGGGTGATAAGCCTTCCGCCCAGCTCCTTATATCGCTTTATAATGTCCCTTGAGGGCATAAAATCGCCGAGAACTCCGTAAGACGAGGTGTTGACCTCAAGTGCGATATTTCTTTCGATTATTATTTTAAGTATCTCTTCGATTTCGTTTTCAAAGGGTTTAAGAGAAAAATTCTTCTTAAATTTTCCGTTTATATATCTCAGAGGACAGGTCAGATGGGCAAGAATATCAACATCTTCATTCTCTGCCAAAAACTTAACGTCCCTGAGATAGGCCTCCGCAAAGCGGGTCAGCTTTTCCTCGCCAAAGGGCTCGAAATCCTCCCAGGAATAGGGCATACGGCGGTTTTCTTCCCTTACGGTGTGAATAGAGCCTATAACCACGTCGTAGTCGGCAAGGGTATAAACCTTTTTTGCAACCTCGGGATACCAGAAGCCCTCGCTTATCTCGAAGCCCTTTAGAATAAGCGCCTTACCTTTATACTTTTCGTTCAGTCGGTCGGCCTCTTCCGCCGCAGTCTTTATGGGCGTAAAAATGTCGTAGTCGTCAAAAAACCAGGTGTCGAAGTGGTCGGTAACCGCCATTATAGGGCAGTTTTTGTTAAGGTGAGCGAGAAGCATTTCCTCCATGGGACACTCACTGTCGTGGGAGTTTTCAGAGTGGGT
>CAZRHF010000191.1:0-2685 GCA_964599835.1 uncultured Eubacteriales bacterium | reverse complement strand
GAACCTTCTTGTCGCCAACCTGAGCGCGAACCTCTTTTATCTGCTCGTCGATGAATTTTGCGGCGAGCTCGGGAGTTGTTATACGCTCCATTGTTTCGGGACGGACGTTACTCATAAAAATTCCTCCAGAATTTAAGATACAAAAAATAATTTATATTATATTTTAACCCAAAATATACCGTATGTAAAGAAAAAATATAGGTTTAATTCCAACAAATTTTTTTAACCGTGAAGGCAGGGTATTATTTACTTTTTCGTACCCTCAGAAACTCTCTGGGGGTCAGTCCCATATACTTTTTAAAGATCCGCGAAAAATATGAAAGCTCGTTAAAGCCTGAATCGAAGGCGGCGTCGGTGATGCTTTTGCCCCCGACCGTCATTTCGTTTACAGCCCGTTCCACCCTCATTCGGTTTACATAATCTGTCGGAGTGTAGCCCGAAAACTCCTTAAAAAATCGGCAAAGATACTTTTCGTTAATTCCTGAGACACGGGAGAGCTCGGTAAGGGTTATTTTTGAGGTGAGATTCTTTTCGATATAGTCCAGCAGCTCTGCCATGGTGTCCCTCTGTCGGTCGGAGCGTTTGGAGGCCGCACGCAGGGTTACGTGACCGTTTTTATAAAGAAGATAAACGGTTTTGGCCACAAGGGAAAAGACCTCTATCTGGTAGAAATCCTTTCTTCCCTCGACCGCCGAGAAAAGACCGCCCACCGTAGAGGCAAGCTCGGTGTCCTCAGGGGGGCAAAGCCGCTCTATCTCGGCACTTCCGATGATGAGCGGGAGAATAAGGTCGGCTATCCTTCCCGAAGAATAGCGGCAGAGCATATTAAGGTCGAAAACCAAACACTCATAAACACAGTCCTCGGGCTCCCCTCTGTGAAGCACACCGGGACCCACGAAGACCGTGTCCCCACGCTCTAAAATATATTCCATATTGTTAAGAAAAAGGGTGAGCCTGCCGCTTTTGACCCTGATTATCTCAAGCTCTCTGTGCCAGTGAAGTGGCATAACGTACTGGCTGTGCTCGCCGTCCACATAGTAGTATTCAATTGGAAAATCGGGGGAGCCGCGAAGGATCTCCTCCTTGTATTCAGTAAATCTCATAAACGTCTCCAAAGGTGAATATATTTAAAGTTTTAGGCTGTAATTTAAAAATATTCTACCACAAATCAGACTTTTATGCAACAAAAACGACCGCGGTATGGGTGAGCTTAGGGATTTTCTGTGAGTGTAGGGGAGGGGCTTGCTCCTCCCGCAGCAACTTACCCGCAGTGGTCATTTCCTAATCTTATTCGTAATTACCGTTTTAAACAGAACGCCCGAAAGGACGACCGCCGCTATAGCTCCGATAAGTCCCTGCACAGAGTTACCTACCGTGTTTGCCGCGGCACCGATAAGGCCGTAAAGAAAGCTTTCGAAAAGAAAATATCCCAAAACCATTATAATTTCGGATAATACGGCAGAAAGACCGAGCCTTACAAGACCGAATTTAGCCGTAGCCTTGCCTGCGGCCAAAGCAAATACCGCCGCCGCAAGACCGCCGTAAATCGGACCGATCATAAGACCTGTCGTCAGCACAAAGCAGTCGCCGAGATTTGCATAGCCTCCTCCGGGCAGAGGAAAGGACAAAAAGGCGGTCATAACGAAAATAAGAGCCGCAAAAACTCCCGATAAAACCATTTTTTGCAAAGCGATACGTTTCATAGCGTTGCCTTCTTTCGCCTTCCATTATAACACTTTTCGACCGCTCCAAAAAGAGAAAAACTCCATAATCTTTTCACGCTTAAGCTTTTTATATATGTTTAAACTGTATGAAAGCTCGATTTATTTTTTGTCCTCTTTTTATATTCGGCAGGGGAGAGTCCCGTGATGCTCTTAAAGCGTTTTGAAAAATAGATGTAATCGTTAAAGCCGCACTGCTCGGATATCTCGGTTAAAGAATAGCTGTCCTTATAAACGTCAATGAGGAAGCAGGCGCGGTTTATCCTCACTTCGGTTAAAAACCGGGTCGGGGTCTTGCCCGTTTTGGCTTTAAATCTGTTTCGGATATAATCCTCGGCATAGCCGCTTTTAATAAGAGCCTGTCTCGGCTCAAAATCGGCGTCATAGGCCTTTTCCGAAATTTCGGTTATAATTCCGTTTATCCCTCGCTCTATATCGCTTACCGGCGTGAGGCGGGAAAGCAGAAATAAAATATATGTTTCGCACAGACTTGATATAAAATCCCCGCTGTCGAAGCGGTTATCGTAAAGCAGCTCGGCCAGCAACCGCCCCTCCTGCTTTTCATTATCGCACATAACCACAGGCTCTTTAAAGCTCAGCTTGCTGTTAAAGCTTCCGCTTATGGAAATATTCACAAATCCCTTTTTCGAGGCGGAGCCGTGAATAATGCCCGGCGGCATGATTACAACAGTACCCGGTCGAAATGGAATATCTCCCGTCTCGGCCTTAAGAAAACCCTCACCGCTTATATAGTGCATAATTTCATATTCAGTGTGGCTGTGGAGAGGGTAGGTAATGATACCCTTTTGAGTGCGGTTAAAATTAAGCTTCATAATATCACCGGTTTAGTTATAATGATTGTAGTTAGTCGAAACGCTTTTAACGCGTTTCGACAAGCCATTTGTTAAATGGCTTTGGCAAAATTAAATTATAATATTTAATTTTGCACGACATTCATTGCAAT
>CAZRHF010000190.1:2441-2714 GCA_964599835.1 uncultured Eubacteriales bacterium | reverse complement strand
AGGAACGGTGATAACGGCCTCGGTAACGGTCTGGCCGAGATATGCCTCAGCATCAGCCTTTAATTTCTGAAGAATGATGGCCGAGATCTCCTGAGGAGTGTATGCCTTTCCGTCGATGGATACGGTGTTGGTGGTACCCATATCGCGCTTGATAGAGCTAATGGTGCGGTCGGGGTTGGTGATGGCCTGACGCTTTGCAACCTGACCTACCATACGCTCGCCTGTCTTAGAGAAGGCTACTACCGACGGGGTAGTTCTTGCACCCTCTGCATT
>CAZRHF010000190.1:0-2431 GCA_964599835.1 uncultured Eubacteriales bacterium | reverse complement strand
GCAGGAGTTAGTTGTACCTAAGTCGATTCCGATGATTTTTCCCATTGTGAATTTCTCCTTTATTAAAATGAAATTGTTTATTTAATGAATTGTTTTAATTTGCAACCTGCACCATTGCGGGACGGACGACGGTGTCGCCGAATTTGTAGCCCTTCTGGAGCACCTGTGCGATAACGTTTTCGCCTAAAGACTCGTCTTCAATGTGCATTATTGCTTCGTGAAGGTTGGGGTCGAACTGCTCCCCTACCGCGCCTATCTCTACAAGGCCAAGCTTCGAGCTCAGATCGGAAAGCTGTTTTACTATCATTTCGATTCCCTTATTGAACTGCTCGGTTCCCTGCTCAAACTCCTTTGCACGGTCGGCATTGTCGAGTATGGGAAGGAGGGTCTTCATAACCTGAGCCTTTGCGTACTCGGCGGTCGTGATCTTTTCCTTTTCGGTGCGCTTTTTGTAGTTGTCGAATTCGGCGGCGGTTCTGAGCAGAAGGTCGTTTTTCTGTTCAAGCTCGGCCTTTACCTTTTCAAGCTCGGCATTTTTTCTCGGCTTCTTTTCTTTCTTCGGAGCAGACTCTGCCTCAGGTGCGGCAGTTTCGGTCTGTTCCTGCTTTATTTCTTCGGACATTTTTAATATTCCTCCAATCCTTTAAGTACCTCTGATATCATCCCGCCTACCTTTTCAGCAACGTAGGCTGTGCTGGGAAGTATATTTTCGTAGGCCATTCGTGTAGGGCCTATAACGGCAAGCTTTCCGTATTTGTCACCCTTTCCGTAGGAGGCCACCACAAGACCGGTGGGCTTCAGCTCCAGATATTCGGTCTGGTCTCCGAAGACCACCTCAATGGGGGAGGTTGCCGAGGAAAGAATGTTATAAACCACGTCGCCCGCGGAAAGCAGATCCAAAATGCTTTTTGCCTGCATATCCGACCGACAAACCGAAAAGAGGTTTGCCGCGCCGCCCATATCCACCTGAGTCGTACGGAGCTTTTCGGCAAGCTCGAAAACGCAGGAAAAGAGCGGGGCTAAAGCCAAAGCATCAAGACCCGACGAGGCGACTATACTTTGAAGATATGCCATATCGAGGGAGGATATATCCTTTAAGCATATCTTTTCGGCCGATATCCTATCGAAGACCGAAATAAGGCGGGCGTCTATCGGAGAGTCGAGATGAACGAGACGGTTTCTCGTACGTCCGTCGTCCGAAACGACGAAAACTACCGCGACGCTTCGGCCTACCGGCATAAGGCTTATTCTTTTAAGCCTCATTCCCTGCCGTGAGCCGGTTACCGACACCACGGGGAGGCCGGTCAGTCGGGAAAGCACCTCTGCCGCGGCGCTTCCGATGGCTTCGGGGTCGCTTTTGGCAGGTTCAAGCATTTGGTCGATTATTTCCTTACGTTCCTCAGAGAGGGCGGTTTTCGGCATAAGCTCGGAAATGTAGAGCTTGTAGGCCATTTTGGTGGGAACACGTCCTGCAGAGGTGTGAGGCTGTTCGAGATAGCCCATTTCGCAAAGGTCGCTCATCTCGTTTCGAAGTGTTGCAGAAGAGGGGGCGTTTTCAAGGCGGGTAGCAAGAATTTTTGAGCCGATGGGCTCACCCGTTTCAATATAAGCCTTGACGATTTCGGCAATTATGGCTTTTTTTCGCGGTGCAAGATCCATGCTTTCCCTCCTCGTTTATATTATGTGCTATGAATTAGCACTCTATTCGCCCGAGTGCTAATTGCATTATTAATTTACCACCTTTTCCCTTAAATGTCAATAGGCAAATGTGAAAAAACTGTAAATATTTTTTGACTTTCCCTGACCTTTAAGAGAATAGCAACGGGAGGAGCAAGCCCCTCCCCTACGATACGTTAATGGATTTGGTGCTTCCGCGGCGCACCACACGAATATCTTGCTCAGTATGGCCCGCCGGCGGTGGAACCTGCTATCACTCGGCCAGTTTTCGAAACAGGTCGGCGAAGAGATTGTCACGGTGGATGTGGTAGACGTAGCAGATAAAATGTCGGTTGGAGTTAAATGCGTACTGATAGTCGTACTGAGGAATGGGGGCGTGGGCAAGACAGGACTTCATAAAATGGTTTTCATCGTTTAAAAGCCACGCTACCGCCGTAACGTCCCAAATTACTCTCGACCAGGGGCGGCCTTCAGCATAGGATTCGGCTTCATTTATAGTATTTTCGGCCAGATAGTCACAAAGAGGATTCTTGCCCTTAAGCCAGTATTCCAGCTCGGGCTTGGTGGTGTAAAAATGATCCACCACACCTGCGCAGGGAAGCTGAACCACGGGAACACCGCATCCGAAAACTATTCTTGCGGCGGCGATATCCTGCCTCATATTAAATTCCGACGCGCCGTCAGGCATATGGTGACCGAAGCCGCCCAGCCAGACGATAACGCAGTTCTCTTTTATATGGGGATATTTAAGTAT
>CAZRHF010000189.1:0-2740 GCA_964599835.1 uncultured Eubacteriales bacterium | reverse complement strand
AAGAGCCTTAATCCGGAACTCGACATTGAAGGTGTGCTTCTCACTATGTTTGACGGACGACTTAACCTCACTCAGCAGGTCGTAAGCGAGGTCAAACGCTTCTTCAGTAAAGAGCTTTACGGCACGACCATTCCCCGTGCCGTCCGCTTGTCCGAAGCCCCGAGCTACGGAAAGCCCATACAGTATTACGACCCCCGAAACAAGGGAGCCCGCGCCTACGACGACCTGGCGCAGGAATTTTTAAAGAGAAACGGTAGGTGAACCTCTTGGCAGATAAAAAAGGCGGCCTCGGCCGCGGACTTGATTCACTTTTCAACGCAAACAGCGAAGAGACCCTGTCTGCGGAGGTTATGCTTTCCCAGATAGAGCCTAACCGCGATCAGCCCCGAAAGGATTTTGACGAGCAGGCACTTTCTGAGCTTGCCGATTCAATAAAAGAGCACGGACTTTTACAGCCCATCCTCGTCCGCTCAAAGGCGGCGGGAGGCTATGAGATAATCGCGGGTGAACGCCGCTGGCGCGCCTGTAGAATGGCAGGACTTCGCACCGTTCCCGTCGTTATAAAGGAGATGGACGAAAGGGAGGCCGCCGAGGTTGCCCTTATCGAAAATCTTCAGCGTGAGGACCTGAACCCCGTGGAAGAAGCCCTGGGCTACCGCTCACTTATGGTCTCCTACGGACTGACGCAAGAGCAGGTTGCCGAGCGTATGGGAAAATCCCGTTCGGCCGTGGCAAACACCCTTCGCCTTCTGGACCTGACCCCCGGCGAGACCGAAGCCTTGAAGGCGGGTAAAATTTCGGCAGGACACGCAAGGGCAATGTTGGGTGCCGAAAAGGGAAGTGACCTTCGCGCCGCAATGCTTCGCATCGCTTTGGCGGGAGCCTCGGTTCGCGAGCTGGAGCTTATGCTTAAAAAGAAGCCCGAAAAGAAAAAGGCCGAAAAGCCGCAGGATAAATTTTACACCGAGGTTGAGCTTGCCATAAAAAGCGAGCTTGGCCGTGCGGTTAAAATAACCCCCGGCAAGGGCGGCAAGGGCACCATCACCATCGAGTTCTATAACAAGGACGAGCTTAAAGATTTTGCAAAAAGACTCACCGATTAGGCGGGTATAAGGAGATAGAAAAATGTTAGATATCAAAGTTGTAAGACAGGACCCCGAAAGGGTAAAGCAGGCGGTTAAAAACCGTAACGGAAACCTCGATAAAGAGATCGATCAGCTTTTAGAGCTCGACATTCAGCGCCGCGAGATAATCTCGGCGGTTGAGGAGCTTAAGGCAAAGCAGAATTCGGTTTCCAAAATGATTCCTCAGTATAAGAAAGAGGGCAAGGACGTTACCGCAATTTTTGCCGAAATGAAGGAAATTTCCGATAAGATAAAGGCCGACGATCAGAAGCTTGCCGAGATCGAGGACAAGCAGAGAAGCCTTCTTCTTATGATCCCCAACATTCCCTCCGACACCACCCCCATCGGTGCCGACGATTCTTGTAACCCCGAAATCAGAAGAAACGGAACCCCCAAGGATTTCGGTTTTGAGCCCAAGGCACACTGGGACATCGGACAGGATCTCGGTATCTTAGACCCCGAGACCGCCGCAAAGGTTACAGGCACCCGTTTCCATTTCTATAAGGGTCTCGGTGCCCGTCTTGAACGTGCAATAATCTCCTACTTCCTCGACACCCACACCGAGCACGGCTATACCGAAATTCTTCCTCCCTTTATGGCCAACCGCGCCTCTATGACCGCTACGGGTCAGCTTCCCAAATTTGAGGAGGATGCCTTCAAGCTTTCAAATAACGAATATTTCCTCATCCCCACTGCCGAGGTTCCCGTAACCAATATGCACCGCGATGAGATCTTAGACGGCGCACAGCTCCCCATTAAATACTGTGCATATTCGGCCTGCTTCCGTGCCGAGGCAGGTTCGGCAGGAAGAGACACAAGAGGCCTCATCCGTCAGCATCAGTTCAATAAGGTCGAGCTTGTTAAATTTGCCGATCCCGAGAATTCCTACGAGGAGCTTGAAAAGCTCACAAACGATGCCGAGCGCGTGCTTCAGGGCTTAGGCCTTCCCTACAGAGTCGTCTGCCTCTGCTCGGGCGACCTCGGCTTCTCCTCCGCCAAGACCTACGATATCGAGGTCTGGATGCCCTCCTACGGCCGTTACGTTGAAATTTCCTCCTGCTCCAACTTCGAGGATTATCAGGCACGCCGCGGCTCCATCCGCTTCAAGAAGACCCCCAAGGATAAGGCGCAGTTTGTCCACACACTTAACGGTTCGGGCGTTGCCGTCGGCCGTACCGTTGCCGCCATCCTCGAAAACTATCAGAACGAGGACGGTTCCGTTACCGTACCCGAAGCCCTCCGCAAGTATATGGGCTGTGACGTTATAAAATAATAAAAACCCCTCTTGAGGCGTACTCCGTAAGGAAGTACGCCTCAGTTATATTCGCCTTGCGGCGAGTTATATTGCTTCGCAGTTATATGATGCTTCGCATCGTTATATTGTCCTTCGGACAGTTTATTGGGCGAATATAATATAACGAAAGCCGTATGGCTTTTATATAACTTGACCGTAGGTCAAATATAACTGCAAACGATAGTTTGCAATATAACTTAACACGCTGAAAATAATACATCCTCTTTTTCGGTAGGCAAATATATCTTTATCAAAGCTTGTAACCCGCTATGACACTTTCGGTTTTGAAAGTGTCTTTTTTGATTTATAGAAAAAGCAAGGG
>CAZRHF010000188.1:0-2741 GCA_964599835.1 uncultured Eubacteriales bacterium | reverse complement strand
GGAGCAAATATCTTTGTTGTCGGAACTTCAAGCGTTTTTTCGGAAAACACCACCCTCGCTGACGGAATAAAGCGCTTCAGAGCCATCGTAAACGGCGAGGAATATGCCGAGGAGGGTGTGCTTTCCGAGCTTGAAAAGTATAATAAATTTTCCTGCGCCTGCGGCAGACTTCACACCTTTGGAACAAGGGTCTATATCGGGGAGGGAGAGCTTTCCCGAATTGCCGAAAGGGTAAAGGAACTGGGGGCTGAAAAGCTCTACCTCGTTGCCGATAAAAACACCTACCGTGTGGCAGGGAAAAGGGCAGAGGAGCTTATAACCTCGGCGGGAACAGAGGTCGTTTCCTACATATTCAAGGAGGAGCGCCCCGTCCCCGACGAAAAAAGTGTGGGCCTCGCTTTTATGCATAAGCCTGCCGACTGCGATGCCGTTTTGGGTGTCGGCTCGGGTGTTATAAACGACATCTGTAAAATAGTTGCGGCGACCGCCGACCTGCCCTATATCATTCTGGCAACCGCCCCTTCAATGGACGGCTACGCCTCGGCAACCTCCTCTATGGAGCGGGACGGACTTAAAATTTCGCTGAACTCCAAGGCTCCCGATACGGTCATCGGAGATCTTGACATTCTTGCGTCCGCCCCCGAAAGGATGCTGTCCTCGGGAATAGGCGATATGCTGGCAAAATACGTGGCTATCTGTGAATGGAGGATCGCTCATATCATAACGGGCGAATACTATTGCGAGGAGATCGCCTCTCTTATGAGGGGAGCACTCAAAAACTGCGTCGACGTGGCCGAAGCCTTTGCAAAAGGGGAGAAGCTGGCCGTAAAAAGGGTCTTTGAAGGTCTTATCATAAGCGGAGCCGCCGCTGAATATGCAGGGGTCTCCCGTCCTGCCTCGGGCGTGGAGCATTACATCTCCCACGTTTTCGATATGAGGGGAGTTTCCTTCGGCACCAAGACCGATACCCACGGGATTCAGTGTGCTATTGCCACTCTGGTGGCGGTGGAGCTTTACGAAAAGCTAAAAAATATGACCCCGGTCAGGGAAAGGGCCGAGGCTTATGTAAAGTCCTTCGACTATGCCGCCCACGCAAAAGCCCTCCGCGAATTTGTGGGCTCGGGGGCCGACAGTATGATCGCGCTGGAGAAAAAAGAAGGTAAGTATGATCCGGCCACCCATCCCGAAAGGTTTGAGAGGATAGCAGATAACTGGCAGGAGATCCTAAGAATAATAAATGAGGAGCTCCCCTCCTCCGATGAGATAAGAAAGCTCCTTAAGATCATAAACATCCCCGAAAGCTTTTCGGACGTAGGCATAGACGACAGTCTGGTGCCCTCCGCTTTCAGATTTACCAAGGATATCAGAGATAAATACGTCCTCTCCCGCCTTTTCTGGGATCTGGGCATCGACAGCGATACCTTGTTTTGAAATAATAAACAAGAAAGAATAAATAATAAAAAATGTGTGGCTCCGCCACGGAATACATAAACGTCCGTGAAGAAACTTGCGTAAAAGTGAGCCTTCTCCTCAGGGAGAAGGGGAAGATTCCCCCACGGTGTGGGGGAAATGTCGCGAAGTGACAAAGGGGGACGGCCCTGTTGGGCACGGAGTGGTGGATGAGGTGTTTATACATCCGTCGGAGACACATCGCATCTTTTCCCTCTTCCCCTTTCCCTAAAAAACCTCCACTCAATGAGTGGAGGTTTTTTAGTTACTGTTCTCTGAATTTAAGGGTTCCCTTTTCGCTGTCCATTTCGTCGACGATGGCAAGGGATTCGAGGCGGTAGCCGAGATTTCTTATGACCCTGCCGCCGATCTGGAAGCCCTTTTCAATGGCAATTCCGAGGCCGACCACCTTTGCGCCTGCGCTTTCGGTAATGGAGATGAGTCCCTGAAGGGCACATCCGTTGGCAAGGAAATCGTCGATTATCAGCACCCTGTCCTCAGGGCTTAAAAATTTCTTGGAAACGATAACGTTGTTGGTGTTTTTGTGGGTGAAGGACTCAACCTCAGCCACATACATTTCACCGTCGATATTAACGCTTTTCGACTTTTTGGCAAACACCATAGGCACCTTGAAGCAGCGTGCTACCGAGCAGGCAATGGCAATTCCCGAGGCTTCGATGGTGAGTATCTTGGTAACTCCTGCGTCCTTAAAGCGGTTATAAAACTCCTCGCCCATCTTGTCCATAAGCTCGATGTCCATCTGGTGATTTAAAAAGCTGTCGACCTTTAAAACGTTACCGGCTTTTACAAGTCCGTCCTTAAGTATACGTTCCTCTAAAAAGTTCATTTTTTCGTCCCCCTAATTGCTTTCTGCTATTTTGCGGGCTACGTAAACGCCGCTGGCCGACGCGTGGGAGAGGGAGTGGGTGATACCGCTTCCGTCTCCGATAATGTAAAGTCCTTTATGGCGGGACTGTAGATCTTCATCCACCTCGACCTCCATATTATAGAACTTGACCTCAACGCCGTAAAGAAGGGTGTCCTCATTTGCGGTGCCGGGAGCAACCTTGTCAAGAGCATATATCATCTCGATAATTCCGTCAAGAATACGCTTGGGAAGAACAAGACTCAGATCTCCCGGGGTAGCGTTCAGGGTGGGGGTGATAAAGGCCTCGTCGATGCGGCTCTGTGTGGAACGGCGTCCTCTTATAAGATCGCCGAATCTTTGAACGATAACTCCGCCTCCCAGCATATTGCTGAGCCTTGCAATGCTTTCGCCGTAGCCGTTGGAA
>CAZRHF010000187.1:0-2876 GCA_964599835.1 uncultured Eubacteriales bacterium | reverse complement strand
CATTCCGCTGGAAACAAGGCGGTGTTGCTGGTTTTCTACCGAACGGGCACCGATTGGAACGTAGCCCAAAAGGTCGTCAAGATAGCGGTAGTTTTCAGGGTAAAGCATCTCGTCTGCGCAGGAAAATCCCGTCTCGTCGATAGCGCGGGTGTGCAGGTGACGGATGGCAAGAAGTCCCTTCATCATATCGGGCTTCTGACTGGGGTCGGGCTGATGAATCATTCCCTTATAGCCCTCTCCGGTGGTACGGGGCTTGTTGGTGTAGATGCGGGGGATAATAAGTATCTTGTCAGCCACTCTGTCCTGAAGCACTCTGAGTCTGTGGATATAGTCCATAACAGGCTCTTCGCTGTCAGCGGAGCAAGGGCCGATTATAAGCACGAATTTATCGCTTTCTCCCGTGAATACCTTTTTAATTTCAGCGTCCCTTTTGGCCTTCTTCTCTATGACCTCGGCCTTTAAGGGATACTGTTCCTTTATCTCCTTAGGTATGGGGAGCTTTTGATGGAATAACATTGACATATTAACACGCTTTCTTTAAAGAACATAATTGTTTCTGCATATTATACCATACTTCTGCCGTTTTTTAAAGTATATTTTTATATACTTACCAAAACTGCCCGAAAGACCTTTTTTCGAGGTTATTTTGCTTGACCTTTTGCCTTAAAAATGTTAAAATATTAGGGTCAGATTTTGGGCTTTTGTAACTGACGGATAAGTGGATAACCACGTGGAAGCAAAAGCACCGTGTTCTATGTCGACCGTCTGGGCAGTTCGCAATCCTTTATGGGGTCGAACTGCCTTATATTATATTTTGGAGGAAATAAAATGAAAAAAGTCGGAATAATTATGGGAAGCGACAGCGACCTTCCCGTCGTTGAAAAGGCGATCAAGGTCTTAAAAGACTTTGATATCCCCTTTGAGGTACACATCTACTCTGCCCACAGAACTCCTGAGCAGGCACGTGAGTTTGCCGTAAATGCAAGAGCAAACGGATACGGCGTAATGATATGTGCCGCAGGAATGGCCGCCCACCTTGCAGGAGCCATTGCCGCCAATACCACCATTCCCGTAATCGGAATTCCCATAAAATCCTCCCTCGAAGGAATGGACGCCCTTCTTGCAACTGTTCAGATGCCTTCGGGAATCCCGGTCGCCACCGTTGCCATAAACGGTGCCGCAAACGCCGCATTCTTAGCCGCCGAAATAATAAGCCTTTCGGACGACAGCCTTGCAAAGAAGCTGGACGAAAGAAGAAAGGCCGACGCCGACGCAGTTCTGGCGAAAGACGCAAAGGTAGCTGCAGAATATAACGTATAATTTTTCACGCATTAACCACAGGAGGTATTTATGGGAGGCTTTTTCGGAGTAGTCAGTAGAAATGACGCCATTTCCGACGTCTTTTTCGGAACCGACTATCATTCCCATTTAGGAACCCGCCGCGCGGGTATCGCCGCATACGACCCCGTGATCGGTATGCAGCGCAAAATTCACAGCATACAAAATTCACCATTCCGCACCAAGTTCGAGCACATCTTCGACGAGGCAAAAGGCAAAGCCGCCATCGGCTGTATAAGCGATTACGACCCCCAACCCCTTCTCGTCCGCTCAAAGTTCTGCACCTACGCCATCTGTATGGTAGGCGCAATAAACAATGCGGAAGACCTTATTTCAAGATATCTCGTCGACAACGGCGGACATTTTCTGCCGATGAACGGCGGCGGAATAAACAAGACCGAGCTGGTTGCCGCCCTCATTAATCAGAAAGATAACTTTACCGACGGAATCCGTTTCGCTCAGGAGGAAATTAAAGGCTCTGCCTCAATTTTAATACTTACCGATAAGGGAACCCTTATCGCCGCAAGAGATAAGCTGGGTCGCCTTCCCGTCCTTGTTGCCAAAAACGAAAACGGCTTTTGTGTCGCCTTCGAATCCTTCGCTTATCAGAAGCTGGAATACGAAGACTATAAGGAGCTTGGCCCCGCCGAAATAGTCGAGCTTACTGCCGAGAAATGCACCGTGCTGAGCGAGGCTGAATCCGAAATGCGGATATGCTCCTTCCTCTGGAGCTACTACGGATACCCCACCTCCACCTACGAGGGCGTAAACGTTGAGGTAATGAGGTGCCGAAACGGTGAAATACTTGCCGAAAACGACCGACAGCAGGGAATTGCTCAGGACATCGATTCGGTGGCAGGAATACCCGACTCGGGCGTACCTCACGCCATAGGCTATGCAAACAACTCCAAGGCCCCCTATGCCCGACCCTTTATAAAATACACCCCCACCTGGTCGCGAAGCTTCACTCCCACCCGTCAGGAAGACCGAAACAGGGTGGCAAAAATGAAGCAGGTGCCGGTGCCCGACCTCATTAAGGATAAAAAGCTCCTCTTCGTAGACGATTCTATCGTCCGGGGTACCCAGCTTAAGGAAACGGTCGATTTTCTTTATAACAACGGCGCCAGGGAGGTGCACATAAGGTCGGCCTGTCCGCCCCTTATGTACAGCTGTAAATATTTAAGCTTTTCAAGCAACAACAGCGACCTTGACCTTATCGCCCGAAAGACCATAATCGAGCTGGAAGGGGAAGAGGGACTTAAACACATCGAAGAATACAGCGACTCCTCCACCGAGCGCGGACAGAGGCTGAGAAAGACCATCTGCGAAAAACTCAACTTCACCTCTCTTGAATTTCAGTCACTCGAAGGAATTATTAAAGCAATCGGTTTAGAACCGTGTAAATTATGTACTTACTGTTGGAACGGAAAGGAATAAAAATTATGCATAACAAATCTATGTCTGAAAGTTACGCCGCCGCAGGCGTTGATATCACCGCAGGCTATAAGTCTGTAGAGCTTATGAAAAAACACATTGCA
>CAZRHF010000186.1:0-2902 GCA_964599835.1 uncultured Eubacteriales bacterium | reverse complement strand
TTTTTACTACCATAGGGTTCTTTTTGTGCTGTCCGCACAATTTGGGGCAGTCCATATCAGGTGTGCGGTTTTTTTTATTTCTTTTTCGGTTTGTGCTTGTTACGAATGACTGATTTCTTTCTTTGCGGCGCTGTCGGTCGTTTCCCTGCGGCAGGCCTTTCGTTATCGGCTACAAGACAGGTCTTTCCGTTTCCGATGAGATCGGTCCTTCCGTACTTTTTAAGAGCTTTCAGCACTATCTCTCTGTTCTGAGGAAGGAAATATTGCAGGAGGGCTCGCTGTTGTGCCTTTTCTTCCATCGTTTTTGCTGTGTAGATCTTTTCCATTGTATAGGGATCAAATCCGGAGTAATACATACAGGTTGAAACTGTTCCTGGAGTTGGGTAAAAATCCTGAACCTGCTCGGGACGCAGACCTTCTTTTTTGAGAAATACAGAAAGCTCTATTGCATCCTTCATAGTACTTCCGGGATGTGACGACATAAGATAAGGGACGAGGAATTGCTCTTTGCCTTCGCTTTTTGTAAGCTCGTAAAAGCGCTTTTTAAACCTTAAATAGGTTTCTATCTCAGGCTTTCCCATTGCCGAAAGTACTGCGGCAGAGCAATGTTCGGGAGCGACCTTGAGCTGTCCGCTGACGTGATTTCTTACGAGCTCCTTGAAAAATTCTTCGTCTTTATCGGCAATAAGATAGTCAAACCGAATACCCGAGCGCACAAATACCTTTTTGATACCTTTCATCTTCCTGATTTTACGAAGAAGAGAAAGATAGTCAGAGTGGTCTATCGTCAGGTTTGTGCAGGGTTTTGGTGAAAGGCATTTCTTACCTGCGCATAAACCGTTCCTTAGTTGCTTTTCACAGGAAGGAAAGCGGAAATTCGCGGTAGGTCCTCCTACGTCGTGGATATAGCCCTTAAAATCATCCATCTTGGAAATGATCTCGGCTTCTCTGAGTACAGATTCGTGACTTCTTACTGCGATCTGCCTACCCTGATGATATGCGATCGAACAGAAATTGCAGGCTCCGAAGCATCCGCGATTATGTGCAATCGAAAACTTGACCTCGGCTATGCCGGGTACGCCGCCGAGTTTTTCGTAGGACGGGTGATAGTTACGCATAAACGGAAGCTCGTATACCGAGTCGAGCTCCTCGGTGGAGAGAGGAGGCATCGGAGGATTTTGAACAACAATATAGTTTCCGTGCTTTTGGATAACGGTCTTTCCGCGAACAGCATCGTGTTCATTTTGCTGAATTTTTGTAGCTATTGCATATTGTTTTCTGCCTGTTTCAGTATCAGCGCTTACCGTTTCGTAAGAGGGACATTCCGAGCAGGAGCACCATTTGTATTCTGAGGTCTTGACCTTGTAACAGGTTCCTAAAACGTCGGTGATATCGGATATACTTTCGCCAACTGACAGTCGGTTTGCTATCTCTACTACGTGCTTCTCGCCCATACCGAACATAAGAAGGTCGGCGTCGCTGTCAATAAGTATTGACGGGCGGACTCTGTCGTCCCAGTAGTCGTAATGTGCAAACCGTCTGAGCGAGGCTTCAACGCCGCCGATCGCAATGGGAACGTCGCCGTAGAGCTCGCGAAGCTTTTTGCAGTATACTATAGTAGCACGGTCAGGTCGTGCACCCGCTTTTCCTCCGGGGGTATATGCGTCATCACTGCGCTTTTTCTTTGCGGCTGTATAGTGGGCTACCATCGAGTCGATGTTGCCGCCGTTAACAAAGAAAGCAAGTCTCGGGCGACCAAACCTTGTATAATCTGCGTCACACCTCGGCTGAGGAATTATACAAACACTAAAGCCTGCGGCACAGAGTACACGTGATATTATGGCGGTACCGAAACTCGGATGGTCAACGTATGCGTCACCGGTAACTATTATTATGTCGGGAACGGTCCAACCGTAGCATTTCATTTCTTCTTTTGTAATTGGAAGGTAGGGCATATTTACTCCTTAGGTTTTATATATTATAATTTATCATAAACTGCGCATTTTTACAATAGAAATTCCTATAAAGGGGATGATATTACGGAAATTTTTAAAATATACGGCAGGATACTTATTGCTCAGGTTGCGGTAGCTTTTTTTATCGTAATATTTGTTACCGTTATTAGATTTACAGACAGCAAGGGGTATAAAGCTCTTATCGATGAGTATTCTGAGTACGCGCTTTTCGACACGAGTATCGATCTTGTTTTAAAGGAAGAGAGCTTTGAATTTTAGTATTTGCGACGTTAAGGTGACGGTATCTTATCTTTTCGTTTCGATGCTTGCTGTTTTTGCTGCTACGGACAAAGTGGGACTTTTCTGTCCGCTGATGCTGTCTGTACTTGCTCACGAGTTTGCACACGTAGGCGTGTTGTATTTATACGGATGTAAAATAAGAGCGGTAAAGCTTACACTCGGCTCCGTCGGCGTAGAGTTCAGGTCTTCTCCTGAAAAATATGAGGAAATCGTTTCACTGCTCTCAGGTCCGCTTATAAATCTCATTTTATCCTTCTTCTGTTATCTTCTTGATCTCACGACTATGTTTGGGGTAAATTTAGTCTTAGGTATAGTAAATCTGCTGCCCGTAAGCGGTCTTGACGGTGGCTCGATCATAGAGAAAGCTCTGGAAGGTCTGCTGACGACAGCAAGAATATCATTTATAACCTTTGTTATTTCTTCAGTGACGGTATTGTTGCTGATATGGTGCGGATACAATTACCTTGACCAAAATATATCGGTTATGATCTTCGGTCTGTATTTATTTTCTTCGATAATTATAAAAAATTTGTTGAAAGAAAACAGAAATTAATGTATCATAATATAAAAAATAAAGATATGGAGAAATTATGGACAACAAAAGATTTGAACAGCTCCTGTTATCGGTTCAGAAACCCGGCAGATAT
>CAZRHF010000185.1:0-2917 GCA_964599835.1 uncultured Eubacteriales bacterium | reverse complement strand
GATGGTGCATTTTTCGTCAGCGGCAACCTGAAGGATGTTTTTCGATTGGGTTCCCTTTAAGATGACCGCCTTGGAGCCTACGAGAAGGCTTCCGAACCAGTGCATCTTAGCTCCCGTATGGTAGAGAGGTGGGATGCATAGGAAGCAGTCGTCCTTGGTCTGTCCGTGGTGGGCCTGCTCTACGCGGCAGGAATGAATGAGGCTTCTGTGCTTATGTAAAATTGCCTTGGGGAAGCCGGTGGTACCCGAGGAAAAATAGATGGCGGCGTCTTCATCCTCGGTAAGCTCACATTCGGGGAAAGAACCCGAACATTCGGAAATGAGGTCGTTATAGTCCTCAGAAAAGTCGGGACAGCCGTTTCCTAAATATATAAGGGCGCAGGTCTTGCTGAGCTTTGCGGCAACCGCCTCAACACGGCCGATGAACTCGGGTCCGAAGATGAGGACGTCGGCCTCGGCAAGTCCCACACAGTATTCGATCTCGTCGGAGGAATAGCGGAAGTTAAGGGGAACAGCCAGAGCTCCTGACTTTAAGATCCCGAAATAGACGGGAAGCCAGTCGATGCTGTTCATAAGAAGAATGGCGACCTTTTTACCCTTTCCGATTCCGTTCTGACGGAGCATATTTGCACAGCGGTTGGCCTTTTCGTCGAAGACCTCCCAGGTTATCTCACGGCGGTAGTGACGGCTTCTGCGGCTGGGCTCGACCAGCTCGAATTCGTGCCATGTGGACTTTCTGGTTTCGGGCTGTTCGGGATTTATCTCCACAAGAGCGACGTCTTTGCCGTAATTTTTTGCGTTTTGTTCAAGAAGGTGTACAATGGTCATAAAGGAATACTCCCCATATTAATTATAATAGTATTATTATTTTACTTTTTTACACGCCAAAAGTCAATAGAAACAGACACCTTTTTTGCTTTAAAGTGTAAAAATCACAAAATGCGCATAAAACCCTTGACAAACGCGCTTTAAAGTGTTAAAGTATGGTTACAAAATCACTTCAAAATAACAGAAAAGGGTTGATTTTATGACAACAACGGCAATTATTTCAATACCGATGCTGATCTGCTTTTTCGGTCTTATGCTGGCCGTAGGCTTTTATTGCAGAAAGCACGCCACCAACGTCGACGGCTTCGTTTTAGGCGGCCGCGCAGTAGGCCCTTGGCTTACCGCCTTCGCCTTCGGAACCTCCTACTTCTCGGCGGTCATCTTCGTCGGCTACGCAGGACAGTTCGGATGGAACTTCGGTCTTGCCTCAACCTGGATAGGCCTCGGCAACGCCTTCATCGGCTCCCTTCTGGCCTGGACGGTGCTCGGACGCCGCACCCGCGTTATGACTCAGCATTTAGGTTCCCGTACGATGCCCGACTTCTTCGAAAAGCGTTACGACAGTAAAAAGCTTAAGGTGGTCGCCTCCTTTATCGTATTCGTCTTCTTGATTCCTTATACCGCTTCCCTTTATAACGGACTTTCTTCCCTCTTCAATAACGTGTTTAACGTCCCCTACTGGGTCGTCGTTGTAGTTATGGCTGTGCTGACAGGCGCCTACGTTATCTTCGGCGGATATATGGCCACCGCGATCAACGACTTTATTCAGGGAATTATAATGCTTGTGGGAATTATTGCTGTAATCGTTGCCGTGCTTATGCAGAACGGCGGCTTTACCGAGGCGGTCGCCACCCTCTCGGAGCAGGCAGGTCCTGACTTCACCTCAATGTTCGGGCCCAACCCCATATTCCTCTTTATGGTCGTTATGCTTACCTCCCTCGGTACCTGGGGACTTCCTCAGATGGTCGGAAAGTTCTACTCCATCAAGGATGAAGGCTCCATTAAAAAGGGAACCATTATTTCTACAGTTTTCGCCATCATCGTTGCAGGCGGCTGCTACTTCCTCGGCGGCTTCGGCAAGCTCTACACAGGCGAGATGATCGCAGGCGGCTACTACAATCCCGAGACGGGCGCCATTATGTTCGATAAGGTAGTTCCCACTATGCTTTCAGAACTTGCTCCCGTGATCGTCGCAATAATCATCGTACTGGTGCTTGCCGCCTCTATGTCTACCCTTTCCTCTCTGGTACTCACCTCCTCTTCTACCCTGACTTTGGACGTGGTCAAGCCCGCAATGCAGAAAAAGAAAGAGGTCAGCGAGAAGAAGAGCGTCTTCATAATGCAGATCTTCATCGTCTTCTTCGTTGCCGTTTCGGCAGTTATTGCAATCCTTAAGGACAGCGTATGGAAGGATTCGGTCTTCATCGCACAGATGATGGGCGTCTCCTGGGGAGCTCTGGCAGGAGCCTTCCTTGCTCCCTTCCTTTACGGTCTCTACTGGAAGAAGACCACCAAGGCCTCGGTCGTGGCATCCTTTATCTTCGGTTGCGGTCTTGAGATAGTACAGCTTCTCATAAGCATCGGAACCTTCTCGGTAGCCGATATTCCCGTACTTTCCTTCATCTTCAAAAACTCCCTTTATTCGGGCGTTATCGCAATGGTGGGCGGACTTATCATCGTCCCCATCGTCAGTCTGCTGTCGAAGAAGACTCTTCCCGAAAATATCGACGAAAAGTTCTCCTGCTACGACGCACAGGTAGTAACCAACAAAAAGGATTCGTTAGGATAATAAAAACCGCCCAACGGGCGGTTTTTTTAGGTAAGAAGTAATAGTGAAGAGGTAAGAGGTTCGGTGTGCCTCCGGCAGGGGCGAGGGGCTCACGCCGCGATATAAATCCCTATCGGGATTTGCGAAGCAAACATATCGCACCGAGCATAAGCGAGGTATATCGTAGTAAGCTTCCGCCGAGATCCCGCCTACGGCGATTTTGCGACGTTATCTGCGACAATGGGTCATTCTGAGCCTGCCGAACGCGTAGGGCGACAACGTAGTTGAGCCAGTCTCATTGTCGCAAAATTTCGACTTCGC
>CAZRHF010000184.1:0-2930 GCA_964599835.1 uncultured Eubacteriales bacterium | reverse complement strand
ATCATTTCGAAGAAATGTATGTAATCAATCCGAAGAAAAAACATACAAAGCTTACGCTTTGATGGCATACCGTTTGCCTTGCAAACGGATTACATACTCGCTCACGCGAGATTACATACCAATCCTTCGGATTGGATAAAAATAAAGGGACTGTCAAAACAGTCCCTTTGTTTTCTGGCACCCTCTGCGGGAATCGAACCCACATCTAACCCTTAGGAGGGGTTTATTCTATCCATTGAACTAAGAAGGCGAATATTTTGTTTTGCTAAATTATATTACATCAAAAGCTCGATTTTGTCAACTTCGGGGCTTAATTTTCCTTGATTTTCTTGGAATTTTAAATTTTTCTTTCGGGAAATATAACGGTGAAAGGAGTTTTTCAGTATGAAAAAACAAAAAGATCCCGACCGTCGTCACGAAAGATTTGCACCGCCTCTTGAAATTCCCGCGACACCCTTCCGTTCAAACCCCGAAACGCCGCTGGAGATAATAAACACCTACGGCACCTACGAGATTCAGCCTACCGCCAACACCGAGAACGACTTTCCCGCCATAGCCCAAGGCACGCCCTCCGAATACAAAAACCGTGATCCGAGGTTTTTCCGCGGACCGCGAGACTTTAACCCCGCATCCGACCGTTCGACGGATCACAGTCTTTAAATTTTCTTTTTATAAAGTCTCAGCACCATAGAGGAGACCGAATAGCCGCCTACCGTAAAGCCACAGCCCTTCTGCTCGGTAGCCAGAGCCTCGTTTATACGTCCGATAAATTCATCCGAGTTCTCGAAAACGCGGTCGCGAAATTCTCTTCCCGCAAAGCGTACCTCCACGAAGGTGTCCTCGGTTCGGGTAAGATAGGCCGCCAGTGATGATGCACCGTCGGCAAAGAGGACGAAGCCAAGACGGTTAAAATAGTTATACTCGGTGCCCTCGGCCACCGATCGGTTAAGGTTAAAGGCGGTAAGTCCTGTGGCAAGTATCTCTCCGTCAAGCTCGTGGACGTCGGGGTGGAAGGTGTGATCCACCGAGATCATCTCGTCGGACAGGTTGAAATATTCGTGGGATACGTCCCCTGCCATATCGTCCCAGGTTACGTCAAGATTATACCATTCGTCTTTAACGAAAACACGGTTCCACATATGGTCTTCGCCGTCGGCAACACCGCTTACTACGGTGGCGGGAAGTCCGCATTTTTCCAGCAGGAGCTGCATTGCTCTCGAATAGCCCTCACAGAGGGCTTTTTTATTTACAAGGGCGCCGTAGGCGGTGTAGATAGCGGGGTCGGTAACCTCGTCGTTATATTCGGCCTCGGCACAAAGAAGGTCGTGAAGCTGAAGCTCGATCTCAAAGGCGGTGGTGGCGGTGACCTTTTCGGTCAGAGCCTCTACGGCCGCCTTAAGCTCCCTTTCCTTTTGTTCCTTATCGCGAACCGAATAGAGGTAGGATGGGGGCGACTCTGCATCTACCGAGAAGTATATAACGGCGGTCTTCACACCTGCCGAAGAGGTTGCTTCGGCGGTGGCATAGTAAGAGGGGAGCCAGAATATCTCGGGGTGGTCGGAGATAACGGCAGTGCGCACAACGGCGATATCGGCCTGATAGTTTTCGCCCGTCTCACCCAAAACGATCCAACCCGTCTGCATACCGTTTATTCCGCTGAGCATATTATTATAATATTCCTTCTGAAGCTCGTTTAGTCCGTCATAGGCGCGGTAATCTGTGGGAAGGACGGGCTTTTCGGGCGGCTGTACGGGAATCACCACCTCGCCCGAGGGTCCTTCGGATCCTCCCGAGGTGGTGGGGCCGACTACCGAAGAGGTAAGCTCCGACGAGGTGTCCTCGGAAGAAGAGGGTGGGGACGAGGAGGGGGCAGAGGAAGAGGGTGAGGAGGAGGTATCGGTATTCTCTTTACCGCCGCAGGCCGACAGAGAAAAAACGAGAATCAAACAAAGAATCAGGGAAATCGGCCTTTTCATATCCTCACCTCCAAAAAATTTATCTGAAATTACAGTTTGCGAAAAGCTCGGGCAGATATTCCATCATATCGTAGCAGAACGGAAAATTTAAATCTGTCCTTCCATTTTCAATTATAAACGCAAAGTCCTCGGAAGACAAGCCTGTATTTGAAATTTTTTCAAAAAAAGCGGCGGTAATTTCTTCAAGCTTCCTTCTCGAGGGGTCGGTTTTAAGATACTGCTCCAAAGCAGGGCCGAAATAGGTCTCTTTTCCGCCCGAACCGACCAGAGTCAGCCCTCCCATTCTGTCGCAAAGCCTGCCTGCAAAGCCGTCGTAAAACTCTATATAGCGATCGGTCTCGGCGTCTCTGAGAGCAGAGGCATCCTCCGACAGATAGACGTCTACCGACACCGACCGAAAATCGAGGTACAGCAGAATCCCTCCGCAGGACGACAACACCTTGATGCTTACAGGGTCGGGCGCCGATGCGTAGTCCACCCCCGAAAGGCTCTCCCCTGCGAAGATCTCAGGACTTCCCACCCGCGCAGGCACGATAAGTATTCCGAGGGTAAATAGCAGTGAGCAAAAGGCTCCGAGGGTGATTAAAAATGCGGTAACTGCCGTTTTAAACTGTTTCATATTTCCTCCTTGACATCTTCTTTATATCATTATGCGAAATTTCTCTTGAAGGTATACCGAAAAGGTGGTATAATTAGTGAACAGTGGATAGTGGCTAGCGCGAGGTGTCTGCAACCGATAGAAAACAGGTTGCAGGTTTCATCACGGACGTATATACGTACCATGCCGAAGGCACTCCGAAATTATTCATTATTCATTATTCATCATTCAATATTCATTATAACAAGTGGCGGAGCCACACCTTAATTTTCAACTTTCCATTTAGAGTTTTCAATTTAATATTTCCGCTCGTGGCGCAGTTGGATAACGCAGCAGATTCCGATTCTGAAGAACGG
>CAZRHF010000183.1:0-2933 GCA_964599835.1 uncultured Eubacteriales bacterium | reverse complement strand
TATCGCAGGCGTCAGCCTATATCGCAAATCCCGTTAGGGATTTATATCGCGGCGTCAGCCCCTCGACCGTGGCGGAGCCACACCGACCCTAGGCCCTCGGCCCCGGGCCCTTGTCCCTATATATCGTGCCGAAGGCACACATTCATTCTGCATTTTGCATTTTGCATTTAACCTGAACAAGGAGGAAATTGTGACGGCAAATGATATTTACAAGAAGGCTTTGGACAGCCTTGGATATACCGATGATCCTGCCCTTCAGCGCAAGGCGGTTACGGTTATAAATCAGGTCTATGACGATCTTTTCGAGGCGGCGGGTGCTGCCGAATACAGCCCCGTTGCCTCCCTTTCGGGGGAAATTAACTACCCCGAGGAGAAGGTGCTTACCATATTCACCTACGGAGTGGCTGAAAAGCTTGCTCTGGGTGAGGGAGACGGTGAGCTTCAGCAATATTTTATGCTTCTTTACCGCAAGGCAAAGGCAAGACTGACGAGGGCAGAGAGCGTTAAGAACGTAATTTAGGAGGGTAATTATGCCGAGAATAGGCAATTCACCGATAAGAAGGCTGGCGGTAAACGAGCTGTCGGGTGGGGTAAACTACCGTGACGGCATTTCGCTGGTCAAGGACGATCAGCTTACCGACTGTCTTAACGTCGAATATAAAAACGGTATGCTTCGTCCCCGTCCCGCATTTCGCTGTACCGAAGGGGACGATATCGTACTGGACGAGTATAAAAACACCGACAAGCTAAAGATATATGCCAAAAAGGAATGGTTCAGGGTCATTGACGGGGAGACCTGGTTTTTAACCGTTATTCAGGACAGCGGCGGTCTGGATTTCCGTTACTGCTGTGATGATAGGGTCATAAGCCTTGCCGCAATATCCGCCGACGAGCTCCCCGACGCGGAATTTACCTGCAATATCTTTCAGTACGGCGGAGATATTTACTGCATCTGTTCGGGCTATTATGCCCGGCCCGCAGACTATGGCTCCGACGCCGAGTGGACGCCTTATTATATCTTCAAGATCTACACCGACGATGCCGAGGTCTGGCAGTATATAAGGCTTCGGGATAAGGATATGTATAGTCCGACGATAGTAATAAATGGCGTACCCGACACACCTTCTGTGAGTGGAAATTCTTTAGAGGGATATAACCTGCTAACCAATAACGCACGGTTATATTACAGCTACGGTACCATAACATCAAGAGCTGAAACAAAGCTATATATTCCTGCGCCCGAAATCGGAAGTACGATAAAGGTTACGTTTACCAGTCTGCTTAAAAATACAACGGTTACCCACACTGTTCTCGTCAACGAAATGCTGGATAATGTAGAGGATGGTATGCTTGAGGACGGAAAGCCTTTTCCGACCGACGACCAGTTGTGCCTCGTATTAAAAAATGACACCTTGGTAAATAAACAGTACATCACGTTCTACTACGCAGGAATCGACCCCAAGGATACCGAAGGAGTGTGGCAGCTGTTACCTTACCAGGAAGGTGAGGACGGCGTTCTGCTTAATAACGTTGAAGTCGTTATGAAGGTTGCTTCTAAAGAATCACAAAATGAAAAGAATTGCAGAATAGTGCTTGATATGACCACATCTGAATGGTTCGGCGGTGGGGCGGAGGGTCTTTACGGCGGTATTCATCTTTTCCTCGGCGGTAATACTTCCGAGAAGGACAAGGCTCTGGTATGCTGGAGTGATATGGGCAAGCCTCTTTATTTTTCCGAAGGGGGCTACGCCTACGTGGGGGATAAGGCGCAGAGGGTCACGGCCTTCGGCAAGCAGGGAGAAAGCCTTATTATTTTTAAAGAACGGGAGACCTACGCCACCAAGTACGTTTCGGCAAGCTCGGTCATATCTGCCGATTCGGTTATATCCCGGTCGGTCATAGACGTTACCGTTTCGGAGGTCACCTTCCCGATGACCCAGGTGCACGGATATATCGGATGTGACTGTCCCGATACGGTTCAGCTCTGCCGCAACCGCCTCGTGTGGGCTCACAGTGACGGAAAAATCTACACCCTTGTTTCGGCAAATCAGTATAACGAGCGTTCGATATTCGAGACCTCGGCTATGGTTGAGAGCAGGATCAAGGCGGAAGATCTTCGCCACGCCCTTTCGGCCGACTACGACGGAAAGTATCTGCTTCTCGCGGGAGAAAATATCTACGTTATGGACTATAACTCCTACGGATATTCAAGCATTGCCTACTACTCCAAGGAGGAAGACGCTCAGCTCAATATTCCGTGGTGGGTCTGGAGGGTGCCCGATTATCCCCTTTATAAAAACCATCTTACCTATACCGAAACGGCAGAGACTCCCATAAGGGTGGTATCAATGCTGACGGTGGGAGACAAGCTCTATCTGTGGGCGGAGGTATCGACCGTTAAGGGACCGGAAGAATACTACACCGAATATAAATTCTCTGAGCTGTTTACGGTAGGCGGCGAAAAAGACCGTGTACCCGATATACAGTTTAACAGCGATCCCGATACTACTGAGCAGTTCAGGACAAGGGAGCTTTCCGAAAGGGCAATACCCTGCGCCGCCGCAACCAAGTTTTTTGATTTCGGCGGGCCTACCGTAAGGAAGGCGGTACCCAAGACCGAAATGAGCTTTGGCAACAACGGCGGGATCCCCGTAAGGGTGACGGTCGTTACCGAAAGCGGGGAAAGCACGGTGGAGGTGGTACCCTGGGGGGAGAACACCGACCGCAGAAGCCCCGGGTATTTTGAGTGCCGCGCCATCAGGAATGAAAACAGAATAAGCCGTATGATAGGCTACAGGATAGAATCCGAGGGCGGTATTGCGCTGGGCGGAATATCCTTATTGTATAAGGCTTTAGGATAGCGGCAGGTTTCAGGTTGCAGCGCCGCCGGGTCATCCTGAGCGGAGCGAAGCGAAGTCGAAATTTTGCGACAA
>CAZRHF010000182.1:0-2943 GCA_964599835.1 uncultured Eubacteriales bacterium | reverse complement strand
CCTGATATGCGGAGAATTTTTTGCTCCGACGAAGTCGAAGAACGCAGTAATACTGCCGTATTGCAAGTGATGAGACGATGTCGGGTGAAAAATTATAAATATCAGGCGTGACAGGTTCGAGTCTTGTCACCCTAAGGAGAATGAAAATTGCCCTTTAAGAAAAAACCCAGGAGACGCCTTTCGGTCCTATCGGTAATAATGGCTCTGGTGCTTGTGCTCTATTCAGTACAGGTCTTTTCCCTGCAGGTCTCCAACGCAGAGCTTTATATCGCGCAGGCCCGGGGTATCTCCTACAGAAAGGCCGTTATCAAGGCCCAACGCGGCGAGATCCTCGACTGTAACGGCAGAGAGATAGCCGTTAACCGCGAAGGCTACAACATAGTTTTCAATAAGGCCTATTTCGATATGAAGACTGCCAACGATACCGTTTTAAGACTTTGCAGACTTCTTTCCGCCCACGATACCGACTGGGCAGATTCTCTTCCCTTAGAGAAGACCGCACCCTACGGCTTTACCGACAACGAGGCCTCGGTAGCCTCACTAAAAAGCCATCTCGGTCTTGCCCACTACGCCACCGCCGCCCACTGCTTTGCCGAAATGACCGAGCGTTACGAGCTTGAAGGCTACGACGACGCCACGAAGCGCACCGTTATGGGAGTTCGCTATACCCTTGAGGCCTACGATTTCTCGGTATCCAACCCCTTCACCTTCGCTGAGGACGTATCCGCCGAGCTTATGCAAACGATTCTTGAATCGGGGGTCATTATAAACGGCGTTACCATAAACGTCGTCCCCTTCAGAGAATACGTTGACGGCACCCTCGCCCCCCATCTTATAGGAACCGTCGGTCCCATCTACGCCGACGAATGGGACAAGTATAAGGACAAGGGCTATTCCTACGACGATAAGGTGGGGAAAAGCGGTATTGAAGCCCTTGCCGAGGACGACCTCCACGGCACCGACGGCGAAATAACCTATAAAATAGACGCTAAGGGAAACATCCTTTCCAGCGAGATAACCAAACAGCCTATAGCCGGTAAAACGGTGGTTTTAAATCTGGATAAAAAGGTTCAGCTTGCCTCCCAGAACGCCCTTGCCGAAACCATCGCCGCCCTTAAGGAAAAGGGCAGTGAGGTATCGGGCGGAGCGGCGGTTATGATAGACGTAAAGACCGGCGGAGTTATCGCCAGCGCAAACTACCCTTCCTATAACCTTACCACCTATTCGGAGGACTTCAACAAGCTTCTCGCCAACCCGAATAATCCCCTTAACGACCGCGCATTTCAGGGAATATATCCCCCCGGCTCCACCGTTAAGCCTGCGGTAGCGGTTGCCGCCCTTGAAAACGGAAAGCTTGAGCCCGACGAGCACATCTACTGTGCCCACACCTATTATAAATTCCCCGATTACACACCCTCCTGTATGGGATATCACCGTTCCATAAACCTTAAGACCGCCCTTTCGAAATCCTGCAACTATTTCTTCTTCGAAATGGGCTACCGCTTGGGCCTTGAAAACATCAACAAATATTTCAAGCTTTTCGGCCTGGGTACCAAAACGGGGGTAGACATTCACGACTCCTCGGGACTTCTGGTCGAAGATCTTACGGTGGGACTGGGCGGTAACACCCTTCAGGCCGCCATCGGACAGATGAACGCCTTCACTCCGCTGCAGCTTGCGGTCTACGTTTCCACTATGGCAAACGAGGGTGTGCGCTACAAGGCCTCCCTTATCGACAGAGTCGTTTCCTACGATATGTCCAAGACCTACAGCGAGACCAAGCCCGAGATAGTGGAGCAGTTTACCATAACCGAATCGGTCATAAAGGCGGTCAAGGAGGGTATGCTTTCGGTTACCGAGGACGGTACGGGAAGCGCCGTATTCAGAAACTACCCCATTCAGGTCGGTGGTAAAACGGGCACCTCTCAGGTTACCGACAAGTCCGACCATTCGGTGTTTATCGGCTTCGCCCCCTTCGACAAGCCCGAGATCGCCATTGCCATAGTTATCGAGCACGGCGCAAAGAACTCGGCGGCGGTAGCCAAGCCTATGCTGGACGCCTACTTCTTTGCCGACGAAGTCACGGTGGATACCACCGAGCCAAATACCGTGATTCCCTAAATTTCGCGCAGATTTATTTGACAAATTCCTTAGTATATGGTAAATTTATCTTTGTCAGACCGCTACCGATTGGAGGAAAAGTATGATAAGTATTAAAGCCGTTACCTCCGGAAAGGGCGGAGTCGGAAAGTCGACCTGCTCTATCGAACTGGCCTTTGCCCTCGAAAAGCTGGGAAAAAGAGTCCTGCTTATCGACGGCGACCAGGGTATGCGCTGTCTCGATATGCTTTTGGGGGTCAGCGAAAATCTGCTTTTCGATCTTTCCGACGCGGTTAAGGGACGGGAGCTTTCCTCCTGCCTGCTGGGTGTAAAGAAGCATCCGGGACTTTTCCTTCTTGCCGCCCCTGCCATTCAGGGGCTTTTCACAAACAGAGAGCTTGGGAACTTCCTCGAAAAGCTTGACGGGGAGGATTTCGATATAGTTATCCTCGACCTGCCCGCAGGGATAGATAAGGAGCTTTACGCCGCCCTGCCTCTTTATACCGAATTTATCTGCGTCTGCAATCCCAACCCCGTTTCGGTAAGGGATGCCGCCGCGATAGGAGCCGCACTTCGCTCTGTAAAAAGAGAAGGCTCCCTTATAATAAACCGTTTCGGACCCTATTTTATTAAAAACCCGATATTCAGCGACCTTGACGGCATAATCGATCAAACGGGACTTACCCTTTTAGGAATAGTTCCCGAGAGCGAAAAGCTGGCACTCGCCTTCCTTTACAGCGACTTTAACGTTAAAGGACGGGAGGTAAAGGCCTTTATGCGGATAGGCGGCAGAATTATCGGTAAAAATACACCACTACCCAAACTTAAAAAAATTTAGCGCAT
>CAZRHF010000181.1:0-2948 GCA_964599835.1 uncultured Eubacteriales bacterium | reverse complement strand
CTTCTGCCGCATACGATGCAAGCCAGGACGGCTGGTACATAGCCCTTAAGTTTGATACTACCGGCACCTCAAAGTTTGCTGAAGCTACAAGAACCAACGTCGGCAGTACCATCTCCATCTGGATGGACGACGTAATGCTTTCCGCTCCTACCGTTAATCAGGTAATTACCAACGGTGAAGCGATCATCACCGGAGAGTTCACCGCCGAAGAAGCCAACGAGCTTGCAAACCAGATCAATGCAGGATCTCTCCCCTTCGGTCTTACCGTAGACGACTCCAAGATGCAGATCGTTTCCCCCACCCTCGGTTCCGACGCTCTTAAGGTTATGGTAATCGCCGCCGCTTGTGCATTTGCCGTTATCTGTATCCTTATGATCGCACGTTACCGTCTCCTCGGCGTGATCGCATCCGTTGCCCTTTTCGGACAGGTTGGCGGAATGATCGCCTGTATTTCGGGTTACTTCCCCGGAACTGAAAGCTTCACCCTTACCATTCCCGGTATCGCCGGCATCATTCTTTCTATCGGTGTGGGCGTTGACGCTAACGTTATTGCCGCAGAACGCATCCGTGAAGAATTTGCAAAGGGCAAGACCATCGACGGTGCTATTGCTTCGGGTTATAAGAACTCCCTCAGCGCTATCATCGACGGTAATATGACCATTATCATCGTTTCCCTCGTTCTTATGGGAGCCTTCGGCGCAGAGAACAACATTCTCACCGCTATCCTCTCTCCCCTTATGAACCTCTTCGGAACCACTATCACCGGCTCTATCTACTCCTTCGGTTACACCCTCCTTGTAGGAACCATCTTCAACCTCATCTTAGGTGTATTCGCATCGCGCCTTATGGTTAAGAGCGTCTCTCGCCTGAAGGTCTGCAGAAAGCCTGCTTTATACGGAGGTAAGAAGAATGTTTAATAAAGATATTAACTTTAACAAGGCCTTCAAACCCGTTCTTATCGGATTTGCCATATTTATGGCCGTCGGAATAGTGTTCTCAGTAATATTCGGAGTTAACCTTTCCATCGATTTCAAGGGCGGTACCCGTCTTTCCTACTCCTACACAGGCGACATCGATCTCAACGCGGTAGATGCACTTGCCGAAAAGGCTATCGACAACAAGGTCGATGTCAGCGAAAGCTCCGGTCTTACCGGAGGCAGTAAGAAGCTGGTCATCACCCTTGCAGGAAACGAAGCCCTTTCCAATGAGGATCAGCAGAAGCTTGACGACGCTCTCGTTGAAGCCTATCCCGACAACAAAGTAGAATTTTCCGAGTCCAACTCGGTTGACGGAAGCGTAGCAGGCGGATTCTTTGCAAGAGCTATGGCCGCCGTCATCCTTACCGGTGTTCTCGTTCTTCTCTACGTCGGAATCCGTTTCCGCAAGATCGGAGGCGTTTCAGCCGCACTTACCGCTTTTGCCGCGCTCTTCCTTGATATTTTCGTTGCTTTCTTTACCTGCGTTATCTTCCGGCTTCAGGTAGATATGACCTTCCTCGCAGTTATTCTTACCATCCTCGGTTACTCTCTTAACGATACCATCGTTGTTTACGACCGAGTACGTGAAAACAAGGGCATCTATCCCGATGCTACGACTGCAGAGCTTGTTAACGAAAGTCTTAACACCGTTAAGGTACGTACCATTATTACCACGGTCACGACCTTCCTTGCTGTTGTTATGATTATAATCGTTGCCGAAGTATTCGGTCTTACCTCTCTCCGCTCCTTCGCGATACCCATGGCCTTCGGACTTGTTTCAGGTTGTGTATCTTCCCTCTTTATCTCCGCTCCTCTGTGGGTTATCTGGAAAAACGCTTCCGAGAAAAAAGCCCCAAAAAAGCCCAAAGCAAGAAAAAGCTGGTCCAGATAGTTTAATAAACAATAAAACGCCGTTCATAAGAACGGCGTTTTTTGTTTGCTATTTTATCATTTCCTTGAATCGCTCTTCGTCGATTACCTCGATTCCGAGAGCGTTGGCCTTATCCAACTTTGAACCCGAAGCCTCGCCCGAAAGGACGTAGGTTGTTTTTTTAGAGACCGATGATGAGGTCTTACCTCCAAAACTTTCGATAATGGCCGAAGCCTCCTGCCTGGAATAGGTTGGCAGGGTTCCGGTAAGAACGAAGGTCATTCCTTCAAAGCGATTATCGATAGTGTTGTCGGGCTCGGTCATATTAAGGCCAAGTTTTTTAAGGCGGTCTATCATTTCCGCCGTAGATTCCAGAGAAAAGAACTCAGCAATACTTTCGGCCAGAATCGAGCCAAATCCGTCGATAGCCTCAAAATCTTCTTTTGTCGCCTCGAAGAGTGCGTCCATCGACTTAAAATGCTCACAGGCGAGTTTCGCGGCCTTTTGACCTATATGACGTATACCCAATGCAAAAACTAATCTTGAGAGCGGATTGTCCTTAGATTTATCGAGGGCGCCGATAAGATTCCGAGCCGACTTTTCTCCCATTCGCTCAAGAGCCGAAATATCTTCCTCATTAAGCGTATAAAGATCGGGAATATCTTTTATAAGACCGTTATCGCTGAGTTGTTCAAGCACCGCCGGTCCGAGGCCCTCTATGTCCATCGCATCACGGGAGGTAAAATGTATAAGATGGCGGAGCATCTGTGCAGGACATTCTGCATTGGTACAGCGAAGTACCGCTTCACCTTCCTCTCGGAAAACAGGACCGCCGCAGGAAGGACATATATGAGGCATAACGAAGGGCTCCGCGTCAGACTCGTGAGAACTGACGGATACCACCTCGGGAATAATATCTCCCGCTTTACGGACGATGATCCTGTCTCCAAGACATATCCCTTTTTCTTTTATAAAATCTTCATTATGAAGTACAGCACGGGAAACCGTAGTACCTGCAAGGCTGATAGGCTCAAACACAGCAGTAGGTGTAAGAGCGCCGGTACGGCCGACATTGATCTCGATTTTTAAAAGCTTTGTTT
>CAZRHF010000180.1:0-2973 GCA_964599835.1 uncultured Eubacteriales bacterium | reverse complement strand
GAATATAACTGAGGCGTACTTCCTTACGGAGTACGCCTCAAGGGTCTTTTTTGTTATTTATTTTCTTCTGCGGCCTTTTTGGCGGCGATTGCGGCGTCGATCTCGGGCTTTAATTTAAGCTCTTCCTTTTCGGGATTCTGATAGAGGCGGATCCAGTCGATGTAGTAATCGATGGGCATTTCGTCCTCGTCGGTAAGAACACAGCCTTCGGGCTTCCAGGTGCTTCCGGGGGAGAAGATCTCGTTATTCATAATAACGAAGTGGAAATCGTGGAATCCGGAGGTTCCGTCGATGACCTCGTGCTTGAAGTTTCCGTTTACGGGATCGATGGGAACGGTTCCGTAAAGATTATCGTCAACGTAGAACTTGAGCTCCTTTGGATCCCACTCAAGGGCGTAGATGTGATACTCGTCGTTGAGGTTTTCGTTGTCCTCAAATACGTAGTGTCCGCCGCCTACCGAGCAATGGGTCTTATAGCCCCACTTATGAAGGGCGGAGGCAAGCTCCTTCTCATTGGAGAAGACCTCAAAAATGTCGATCTCACTCATCCAGGGGGTAGTCTGGAATACGGTGCAGGACTGCTCCCAGAAGGAGGGCCAAGCACCGTGGCGGAAAGGAATCTTGGCGCGCATCTCAAGATAACCGTACTTGTAATTCATTGTGCCCCATGTGGTGAAGCCTTCGGGGAGGGAGTAGTTGAGACCCTCTTTGTCACTGCGATGAACCTGCATATGTACGTTCTGCTTTTCAATACGGACGTGCTTTTCGGTGTTGTCGTAGTCGCGGTCGGCGGTGCTCATAGTGCGGCGGAAGCACCACTTCTCGGGGTCGATAGTTTCCTTATCGAACTCGTCGTGCCATACCAGCACACGACCCTTTTTGTAATACTCGAAGCCGTATTTCTCGGCCTCTTTGAACATTTCGTTTGACATAATCCGTTTCCTGCCTTTCGGTCGGCAAAAAGTTAACTTTTTGCATAGTTTAGAAGGATTTTTCACCTTCTACGGTCATTATAACAAATGCCCTATATAATTTCAATCACAAATTGCCCTGAATCTTACCTTTTTTTCATTTAATTCTTCGGTTTGGCGGGCACCGTATCCCTGACCATTAAAGCGGTGGCGGCAAGCATTATGACGAGGGCGATATAAAACTGCACTCCCGGCCGCTCGCCAAGGAGGATAAAGCTGAAAATTACACCCAAAAAGGGCACCACCGAATAATAGGCTCCCGTTTTTGCCGCACCCAGCACCTTTTGTGCGGTGATATAAAAATGAATACTCAGTCCGTAGGCCACGAAGCCCAGAAGCAGTATCAGGGGAATTAAATAAAGTTCAGGCAGACTCTCCCCCGAAAGAACGGCAACGACAAGACTTCCAAGCCCCGAAAAGGTTCCCTTTATAACCACTATCTCCACCGAGCTTTTGTTGCTTATCTTTTTGGTGCAGTTGTTTTCAAGCCCCCAACAGAGACAGGCGCCGAGCACTAAAAGTGAGCCGCCGCTGAGGCTGAAGGTCTCGGCCCCGTCGAAGCTGAGCACCGCCCCCGCAAGGGTTACGAGAGCAATGGCAAGCCACAGCTTTTTCGAGATACGCTCACCGAAGACCGCCAGAGCAATGACCGAGGTGGCGACTATTTCAAAATTGCTGAGAAGGGAGACTCCTGCCGAGCTGCTTGCCCGTATTCCGAACATTAAAAGAATGGGTGCGGCAATATCGAGGACCACCATAGCCACCGTATAGGGAAGTTCCTTTTTGGTAAGGGGCTCCCGTTTTATTACTCTGCCCGTCAGCCTTTCGACCGCACCGTAAATAAGCAGACCCAACCCTGCGCCGAGGTATAAAAAAGCCGCCATCACGGTAGGTCCCACGTGGCTTAAAAGCAGTTTTGAAAAGGGCACGTTGAGTGCGTAAAGCGATGCCGCCGATAAGGCGTACACCGCCCCCTTGCTTTCGGTCTTCATATCCACACCTCCCCGACGTTTTTTAAGTATTATACTATGGGTTTAAAAATAAATCAACGCCGTTTCTATAAACAGCATAAAAGCGGCAGAGGCGCAAGATATTAGTGATATTCTGTGCTGTCGCACAGAGTGATATTATATTCGCCTTTTAACTCGCGAAGCGAATATCACTTGCGAAGCAAATATAACTGAGCGAAGCTCAATATAACTCGCCGTAAGGCGAATATAGCTGAAAAAACTCTTGTTCTTTCGAACAAGAGTTTTTTCAGGGACCGACACTCAAAATGGAGCCGGTCTAAAAACCTGATTTTTTTTAGCTTTGCTTAAATATAGCTTTAATGTTACTGATTATGTTTGACCTTTTAACCCTTTGAGAAAAAGCGACTGGTAAATCTCTTTCTTCATCAAGTATATAAGGAAAATCTCCCTCAATACATATCCAAAAATACTCTCCTGTCCTATCACAAGGAACAGAAGCGCCTTTTTGAAAAGTGATTTTTACACCAAACTTTTCAAACTCAAATTCTTCGCCTTCTATCTTACCAAAAACACCATAATAGCCTTCGTGATGAATTAAAGTATCTTTATCATTTTCTAAGTCCCAAGAAAAAACTTCTTCAGTACAATTATAGTCAATACCAAATTCACTTAAAAATCCTACAAGTTCAGAATTGTTTTCAACGTGCTTGCAATAATTTCTACAATCCTGACAATCACAAGGATTGTTCATAGCTGTGCGATGTTTTTGGGTTTTCTCTTTATCAAAAGTAATTTTAACAGAATTGATTTTTATCGTTTGTAAAGACATATCATCCCTGCCTTAGGCTATTTTTGATTTATTCTATTCTCAATAGTAATACAAGAAGATGTCAACAGTCTTTGTATTCTACCGCAGAGATTTCTGTACTTTTTGAAAGTTTCTTCATCAATAGAATTGTTCGAATATAAAAGTTTTAACCAACTTTCTGTTTCAACACATTCTTTTCGGGCAATTTTGAATTTAGAAAGCA
>CAZRHF010000179.1:0-2982 GCA_964599835.1 uncultured Eubacteriales bacterium | reverse complement strand
GTCGGTGGGCATCCGTCCTGAAACCGCAATCGCAAAAGACTGCGGAATAGAACTCAATGGGCGCGGAAGCATTGTTGCAAACAACAAAATGCAGACCAATATACCGAATATTTATGCTGTCGGTGATGCAGTTGAGGTGGAGGATTTTATCGCAAAGAAACCCGCCTTTATTCCTCTTGCAGGGCCTGCCAATAAGCAGGGCAGAATTGCCGCCGATAATATCGCAGGATACGAGAGCGTTTATACAGGAACGCAAGGTTCGGCAGTTTTAAAACTCTTTGATATGACTGTTGCTACCACAGGTCTTAATGAAAAGTCGGCTACTGCGGCAGGCATTGATTACGATAAGACCTACACCTATTCGGCATCCCACGCCACTTATTATCCAAGGGCTGCACAGATGTCAATAAAAGCTCTGTGGGATAAGAAAACATTTCAAATCATTGGTGCGCAGATCGTCGGTTTTGACGGCGTGGACAAGCGTATGGACGTACTTGCCACCGCCATTCGTTTAGGCGCGAAAATCACCGACCTTACCACCCTTGAACTGTGTTATGCGCCACCCTTTAGCAGTGCGAAAGACCCCGTCAATATGCTCGGATTTGTTGCCGAAAACATCGTCAGCGGAAAACTAAAACAGTTCTTCTGGCACGATGTTGAAAATCTTGCTCGTGACGGCAGTGTTTTCTTACTCGACATCCGTACACCATTTGAGGTGATGCAGGGCAAAATAGACGGATTTGTGAATATTCCGCTTGATGAATTGCGTGAACGACTTGTTGAAATTCCGAAAGACAAACCTGTCTACGTGCATTGCCATTCGGGACTTCGTTCCTACCTTGCTTGCCGTATTCTTATAGGCAACGGGTACGACTGCTATAACCTTGCAGGCGGATGGCGGCTCTATGAATCGGTCATAAACGAGCGCACCGTCCCTGAATACTCTTGTAAAGATTGCAAATAAATATGGTTATAAAATGACCGCTGAGGAATCGAAACTCCTCAGCGGTGTTTTTTCTATTTCATTACCTTTACAAAATGGAACATCACATCAGGTCCTTCGCCCTCGTCGTGTTCTTCATCGTCGTGCTTAGGTCGATCGGGCTGAAAGTATTCACACCAAAACTCATCAATCTTAAAACCGCATTTATTAACGTAAAAGTGAATATTACGCTTTTCAAAATATGGAGTGCAGGTCTCCCAAACCTTTGTTTCGGGGTGTAATTCCTCAACTGCAAGCCAAGCGCCGTATCCAATACCTTTTGTATGCTCTTCGGGAGAAACAAAAAGAATTTCTAATTCGTTTACATTAGTTTCTTTGTTTATTTTAAGTATCACACCACCGACTTTTCTGCCGTCTAAAACAATGCGGTATGTTTCACTATCAGGTGCATCGATACAGCGTTCAATAGTTTTTCGGGAAATGATTTCACCGTCATCATCAATGTGGTTATCTCGCTCGCCAAACTCTTGCAATGCACCATACTTAAACGACCATTGATTATCTAAAATAAACTGCTCTCTGTCATCCTCAGTTAATGGCACAAGCGTAACTTTTGTGTTTTTCATAGCAACCTCCTAAAAAAGAAAAACTCCGGCTATTGTAAAAACAATAACCCGAGCTCACTCGGACACCTAATCCGGCACTTTTGAATGCTACGGCACTCCGCCTCCGGTGACCTATATTCTTATGTTTATTATATCATAAATCCAAGACGAAGTCTTGAAAGCGGTATTGCCGCTTGCCGCATCGCAATGCGGCAGATTTAATGATTCAATATTCTCAAACGAAAATCTTTGATTTTCATAATGCCCTTGGCATTTCGGCGGCGTACCACCGCCGTCGGTTTGATAATATTATATCATAAACATAAGAAAAAGTCAACTATGTACTCTCTGCCACACGGCAGAGATGCTTTACTACTTATCAAAAGAAACAGGTTTTGTATCGCCTGTGGCGAATGCGTTAGGACCGGGATCTGACATAGAGAAATACATTTTAGCAGCCTTTGTTGTGCCGAAATCACGGTTAGAACCGGAGTTTTGCACCTTGTTGAATGCATCGCGGAACATTTGATTGTGTGCTTCCTCACGGTTTAAAAGGAAGTCGATGGTCTCACGCACCTTTTTGTCATCAATCTGGCGGTAAAGGTATTCATAAACCACCTTTGCACGTTGCTCAGATGCGATATTGCTGAGTAGGTCTGCACAGAGGTCACCCGTAACCGTTACATAGTCGCCCGTCCAAGAGTAGCCCGAAGCGTTAATAAGACCGGGGTTAAGACCTAAAAGCACGTGAGACTGAATCTCGCCAGATGGCACCTTATCAGCATCAACATCGTGTCCGTTTAATAGGTTGATGGTCTGCGCAACCATCTCCATATGACTAAGTTCCTCGGCGGCAATGTCAAGAAATAAATCCTTAATTTCAGGGTCTTTAATTCTAAAACTCTGTGACATATACTGCATAGCCGCCTTAAGCTCACCGTTACCGCGCCGAGTTGTTCCTGCAAAAGCGCCGCATACCGCGGGTTTGGACTTTCCACTTCTACGGGATGAAAGAGCATTTTTTCGTGTTTAAACATAAGCTTACCTCCGTTAATATTGTAATAAATATTCTTTACATTATTTACGGTTATATACAAAAAAGCAGACAAGCGGTGCAGATAGTTTTGTATCTATTGAATTACCCCAAGTTTTATGTTACACTTTTAAAAAGGTCAAACATGAAGAAAGCAGGAGACGGTATTATGAAAACAGAAAAACCTTTAGATAAGCTTATAGACGGATACAGCAACACGGCGATATTCCGAAAAATAGCTTTTATCGGTGACAGTCTTTCGTCAGGCGAGTTTGAAACGGTAGACGCTGACGGAAATCGTCACTACCATGATTTATACGAATATTCATGGGGTCAATACATTGCAAGAAAAAACGGACTGCTTGCATATAATTTTTCAAAAGGTGGAATGACAGCGAGAT
>CAZRHF010000178.1:0-2989 GCA_964599835.1 uncultured Eubacteriales bacterium | reverse complement strand
TTCAAGGCGGCAAATCATAAGGTTGTTCTCATTAAACCCGAACTCGACGATAACGGACTCCCCGTAACAGAGAGTGAACTTGAGGTCTATAAGACCGTAAATGAGCTTATCGTCTCGGGCAAGGCAGTTGCCGCTTACACCCCCACCTACGGCGGTGTTGCAGAGGCCGTTATGAAGATGTCCTTCGGTAACCGTATCGGCTTCGCCTTCGCAGACGATGTTCCTATGGAAGAGATCTTCGGCTATAACTACGGAGCCTTCATCCTCGAGCTTGCCGAAGACATCGAGGTCGGTGAGTATCTCGGTGTTACCATGGAAGAAAACGCTATCTTCTACGGCGATAAGTGTGTCAGCGCAGAGGATCTTCAGAAGGTTTATGAGGATAAGCTTGAAAGCGTTTATTCCTGCAATATCGAGCAGGGAAGCGGTAAGGAAATCGAAACCTTCTCCTATAAGGCTGAGACCCGTGTGGCTCCTGCCATAAAGGTAGCAAGACCTAAGGTCCTTATTCCCGTATTCCCCGGCACCAACTGCGAATTCGACACCGCAAAGGTTATGCGCGACGCAGGTGCCGAGCCTGAGATTTTCGTTATCAATAATTTAACCTCCAAGGGCATTGCAGATTCTGTTGCCACCTTCGCCGATAAGGTCAAGGAGTCTCAGATAATATTCATCCCCGGCGGCTTCTCGGGCGGAGACGAGCCCGACGGCTCGGGTAAGTTCATCACCGCATTCTTTAGGGCCGGTGCCGTAAAGGAGCAGGTAAACGAGCTTCTTAAAAACCGCGACGGACTTATGTGCGGCGTATGTAACGGCTTCCAGGCAATAATCAAGCTTGGTCTCGTTCCCTACGGCGAGATAATCGATACCGATGCATCCTGCCCCACCCTCACATTTAATACCATCGGCCGCCACCAGTCCAGAATGGTTCAGACCAGGATCGCTTCCAATAAGTCTCCCTGGCTTGCCGCAACCAATGTTGGCGACGTCTACAACGTTCCTATTTCTCACGGTGAAGGTAAGTTCCTCTGCGATATGGAGCTTGTGAAGAAGCTGGCCGAAAACGGACAGATCGCAACCCAATATGTGGATCTTTGCGGTAACCCCACCGCTGATATCCGCTTCAACCCCAACGATTCTGTTTGTGCCATCGAGGGTATAACCTCTCCCGACGGCCGCGTATTCGGTAAGATGGGTCACTCCGAGCGTAAGGGAGCCGGCCTCTACAAAAACGTCGACGGCAACTACGATATGAAGATGTTCCAGTCCGCCGTTAAATACTTTAAGTAAGATAAAAAATCTCCCTCAATGAGGGAGATTTTTTTGATAAAGATGCCGTCCTTGACATAAAATCCGCTGAAATGTATAATATTTTCGAGGTGATCTGTAATGCCGAAGCTTAGCGATATTCGAATAAGGGATTCCTTTATCGTCGCGGATAGTGGAGTATATTATTTATACGGAACAATAGGCGAGTGCGACGGAGAAAAAAATCTGTACGTCCATAAAAGCACCGACCTTGAAAACTTTGATGAACCCCAAATAATCTTCACTCTTTCGGAGGATTCCTGGGGTAGCAAGGAGCTTTGGGCACCCGAGGTGCATTTTTACCGCGGAAAATGGTATCTTTTCATATCAATTCTCGGTAAAAACGGACTCAGAGGAACCCAGATCGCGGTAAGCGATACACCCGACGGAATTTTCACACCTGTGGCAAACCGTCCTGCAACCCCACTTGATAAGAGCTGCATCGACGGCACCCTTTACGTAGAAAACGACACACCGTATATAGTCTATTCCCGCGACTGGCCCGATAACTTCGTCGAAGAAAAGGGCGTCTACGTTGGACAAATTGCCGCGCAGAAGCTGTCGCCCGACCTCAAAGAACCCATAGGCGAGCCTTTTATTATCTTCGAGTCGGACGAGGCTCCCGTTTCTGCAGGTCGCCCCGCTGTTCACGATTTCTTCGGAAAGACCGTAACCCGCTACGGCTCCGACGGACCGTTTCTTACCCGCCTTAAAAACGGAAGAGTGCTTCTTTTATGGTCGCCCATACCGAGCGGAAACTATATAATTGCCTCGGCCTACAGCGATAGCGGAATTACCGGTAAATTCATTCATAACGAAAAGCCCATATTCGACGGACACGGCGGTCACGGAATGCTGTTCAGAGATTTTGATGATAGCCTTAAAATGTCCTTCCATTGGCCCGAAAAATTTATGAGCGAGAGAACCCGTATACTCACCGTCAAAGAAACCGAAACCTCACTTGAAGTAATATAACAGGGCGTTATAACGTAAAGAACACCCGAGGCAGAAACCTCGGGTGTTCTCTTTTAAAATTCAATAACCGTAACTTTTAAAAAAACAGGGTCGCTTATTTAACCGCAAATTCTCCCACGCCCTCCTTTTGGAAAAGGCGGCAGTACTCAATGGAATAGGTGGCCGACTCGAAGTCCTCAAACTGTGTCACCGATCTGCTTGCAAGGGAAACACCTTCGTCAAAAAGGTGATTGTTGAATATCAGATACTGGGGATCCTGAAAACAGTCCATATTTCCGCCCGACTTGTCGTTATAGACTTCGATCGGATCGGTCTCAAAATAGGGTCCCTCGCGGTCTCCCGTAAAGTATGAGTTCTTAATATCTATCTCGGCGTAAAGCTCACCGTCGAAGTACATCCGAACAAACGACTCATCCCACTCATAGCCGTATACGTGATATTCGTCGTTTACGGTGGCAAACTCACTCTCCGAGAAGGTTCTGGCCTGGGTCTTAAACGCATTGGCATAGGCCCAGTTCTTCTTTTCGGGATTTTCATCTGTAGGTTTAAGCCCCCACTTCAGAATATTTGCGGCAACGCGGTTGTTGGCAAATATCTCGAAAATATCAACCTCTGCCATAGTGTGTGTGCATTTGGGCTCAAGAAGCGGCTTCATATGCTCGTTTGCGGTAGACTGGGTCCAGAAGGAGGGCCAGACACCGTTCAT
>CAZRHF010000177.1:0-3019 GCA_964599835.1 uncultured Eubacteriales bacterium | reverse complement strand
CCCCTTATCACCATTCAGCTTTTAGGGTTTAAGGCGGTCGTTTCCAATAAGCTTAAGGAAAGACGCGCTATGCGCAGGATACTTATGGCCGAGGACGACGAGCATATCATCAATTTTATGTAGGAGGTACGTATTATGGCTAACACAATTAACGAAGCCGCTATCAAAAAGCTCAAGCTTGTTATAACCGTGGTCGACCGCAATAAGGCAGAGCTTTATCTCGACATATTAAGCCAGTTCGAGGTAAACTTTCAGACGGTTACCGGCGGCAAGGGTACAGCCCACTCCGAAATAGTTGAAATGCTCGGTCTTAACATCAATAAAGCGGTCATATTAAGCGTCGTCCGTGAGGATATAGTGCCCTCGGTAATAAAATGCCTTGAAGGAAAGTTTGAAACCATACGAAACGGCAAGGGAATCGCCTTTGCGGTACCTCTTTCGGGCGTTATAGGCATTAATATGTACCGGTTCTTAAGCAACAACAAGCAAGGTAGGGAGGAATAGTTATGACAGTAAATAATCATGAAGTTATCTTTGCCATAGTGAATGCAGGCTATGCCGAGGATGCTATGAGCGTCGCCCGTGAGCAGGGGGCCCGCGGCGGTACCATTATCAACGGACGCGGCGTTGCCCGCGAAAAGGAAGCCGAATTCTTCGGAATTACCATTCACGCCGAAAAGGAGATCCTTATGCTGGTCGTTGAAAAGGAGATCCGCGACAATGTCCTTCACGCACTTTACAAGCAGATGGGTATGCAGCAAAAAGCTCAGGGAATAGTATTCTCCCTTCCCGTATCCGAGGCTGCGGGACTTTCCTCGGCCGTTAAGGAAAAATCAGAATAGCTCAAAATCAGATGCGTCCAAAAATGCATCTGATTTTTTGTTTAAACGGTTTCCTCAGGCACATAATAGCTTTGTAACGGTTGGGTTTGAAAAAACCGACGATTTTTGCGGAAAATTGTTAAAATAGGTTTGAAATATTGTACAGACTGTGGTAGAATAGCGTTTAAGGGATGAAAATCATCCTAAAAAATTATTCGGAGGGTCTTTATGGATAAGAAACTTGTTTTTGGCATTCACGACAGGCCTAAATTCGGGCAGCTTATTGTTTTCGCTATTCAGCAGCTGCTTGCAATTATGGCGGCAACTATCGCGGTTCCTGCAATCGTTGGAAACGGTATGAGCGCATCTGCCGCACTTTTCGGTGCAGGCGTCGGAACCATTGTTTATCAGCTTTTCACCAAATTCCGCAGTCCCGTATTCCTCGGTTCTTCCTTCGCATTCATCGGCTCTATGGTAGCCGCTTTTGCAGGTGCTGTCTCTACTTCTCTCGGCTATCTCGGACTTGTCATCGGCGCTGTTTTCGCAGGACTTGTTTACGTTGTCATCGCCATCGTCGTTAAGTTCGTAGGCGTCGGCTGGATAAATAAACTTATGCCCGCCGCAGTTATCGGACCCACCGTTGCCATCATCGGTCTGTCCCTTGCAGGCGCCGCCGTTAAGGACGTTTTCTCCTACGGTCCTCAGGACAGTAACGGCTCCTTCGTTATGAACACCACCCTTTGGGTATCCTTTGTTTGCGCACTCGTAACCCTTTTCGTAGTAGTTCTTTGCTCTACCTACGGCAAAAAGATGACCAGGCTCATTCCCTTCATTATCGGCATCCTTGCAGGTTATGCGGTAGGCCTCGTCTTCACCGGCATCGGCTACGCTACCGGTAACGACGCTTTAAAGATCATTGACTTCGGTCCCTTCCAGGCTCTTACCGCAGAGGGCGTAAACCTCGGAACCTTCTTTGCAGTTCCCGATTTCACCTTTGTCGAGGCTATTAAGGGCGTTAAGGATTTCGACGTTTCCTACCTCGCAACGATCGCCGTTGCTTACATTCCTGTTGCATTCGTTGTTTTTGCCGAGCATATTGCCGACCATAAGAATCTCTCTACCATTATTGACAAAGACCTTCTTGAGGATCCCGGTCTCCACCGCACCCTCCTCGGCGACGGCGTAGGCTCTATGGCGGGTGCCTTCTTCGGCGGTTGCCCCAACACCACCTACGGCGAGTCGGTAGGCTGTGTTGCAATAACCCGTAACGCTTCGGTCGCTACCATCACTACCACCGCGATCATGGCAGTTCTTATTGCCTTTATCTCTCCCTTCGTTGCCTTCCTTGATTCCATCCCCGGATGCGTAATGGGCGGCGTTTGTATCACCCTTTACGGCTTTATCGCAGTATCCGGTCTTAAGATGATCCAGAAGGTCGACCTTGAGGATAATGCAAACCTCTTCACCGTTTCCGTGATCCTTATTGCAGGTATCGGCGGAATGGCTATGAAGATCGGTGAGGTCACCCTTACCGCAATTGCCTGCGCACTTATCCTCGGCATCATCGTAAACGTTGTTCTTCACCTTAAGAAAGGCGCAAACTAAAGCCTTAAGGAGCATTTTCCTATGAAAAATTTTGATAACGTAACAATTTTCAGTCATCCGCTTATTAACCACAAAATTGCAATTCTGCGTGATGAGAAGACCAGTATGAAGGAGTTCCGCGAGCTTATCGAGGAGATCACCACCCTTATGACCTTCGAGTGCCTTAAGGAGGGTGTTCCCACCGTTAAGAAGCAGGTAAAAACTCCGCTTGAAACCTGCACTCAGGAGGTGGTTAAGGATAACTCAATCGTTATCGTACCCATTCTCAGAGCAGGTCTCGGAATGGTTAACGGAGTTCACGTGCTCTTCCCCTCTGCAAGGGTAGGACACATCGGACTTTGCCGCAATGAAGAGACCCTGGAGCCCTATGAGTATTACTGCAAGCTTCCCGACGGAATTGAGGAAAAGCTTGTGCTGATAGTTGACCCTATGCTGGCTACAGGAGGCAGTGCCTGCGACGCTATCGACCGTCTTAAGGCACGCGGCTGTAAAAACATTAAGTTTATGGCCGTTATCGGCGCACCCGAAGGCGTTACCCGCGTTGCAGAGGCACATCCCGACGTCGAGATCTTTGTTTCGACCCTCGACCGCTG
>CAZRHF010000176.1:0-3152 GCA_964599835.1 uncultured Eubacteriales bacterium | reverse complement strand
GGCCGTCTCCGGCTGGAGGAACCGAGCACCGCAGTGCGAGACCTTGCTCCTCCCGAAGTAAAACTGTCGCCCCTCGGAAAAATTGCAGAAGCACAAATATTAGATCTTCCGATACGGTTTCCCGATTTTGTTCTTGACGGGTATGTTATTATGCCCGATCACATCCATATATTGGCATATATCGTCGGCAAAACGGGAGGAGCAAGCCCCTCCCCTACAACGCTGGATGCGGTAATTTGCTGTTTTAAATCTTTAACCGCAAGGCTTTGGAGAAAAGATCACCCTGCCGACAAAATCTGGCAACGCTCCTTTCACGATCACATCGTGCGGGGCGAAAAGGACTACTCAAAGCACTGGGATTATATCGAAAACAATCCTATACAGTGGTTAACGGGAAAGCATACCGTTTAAAAAAAGGAAAGGAAATTTTTATGGCAAAGAAACAGTTTAAGGCCGAGAGCAAGCGGCTTCTCGACCTTATGATCAACTCGATTTATACTAATAAGGAGATATTCCTTCGTGAGCTTATCTCCAACGCAAACGACGCGATAGACAAGCTCACCTATCTGGCTCTAACCGACGAGCAGGCTCGCACTAACCTGACCGAGCCCGAGATCCGTGTCGATTTCGACAAGGAGGCTCGCACTATTACCGTAACCGATAACGGTATCGGTATGACCAAGGAGGAATTAGAGGAAAATCTCGGCACCATCGCCCGCTCGGGCTCCCTTGCCTTCAAGGAAAATATGACCGCCGAGGATGAGGCCGAGGCCGCAAACATCATCGGTCAGTTCGGTGTCGGATTCTATTCGGCCTTTATGGTTGCCGATAAGGTCACCGTAACCTCCCGTTCCTATAAGACCGGGCAGGGCTATAAATGGGTCTCGGACGGAATCGATGGCTACACCGTTTCTGAATGTGACAAGGATACCGTCGGTACCGTAATAGAAATGCACCTTAAGGAGGACACCGAGGAGGTCAAGTACAGCGAATTCTGCGACGAATACCGCCTTAAAAGCCTCATTAAGACCTACTCCGACTATATCCGCCACCCCATTATTATGGAGGTCACAAAATACAAGGAGGAGGGCGAGGGCGACGACAAAAAGAGCGTTCCCTACACCGAGGCCGAAACGGTCAACAGCCGCGTTCCCCTTTGGCAGAAGAGCAAAAACGAGGTTACCGAGGAGGAGCTTAACAGCTTCTATAAGGACACCTTCTACGACTTCGAGGCTCCCCTTCTTTCGGTACAGACCGCTACCGAGGGTCTCGTTTCCTATAAATCCCTCCTGTTCGTACCTGCAAAGACCCCCTATAACTACTACACCAAGGACTTTGAAAAGGGACTTAAGCTCTATTCCTCGGGCGTGCTTATAACCGACAAATGCGGCGAGCTTTTACCCGAGCATTTCCGCTTCGTTAAGGGCGTTGTAGACAGCGAGGACCTTTCCCTTAATATTTCCCGTGAGATGCTTCAGCAGACCCATCAGCTTAAGACCATCGGCACGAGCATCGAGAAGAAAATTAAATCCGAGCTTAAGAAGCTGCTGACCGCCGACCGTGAAAAATATGAAAAGTTCTTTGCCGCCTTCGGACTTCAGCTTAAATACGGCGTTGTTTCCGATTTCGGCGTTAATAAGGAAAAGCTTAAGGACCTGCTTATCTTCCGCAGTCTTAAAGAGGACAAATTCATCACCGTCGCCGAGTATATTGCCTCAATGCCCGAGGATCAGAAGCACATCTACTATGCCTGCGGTGAAAGTCTTTCCCTTATAAACGGCCTGCCTCAGGTCGAGCTGGTACGGGACAAGGGCTACGATATGCTTATGCTCACCGACGAGGTCGACGAGTTCGTTATGCAGACCCTTCGCGCTGAGGGCGAAAAGGACTACTGCTCCATAAACTCCGAAAACGCCGACCTGCTTGATAAGTCCGAGGAGGAAAAGGCAGAGGAGGCCGAAAAGGAAAACAAGGAGCTTTTAGAGGCTGTAAAGACCGCTCTTTCGGGCAAGGTTGCCGAGGTGGTGGTCTCCAAAAAGCTTAAGACCCACCCCGTCTGCCTTTCTACCACAGGCCCCGTTACATTGGAAATGGAAAAATATTTCGCACAGATCCCCGGTGACGAGGAGCAAAAACCCAAGGCACAGCGCGTTTTAGAGCTTAACGCCGCCCATCCCGTATTCGAAAAGCTGAAGGCCGCATTTGGGGAGGACAAAGCCCGCGGCGAGGCTATGGCCGAACTGCTTTACGGTCAGGCTCTGCTTATTGCGGGACTCACCATCGAAGACCCCGCCGCCTGGAGCGAGACGGTCTTAAAGCTCTTATAAAATGGAGCTCTTAGGCAATATCTTCCTGTTTTTAAAGGCCCGTTGCGTCAGACCCCAACCCTTCGGAGCCTTTCATATAATTATGATGGCGGCGGTGGCCGCCGCTACACTGCTTACCGTAAAAAAGGTCAGACCGAGTGAGAAAAACGTCCGACGGCTGCTGCTTGTTCTCTCTCTTGCAACCATAATTCTGGAGGTTTATAAACAGCTTATCTACAGCTTCGACTATGTGGACGGAGGCTTCGTATTTTCCTACACCTGGAGGGTTTTTCCCTGGCAGTTCTGCTCCACACCGATGCTGGTAGGACTGCTGGCGGCGGTTATTAAAAGCAAAAGGCTTCACTATGCCCTCTGCTGTTATCTTGCCACCTACGGTCTCTTTGCGGGACTGCTGACGGTGGTTACGGGAGGAAGCATCTTTTCGGGCTTTATCGGAATCAATTTTCAGACGGCGGTCTGCCACGGAAGCATGATAGTATGGGGCTTTTATCTGCTCTCTACGGGCTACGTAAAGGCGGAATATGCTTCGGTCAGGAAGGCCTTCCCGTATTTCGTTCTGGGTGTGGCGGTGGCGGTAGCGCTTAACTACACCGTCTGCCTCAGCGGTATTGCAGGGGGAGCGGAATTCGATATGTACTACATCAACCCCTACTTCCCCGATACGGTTGCCGCAATGAAGCCCTTCAAGCTCTTCTCGGGACATCTTATACCCCTCGTCTACATCACCGTATACACGGGATTTTCGCTGGGCATCATCTTTTTAAGCCGTCTCTTCTTAAATAAGAGAAAAAAACCGCTTGAAAAAGAATAATGGCTGTGTTAGTA
>CAZRHF010000175.1:0-3172 GCA_964599835.1 uncultured Eubacteriales bacterium | reverse complement strand
TTTTTACTACCATAGGGTTCTTTTTGTGCTGTCCGCACAATTTGGGGCAGTCCATTGCTACCGTGTTTTTTGTAACCATCCTTTATTTTTTTAATATAATGTATTAGGAAAAACAAAAAATACATACAGGGCGGTGATCTTCTGAAAGCTAAAAGAGGTCGTAAGAACGGACTTTTCATTTCCGCCTTCGGGGTCGGCCTGCTGTTGGCCTTTTTTGCGCCGCTCAAGTGCATTGTTATCCTGCTTTCCTTGGCGGTGATAGTAATGGGTCTGGCGGGAGCGCGGTGTTAAACTGACATGAGATTGGAGGGTGACCTGTGAAGGTAGTTCTGGTAAAGAGTCCCAAGATACTCAGCGGATTTTTACGCCTTATTTTCAGGGTGAAAAAGTCGGATAATACATAGGAAGTGCCGAGGCCTGCGGGCCTCTTATTTTATACATATTTTTTTCTTCTCCTTAATATACTTAAACTAAAAGCAGTAAAGGAGAAAAAGCCATGGAAATAAACTGTACCAAACATACCGTAACCGCCGAAGAAACTGTATTTTCAGCCTCTTGCGATATCGAGACCGGCGGCACGGTAAACCTGCCGTCGGGCAAGGAATCGGCAAAGGTGTTAAAATGCTCACTGTCAGCGTCGGTAACAAGCAGTTCGATATCGGACAGGTCGGTCACCTTAGAGGGCCCCGTAACCTTTTCGCTTATCTGTCTCGATAGCGAGAACCGTCTGTTTTCGGTGGTCAAAACGGTCACCTTCTCAAAGACCCTCGACTCAGACAGCGACCTTAATAAATGTGCGGCGGTCTTCAGTATCGAGGACGAAAGAGGATCGGCCTCGGTAAAGGAGGGGGGAAGGGTAGAGCTGAACGGAAGCTTTACCGCCTCGGTCGGCCTTAAACGCACAAAGCAGGAGAATATAATCTGCGATATCGACGGCAGAGGAATAGAACAGCTTTGTACCACCGCAGGAATAACCGAGCGGGTAGGGGCAGGGGAGAAAAACCTGATTTTAGAGGAAGAGATATCGGTTGGAAACGGTCAGCCTTCGGTAGATTCGGTAATAAGAAGTCGGGCCGATTCGGTTATAGACGAGGCAAAGATAGTCGGTAACAAGGTAATGATAAAGGGTACCCTGAAGCTTTACGTTCTTTATCTGCCTATGGAGGGAACCCGTCCTCAATCCTTTGAGGAAAGCTATCCATTCAGCCAGCTTATCGAGGTCGACGGCATAACCGATGACTGTAAGGTCTACGCAACCTCAAGGGCAGTGTTCTGCGAACTTACTCCAAGACCCGATATAGACGGCGATCTCAGAAGCTTTACCGCCAACCTTAAGCTGACGGTTTCGGCAATTGCCCGTTGTGACGGCGATATCCCTGCCGTTACCGATGCCTTTTCAACCGAGGGTCAGCTTGTTCTTACCAGCAAAGAGGTGGAATTTTCCCGTATAACCGAAAGTGTAAATGAAAGATTTATTGCCCGCAAGGAGCTCGAGTTTTCCGACGGCGATATCGGTTCGGTAATAGATATGTGGAGCGAGTGCAGGTCGGCCTCCTGCCGTTTTGAGGAGGGCGTATTTAAAATAGCGGGTACTATTGTTGTAGCTCTGCTTGCCTACGACTGTGAGGGTGTGCCCGCCTTCCACGAGCGGCCGATAGATTTCGAATATACCCGTCCCGTAGCCTCATCTGAGGACAGACTTTTTGCCGACTTTAAGGTTACGGTGATGAATTGTTCCTATACCATAATCGGTGCAAATACGATCTCGGTAGCAGTGGAGCCTACGGTAGAGGCCTCGGTCTGTGAGGCTCGGAGGCTGAATCTGATATCCGAAGCGGTATTGTCCGAAGAAAAGAATCCGGCTGCTCAAAAAAGCAGTATTATTCTCTATTTTGCCGATGCGGGAGAGAGCATCTGGGACATAGCACGTCGATATAACAGCTCTATTGCCGAGATCAAAGAGCTTAACGGGGTCTCTGACGATATTCTGCCCGAAGCCAAAAAATTCCTCATCCCCACAAAATAAAAAACAAGCCGCCTTGCGAGACTTCTCATAAAGAAGTCTCGCAGTTTTATTCGCCAAAGGCGAGTGATATTGCTTCGCAGTTTATTATGCTTTCGCATAGTTATATTGTCCTACGGACAGTTTTTAGGACGAATAAAATATCACTACGACCAGAGGGAGTAATATCACTTACCTTTTTGCTTTGTTGTAAAAGGGTTTGGGCATTGCCCCAAAAGCATTTGTTCTTACAAATGCGATGCTGGTTCTATCAGATAAACACAAGAAAAACCACGATGAAATCCATCGTGGTTTTTATCATCCTTATGAGAAGCACCCTTTACGGCGGTTTGTTTTGTTATATTTCAAGTTTTGTCATTCTTGCATAGTGGAAAATATACTGCTGGGCAATACCTGCGTAAGGCTCGGCGCAAACAGGTAGCTTGCCGTCAAACAGCTTTGCCATAGCCTTCTTTATCCACACATCCTTAGGAAAAGCTTCAATGTGTGAAAGACCGAAAAGCAGGGTGCAGTCGGCAACCTTTTCTCCCACACCGTATATCTTCATAAGCTCACTTCTCGCAGAGTCAAGCTCCATAGACCTAAGGGAAGCAAGGTCGATATCCTTCGTTGCGACCCTTTTGGCCGCATCGAGAATATATTTTGCACGAAATCCGCTTCTCAGGGGAGCAAGGTCGTCGAGGGTAAGAGAAGCTATCCTTTCGGCAGTCGGGAAGGAGTAACAGTCTTCTCTTATCCTTTCACCGAAGCTTTCACAAAGCCGCTCCACGATGCCTTTTATTCTCGGAATATTATTATTCTGCGAAATTATAAATGAGCAAAGAGCCTCCCAGGGATCCTGACGCAGTATTCTTATACCGCCCGCAAAGTCGGAAGCGGTCTTAAGCACCTCGTTTTCCGAAATGGCTTCGATTATTTCGCTGTAGTCGCGGTCCAGATCGAAATAATCCTTCCAGATATTTAAAAAATCCTCCTCGGATGTATCGTAAAGAATAATACCTTCCACCGTGGCCGAAAGCCTCAGATATTTGCCGAAAGCAACACCCTCCCAACTTCCGTCCTCGGTCTCCATCCACCTAAAGGCCTGACCGCAGTCAAGGGTCTCGGCAAGGGTGAAGTTTTTAATCTCTTTAAGTATAATATTGTTGT
>CAZRHF010000174.1:0-3247 GCA_964599835.1 uncultured Eubacteriales bacterium | reverse complement strand
AAATTTCGACTTCGCTTCGCTCCGCTCAGGATGACCCGGCGGCGCTGACACCTGTGACCTGCAACCTGAAACCTGTTCTCTATCCGTCGGAGACACCTCGCATCCTTTCCCTCTTCCCCTTTCCCTTTTCCCTCGCCGGAAGGTCGCCTACGACGCCTTTTCGATTATGGCTACCATTACGGTTATATCGTCTGCTCTGGTGTCGGTGATGCGTCTTCGGGCGCAGTGGGCAAGGTGGCGGGCAAGGGTCTCGGCCCTCGTATCCTCCGCCTTTTCCAGCTCGGCACAGATCCAGTCAGTGCCCTCTGTGGTAGCTCCGTCCGACATCATAACCAATATATCCCCTGCTTTAAGCTTCACGGCGGCTCGGTCGAAGCCCACCTCGCGGAGTATTCCCGCAGGAAGGGAATTGCTTTTTGCCACACCGCAGCGGCCCGATCTTCGCATAACCGTCGGAGCGGCCCCCGCCTTAAGAAGCTCGGTGCGGCCGTTAAGCAGGTCGATGCAGGCCACGTCCACCGTTGCAAGAGACTCATCGGTAGACTTGAAAAGCATTGCCGAATTCAGAATACTGAGGGAGGAATCGTAGCCGAAGCCTGCCTTTAAAAGCCGCGTTATAAGTCCAGAGGCCATTGCACCGTCCACCGCCGCACGGCCGCCGCTTCCCATACCGTCGCTCAGCACCATATAGGCCCTTCCCCTGCCGTCAGAGAAGGTGCTGTAGGCGTCTCCCGAGATTCCCGACGGGGAGCAGGCAAGCTGGCAGACCCCCGTTTCACAGCTCAGAGCCGCCCTTTCGGTAAGGGCAATATACATCTTTCCTGCCGATTCGGTGACTACGGGCGGGTCGAAATCCCTGTCACAGCAAAGCTCGACCTGACGGAGCAGTTTCATTCGGTTAAGCCGAGACCCCGCAACACTGCGGCAGATTATCTCGACCCTCATTCTTCCGTTTTTATCCACCGCACAGCCACATTCAAGAGCATGGATATCCACCGTTTTCAGGCTTTCGGAAATCTTGGAGGCAGTGATATCGTCGAAGGTCTCGTCGGTGTCCAGCTCCCCCGCCATATCCGAAAGCATTTCGGAAAGACCGTTAAACTGTTCGGTAACCACGCTTCTTACGTCCCCTATCCTGCTTTCGGCCGCCATTCGGGAGGCATAGTCGCTGTAATATTTATAGACCGCGTCCCCGACCCGTGTGGGACGGAGGCATCTTCCCTTAAAGGCTTCGGGAGCGCTGTCCTCGGGAGAGCCCTCGGCCTCTCTGACTGCCTTTATCATATCGAGAACGGCCGACACGGTATCGTTCTTATTCTGCTCCCAACAGCTTATACAAAGAGAGCATCCTGCGCAGGCCTCCCCCTCTATCCCCTTAAGAACCCAGTCGAAATCGGGGGAATTTATTCGGGAAAGCTCCCGGGCCACCGTATCCACCGTTTCGCTGACGTCCCGAAGGGCTGAGGAGGCCAGCATAAGGCGACGGGTGACCGCCTTTTTCATTCGGTTGTCGCTGATAGCCTTTACGGGAGGAGAAAATATTTTTCCCAAGGTCAAAACGGCGTTTTTCGGCACGCAGAGGAAGAGGGCGCTTCCGAAAAGAGCTTCAACCAGAAACTCAGCCGAAAACACGGGGTCCTCGGCAACAGCACTTCCCGCAAGACCCGAAATTATAAACACGCCCACCTGAGCGTATTTTCCGAACCCCGAAAATATACCCGAGCAGAGCCCCGCCAGAGAAAAGGTTACCGCCGAGGCCATTCCTCCACCCGAAAGCGCGGCAAAAAATCCCGTAACGGCACCGCATACGGTACCCGAAGAGGCTTGTCCGAAGCGGGCGGTCACAAGAACAAGTGTCACACAAAAGAGCTTTCCAAGGGAAATTCCCCCAAAGCTAAAGCTCATAAGTCCCGTAAGGGCAAGGCTTAAGGTGATTATAAGGCAGGAAAGCTCTTCGGAGCGTAGACCTGCGGTAAGTCTGCCCGAAATTTTAAAAACTCTGGCTATAAAATATGCCGCAGAGGCCGACAGCACCGCCGAAACCGCCGCAAGTATGCTTCCTCTCGTGTCCCCGACACTGCTTACGAGCCCCGTGGCGCAGGTTACAAGCCCCGACACCACCGAGGATATTACGGGGGATGAGGCATATTTCGTCATTGCGGCAATAAGGGCCTTTATGGCAACTATGGCAAAAAGGGCGGCCATATACCTGAAGGTGTCGGCCACCGTGCCGGGTATCAGATAACCGAGAAAAGAGCCTACCGCCGAAAGGGCAAGATAATCCCCCGGTACCGCACCGCAGAAGGAAAGGCCGAAGGGACAAAGCTCCCCAAAGATACTGCCCCTTGCCATCAGAAAGCCTGCCGCCGCGAAGAGCCCCTGATAAAGCACCTCTCTGAGTATCGCCCTTGCCCCCGCTCTATTGATCTTTACCTTTTCGTTTACTCTGTCCTTCATTTTTAATGCTCCTTTTGTTAGTAATACCATTATATATCGGCGATACTGAATAATTTGTCAAAGGGCGGTGTCGCAGGCAGACGAATAGGGGAAGATAAAAAAACATTGACAAAAAGCCGACCCCATACTATAATTAATTAAACTGAATTTCTTCAAACCGATGAAGCGAAGGTTAAACCGTAAGAGGCGCTTTCAGAGAGCGGGGATGGTGAAAAACCGCAGTATGCTGTACGGCAAATGGGTCGCTGAGGGAAAGGCGAAAGGCGTTTTGCTTAGTAGTCGGACCGTAGGGTCTGCGTTAAAGACCGGAAATGTGTTGGCATTTCTTCACGAGATATTCTCACTCTGAGAATAATAAAGGTGGCACCGTGGATATTCTTCCGCCCTTTAATTTGAGGGGCGGATTTTGTTTTTTAGATTTGAAGACGTCCGGTTAAAAAATAAAAAAGGAAGAATGAAAAATGAAATTTAACGGAATCGACTTTGACACTTATTTCAGAAACTACCCCGACAAAAACGGCTATTTCGGAAAATACGGCGGCGTTTATATCGACGACAAGCTTAAATCCGCCATGGCCGAGATCACCGATGCTTATCAAAGCATCTGCCAGTCGCGCAAATTCATCGCCGAGCTCAGAAGGATAAGAAAGGAATTTCAGGGCAGACCCACCCCCATCACCCATTTAGAGCGTCTTTCAAACTCCCTCGGCAACGTTCAGCTTTACGCTAAGCGCGAGGATCTGAACCACTCGGGCGCACACAAGCTCAACCACTGTATGGGTGAAGCTCT
>CAZRHF010000173.1:0-3298 GCA_964599835.1 uncultured Eubacteriales bacterium | reverse complement strand
CGCCGCAAGGCGAATATAACTGAGGCGTACTTCCTTACGGAGTACGCCTCAAGGGAGCTTTATTTTTTTGCCCAGTCGGAGGGGGTGGGGCCCATAACGAAATGGAGCTCTCCGCCCTCGGTGAGCTGAGAATGGGTCAGCTTGCAGACCCTGAGTGGTTTTCCCTGCCAGGTTGCAGACTGAACATAGATGTTTTTATCGCTGACATTTTCGCCCGTTATGCGAAGCTCTTTGCCGTTTCCTAAACGGAAGGTTATTTTCTCTACCCTTGTACCGTGCAGATAGTAATTCTCGGTTGTGGCATAGGGGAAGAAACCGCACATCAGGAAAATATAATAGGAAGACATTCCGCCGTTATCCTCATCTCCGGGGTAGTCGTTCTGCTGTGAAAAGCGTTTTATAACCCCATCAATGACCTTCGCCGCAAGATCGGGACGTCTTATTTCATCGGCACAGAACAGCCACGGTATCTGAAAGGAAGGCTCGTTGGTAAAATTGAGATAACCCTCCTTACCGTGGTCGTCGTTATAATAGTTCACGCTGTGTTCGCAGGCCCAGACAAGACGCCTTGTAAAGGTCTCCGCGCCGCCCATAGCCTCTATCAGACGCGGAATGTCGTTATAATTAACATAGGATGCATCCCATCCCGTCATTTCATAAAAATAGGAATTATATCCCCCGTGGGGGTCGTAGTTTTCCTCAAAGGTGCCGTCCTCGCTAAGCTTTTGAGGGAATCCGTAAAAACCTTCGCTTTGAGCGTCTTTATTCCAAACATTAAGCCAGTTGCCGGAGCGGACTTCGTATTTTTCGTATTCCGCGGCTCGTCCCATTTTACGGGACATAGTAGCAACGGCCTTATCGTTAAAGGCAAATCCCATTGTGACAGAGGCAGGTTTAAACCTCCAGGTATAAGGCACTCCGCTTACGGTCTGCCTGTTTTCGGTAGCAAAGCCCTTTTCGACATATTCGGGAGAACGCATTTGCTCAGCACTTTTAAGCAGAACCGAATAGGCGTCCTGCCAGGTGTATCGCCGCAGAGGGACATCTTTAAGAAACGCATCCACGATCACGTTTTCAACGTCGTTTCCGCCCTGTCCTGCCAATCCCTCCTGAGCTGACATATATTCGTCTGCAATAACGATTCCGTTACCCATCCTCTCGTTATCCCGTGCCCTGTCGATCATTGATTCAATAATCGACCCCATCTTTTTCGGGTAAAGCAAAGAATACATCGGGAATACAGTCTTCCAGGAATCCCAGACGGTGTGAAAATCATCCCATCTGCCGTGGTCGCTTCTGCGGTCACGCGGCTGAATATTCATATGATACATTGCCGTATAAAATCTTCGCAGGAGCGCCGGGTCGTCGGTTCGAAGGTCGATCGCACCCAGCACCTCACGCCAGGTGTTTTTAGCATTAAGCTTTACTCCGCCGTAGTCAAAGTCCGAAATCTGCTCCGATAAAAACTCCTTTGCTTTGTCGGCGCTGACAAAGGATATCGCTATTTTAACCTTAACGTCCGAGCCGCCTTTAAACTTCATATACGCTCCAAACCGCTTTTCACAGTCGATTGAAATGCAGGTAGGGGCGGTATCGGATATTTTACAGGGCGCATTGCCTTCAAATATGCCAAGTTCTTCAAAATCGGCGTCAAACTCTAAAGCGAAATACATATTCCAATCAAGGCCGTTCCAATTCCCGAAAAAGGTGCCGCCGCCAAATATACTTTTGGTTTTCGGGTCTACGGTAATTGAACCCCTTTTCATACTCGCATCTATATCCAGCTTGTGGGCGGCGTCAATAAGAAGTACGGCGTCCTTATCCTTCGGATAATTAAAAGAATATATGGCCGAGTTGTGCGCAGGGGTCACCTTTACGGCAATACCGTTTTCAAGGCATACCTCATATTCATAACAGCTCGAGCGTTCCGTTCCCTCTGCGGCGAAGGATGCGCGTTTTGCGTGGTCAAGCTCGATATCGCCAACCGCAGGTGATAAAAGAAAGTTTCCGAAACACTTGGTTCCGCCCGCGCCCGAGGTATATGCATGACCGAAGCCGATTATGGGCTGATTCCGCGTATAGCCTCCGCAGTCCTTTTGGAGGGTTTCGGGACTGGGGTGGATAGAGCCTGCCGGAAGAGTCGGCCCTGCAGAGGTAGCACTTCCGACGCCAAAAAGCGGGTCGGCAAAATCGGTAGGATCGACAGGTTTTATATAGGATGTTTTTGTGTTCATATAATATTTCCTCAGTGAAAAAAGAATTTTTATACATACAAATAATATATTTTTTTACTTAGTTTGTCAATAATTTAGCCACACCCTTTTTTATCCGCCTTCCTACGACAGAGCTTGGCAAAGCCTGCCCGTTCTTTACTTTTTACAGTAAGTATGATATAATCCTAAAAACATTTCGGGGTGCATATTATGAGTAAATTTTCTGCCTTTATAACCAATTTCTTTCTAACCGCATTACGCCACGTTGGGTCTATTGTGATTTCTATAATTTTGATTATAGTCGGTGCGATATGGTCTAAAGTTTATTTCTATATAGGTTTGTTTTTAATAGCATCAAATGTTATCGTCGCTTTAGTCGGTGCTTTTCGTATGCAAAATGTTATGAATTATCGCTCTGACGATGACCCCGGGTTCAATGAAATGATGGAAAAATTGTCAGCGGATCCAAAAGCAATTTTATCAGAGTTAATGGAAACGCAAGAAGAAAACAAACAATTACATGGCGTAGATTTATTAACTCTTTCGGATGATGATCTGTTTGAAACTATCTATTTTCAAAACATCGATATTGCAGCGGAAGCCGAGGATGAAGATAAAGAAACAGAGCTTTTTACAGGTGCCCGCAAAACAGTTTATATTTTAGGATTGTTTGATTCGGAAATCCAAAATGGCGGTCTTTGCCAATTTTTTGTAAACTCGTCAAGAAATGTTGCACAGTATGTTAGTGAATCGCTAAAAAGTGTTGGTGCGTACGAACATCTGACTCTTTTTGAAGAGTTTATCACGGCAAATAATATCGATATTTCTAATCTTGAATCATTTAACGTATCCGGTATAAGAGGTTTCAAAAAGCAAACCAAACGGTTCAACTTTGATTCATTTGATGATTAATATTACGAGTTGCCTGCATTACAGGAAAAAATTGTTGCGTATATCAAAAATAATATAAACGAATTTTAACACAAAAGCGAGGTATGAACCTCGCTTTTGCGTTATATCACGATACTGCCTAAATCATCCACGCGACGAACAATTCCTGTTGCTTTCATATTTCTAACTCCTTC
>CAZRHF010000172.1:0-3307 GCA_964599835.1 uncultured Eubacteriales bacterium | reverse complement strand
TGCGTTCGGATATGCCGGCCATTCCAAAACCTCCATATTTTTGCTGAAAAATTGCATATTCTTTGAAGTAATTATATGCTACACTTGTTACGGTGTCAATAAAATCTTTTTTACGGAGGTTGTGAAATGAATACGAATAAACGTGCTTTGACCATAATACTTTCGCTGATACTGCTTTTTACGACGGTATTAGGACCCCTAAATATTATGGCTCAGGACGAAACGGAGGATGAGACTGTGAACTATATTACCGACGATATGCTTACAGATAACGGCTCGTCCGACGTAGAGGCCTTTGGCCCCACCCCCACTGAGACGCAGTATAATTATCAGCGTCAGGAGATGTCGGCCTTTCTTCACTTCAGCATCTCTACCTTTAACGGAAAGGAGTGGAGCTACGGCGACGACCCCGTAGAGACCTTCAGCCTTACCACGCCCATCGACGCTGACGGTTACGTCAAGACCCTTAAGGACGCAGGCTTTAAGATGGTCATCGTTACCGCCAAGCATCACGACGGCTTCTGTATATGGCCCAGCGCCTACACCGATTACGACATCGCCTCAACCGAATACGGTAAAAACGGCAGCGACGTGCTTAAAGAGGTATCGGCCGCCTGTACCAAGTACGGAATAGAGATGGGGCTTTATCTTTCTCCCTGGGATATGCACGATCCGTCCTACGGATATTTCGACGAGGCAGGTAATTCAACCACCGCCGAAAACGACCATCTTGACTATAACGACTACTACGTTAATCAGCTGAACGAGATACTCGGCAACGACGATTACGGCTGTAACGGAAAATTCACCGAAATATGGCTTGACGGCGCAAAGGGCTCCGGCTCTTATGCTCAGGAGTACGACTTCGACCGCTTTATTGAAACTATGTACACCCACGAGGGCGAAGACCTGCTTCTTTACGGTACCAGCAACAGAAATATTATGTGGATCGGTAACGAAAGCGGTATTGCCAATGAGGAGACCTGGGCGCTGGGTTACGGTACGCACTATGAAGGTGACAAGTATCACACAATAACCGGCCACGGAAGCTACGTTGCCTACTCCAACACCAACTGCTACCCCGGTGCCAAGGGAGGCAACTATTGGCTCGTACCCGAAGCCGATGCCAGAATAACCTCCGGCTGGTTCTGGGGCGAGGACAAGAAGACCCCTAAGACCCTTGACGAGCTTAAGAATATGTATTTAAAGAGCGTAGGTCACAACGCCGTGCTTCTTCTTAACGTTCCTTTAAATAATCAGGGTACCCTTGACGAGGATATTAAAAACCGCCTTATTGAGTGGAGTTCCAACATCAACACCTCCTTCCATCAGAACAACCTTTTAGAGGAAGACGGAGTTGTCGTTTCGGCTTCTGAGGTAAGGAACAACGACATTAAATTCAAGCCCTCCAACGTTACAGACAGCGACGATACCACCTACTGGGCGGCAGAGGACGGAAGCAGATCCGCTTCCCTTCACATCGACTTCGGCAAGACTGTTGCCTTTGACGCAGTGACTATGGAGGAGGATATCCGCTTCGGTCAGCGTATCGAATCCTTTACTGTAGAATATAAAAACAGCGTTGGAATCTGGGTCGAATATTCAAAAGGCACCACTATAGGCTCCAAGCGTATAATTCTCGAAAAGCCCGTACAGACAAGCGAGCTCAGGATAACCTTTAACAGCACCTCCCGAAGCGGAGTTTACGGCGCTCCCGTAATAAGCTCTGTGGGAGTATATAAGGCCTCAGCGGAATTTGCCGTTGGCTCTGCCGCACCCGACGGCATCGACGAATATGACAGCGCCGACACCGAAGTGTTCACCGACGTCAGCGAATGGACCGCGGTACAGGATCTTGCGGTTATCGGAGGAAGCTATTTAGAGGGCTCGGCAGGATCGGATATGACCGTTTCCTTCAGCGGCTCCTACGCCTGGCTTGTGGGAGAGATAGGAACCGAAGAGACCGTACTTTCGATATCTATAGACGGAAAAGATTCCAAAACCGTTACCCTTAAGGGCGACACGGTGGAACAGCTTGCCCGTATTTTCGAAACCGATACTCTTGATGACGGCGATCACACCCTCTCGGTAGAGGTCGTTTCGGGTACCGCCAGAATAGACGGACTTTACGTACTGAGTAACGGCGGCAAGGGCTTCCTTGATTTTGAATACGCCACCTATACCGTGGACGAGGATATGTTCTTCGACGTTAAGATCATAAGAAAGGGCGGCAGCGTTGGCGCTATTTCGGCCATCGTTCAGGACAACCCCGGCTCTGCCGTTCAGTCGAGCTATCATACCACCGAAGGTATTCAGATAGACTTTGCCGAGGGCGAGACCGAGAAAACCGTAACCGTCCGCACCAAGCGTTATACCGAGACCACCGGCACACTCACCTTCTCCCTTGCTATAGTTCCCGCAACCGAGGAAGAGGTAGTTGCAGGCTTTAACAGTCCTACCTATATTTATATAACCGACGCCGAAAGCTACGAGGGCGGTTATCTTCAGTCGATACAGATAGACTCAGCCCCTTCGGTACTTACCTACCGCACGGGAGACACCCTTAACCTTACGGGACTTAAGGTTTCGGGCAATTATGCAAACGGTGATACCCGTCTTATGTATGAAGATCAGTATACCGTAGACACCGAGACCCTTACCAAGATCGGTCCGGTTCCCGTAACCGTAAGCTCGGTATTCGACGGAAGATCGGCACAGTTCACGGTCATGGTATATGCTAACGGCGACACCGATCAAAACGGACAGGTCGATATAACCGACCTTGTAAGGCTTAATAAGGATGCCCCCGACATAGGCGATCTTGACCGAAGCGGCACCGTCGATAAGTATGACCTGTCAATGCTGCGCCAGCATTTGCTCGGTATTATTTCGGTAACACACACCTCCAGCGGCGCTATGAGCAATATAGTTGGCGGCTCTGCCTGGGAGGAATATACCGAAACTATCAAAACCGGACTTACCGAAGATGCTAATGATGTTTATACACTAAGCGGCGAAGAACTTCCCTCCGTTCAGTCGGCACCCTTCTCGGCCAACTATATTATAGCCGAGAATCCAAAATCGGGCATTTCGTCCTATATTATGGCATACGACGGTAATGGCGAGCTTATTTCTTCCACCGAGATCACCGAAAACACAGTTTACGTCGGACAGAAGGGCTATACCTACAGAGTAAGGCTTACGGGTGATTTTGGTTCGGTCCTTACTCCCTACCTGCAGGCACTCAGCTTTGCTCCCTCGGTAATAGCCGCCGAAAAGCTTGACGCCGACCTTTATGCCGACTACA
>CAZRHF010000171.1:0-3346 GCA_964599835.1 uncultured Eubacteriales bacterium | reverse complement strand
TTGCAGGTAAAGACGCCACTTTCAAGGTAGTTCTCCACGAGATCAAAGCTAAGGAAATGCCCGCTATCGACGACGAGTTCGCCAAGGACGTAAGCGAGTTTGATACTCTTGAAGCTCTTAAGGAAGATATTAAGGCAAAGGCTCTTGAAAGAAAGAATAAGGCTGCCGACGAAGAGGTTGAAAACGACCTTATTGCCGCTGTTGTTGACGGTATGAAGGCTGAAATTCCCGAAGCTATGATCGAGAACCGTTCCAATGAAAGCGTTCGCGAGTTTGACTATCGTCTCCGTAGCCAGGGTATGGACCTCGAGACCTACCTTAAATATACCGGAACCAACGTAGAGGAATTCAAGAAGACCTTCCGTCCTCAGAGCGAAAAGCAGGTTAAGATGCGCCTTGCTCTTGAGAAGATCGTTGAGCTTGAAGGTCTCACCGCTACCGAAGAGGAAATTGCGGCTGAGTACGATAAGGTTGCCGCTAACTACGGAATCGAGGCTGAGCAGGTCAAGGCCTCCATCCCTGAAAAGGATATCGTTCACGACATCGCCCTCAACAAAGCAGTCGATCTTGTAAAGGCTTCTGCCGTTATCACCGAAGTCGAGAAAAAGACCGAGAAGGAAGAAAAGAAGGCTCCTGCTAAAAAGGCTCCCGCAAAGAAGCCTGCTGCCAAGAAGACCACCAAAAAGGCTGAGGAGAAGGCAGAAACTGCTGAATAATTGTTTATAACTTGCGGCATTTGTTCATAATATTTCTAAAGCGGCAGATTTTCCTGCCGCATAGCATTATTTATTGAGGTGAATTTAATGAGTATGACAATACCTTATGTTGTCGAACAGACAAGCAGGGGAGAGCGTTCCTATGACATTTTCTCCCGTCTTTTAAACGACCGAATCATTATGCTTCCCGACCAGGTCGACAACAGCTCTGCAAGCCTTATAATTGCACAAATGCTGTATCTTGAAGGTCAGGATCCCGAAAAGGATATCAGTTTTTACATCAATAGCCCCGGCGGAAGCGTTTCGGCAGGAATGGCTATCTATGACACTATGCAGTATATTAAGTGCGACGTTTCTACTATCTGCATCGGTATGGCCGCAAGTATGGGCGCTTTCCTTCTTGCCGCAGGTGCAAAAGGAAAACGTTACGCGCTTCCTAACAGTGAAATAATGATCCATCAGCCTCTCGGTGCCGCTGAAGGTCAGGCTTCCGATATCCTTATCCACGCCCGTCATATTGAAAAGACAAGGGCGACCTTAAATCGTATATTAAGCGAAAGATCGGGTCAGCCGCTGGAAGTTATCGAGCGTGATACCGAACGTGACAACTTTATGTCAGCTTACGAGGCTATGGAATATGGCCTTATCGACAAGGTTATCGAAAAACGCTAATTTTTATGAGTCAGAGAATCTCCATTTTCTATGGAGATTTTCTTGCTGTTTAAGAACGGCAAATTATTACACAGAACGGAGAATTCCATGCCAAACGGCGATAATTATACCAAAGAGATATATTGTTCATTTTGCGGTAAATCAGAGCATCAGGTAAACCGTCTTATCGAAGGTCCCGGAGTGTATATTTGTGACGAATGTATCGAATTTTGCAGTTCTCTTTTAGAACCTGAGCTTACCCATCAGCCTACCGCAGGCAGAGGCAAAAAAAAGAAAGAGGAAGAATTTGTTCTTCCTAAACCTTCTGAGATAAAGTCACATCTTGATGAGTACGTTATCGGTCAGGAAGATGCAAAGGTTACTTTGGCTGTTGCGGTCTACAACCATTACAAAAGAATATTTCGCGCCGATAAAACCGACGTACAGTTAAATAAGAGTAACGTTCTTCTTCTCGGACCTACCGGCGTAGGAAAGACCCTTCTTGCCGAAACTTTAGCAAGAAGTCTCGGTGTTCCTTTCGCAATAACCGACGCTACGACCCTTACCGAAGCAGGCTATGTCGGTGAAGATGTTGAAAATATCCTGCTTCGACTTATTCAGGCGGCCGATTTCGACGTCAAAAAGGCAGAGCGCGGAATTATTTACATCGACGAGATTGATAAGATTGCCCGCAAAAGCGAAAACACCAGCATAACCCGCGACGTTAGCGGTGAGGGTGTTCAGCAGGCAATGCTTAAAATTCTTGAAGGTACCGTCGCTAACGTACCTCCTCAGGGAGGCAGAAAACATCCTCAACAGGAGTTTATTCAGATAAACACCGCTAATATTCTCTTTATATGCGGCGGTGCGTTTGACGGTATCGAGAAGATCGTTGAACGCAGAAAGGGCGGCTCAGGTCTTGGTTTTGAACAAGATGTAAAATCCAAGCAGGAGCTTGAAGCCTCTGACTTCTATAAGGACGTTACCCATAAAGATCTTGTGAAATTCGGCATAATACCCGAGCTTGTAGGTCGTATTCCTGTAGTAACTGCCCTTTCGGCAATGGATAAGGATACACTTATAAAAATAATGACCGAACCTAAAAATTCAATAGTCCGTCAGTACGAAGCCCTTTTTGCCCTTGACGGTATTGAGCTTATTTTTGAAAATGAGGCTCTTGAGCGCATTGCCGAGCTCACTATTGAACGTAAAACAGGTGCTCGCGGTCTTCGCTCGATCATTGAGTCGGTTCTTAAAAAGCCAATGTACGATACCCCTTCCGATCCCGATGTTAAAAAGGTCGTGATTACTAAAGCTACCATCGACGGCGGAGAAGCAGAACTGGTCAAATAGTTAATTTATGCATTTATGCAAAGTTGTATGCATAATTATTCATTTGTGGTTTCGTCAATATGTATAAAGGATACCGCAATAGTGAGCGGTTTATGGCAAATATTACAAGATTTTAAAAAGTGCTTGACATTCATACGAAAAAGATGCATAATTATGCACATAGTTAAAAAACACCCACGGAGGTTCTAACAATGGATAAGTCAAAAATTAAGAAGGTAGTTTTAGCATACTCGGGCGGTCTTGATACTTCTATCATCATCCCCTGGCTTAAAGAAAACTATAATAACTGCGAGGTTATCGCTGTTTCGGGTGACGTAGGACAGGGAACAGAACTTGACGGACTTGAAGAGAAGGCTATTAAGACCGGTGCTTCCAAGCTCTACGTTCTCGATCTTAAGAAGGAATATGTTGAGGATTATATCTGGCCTTGTCTTAAAGCAGGAGCCGATTACGAGAGTTATCTCCTCGGTACCTCTCACGCCCGTCCCTGCATCGCAAAGGGTCTTGCTGATATCGCCATCAAGGAAGGCGCTGACGCTATTTGCCACGGCTGTACCGGCAAGGGTAACGATCAGGTGCGTTTTGAGCTTACTCTGAAGGCTTTTGCCCCCGAGATGGCTATAATC
>CAZRHF010000170.1:0-3381 GCA_964599835.1 uncultured Eubacteriales bacterium | reverse complement strand
AACCTTTCCCGACAGGTGCTCAGGGAGGTACAATGCGCCCTTCGTTGGAAGATTCCCGTAATGATCGCCCGCCTTGACGACTGCGAGGAATCCCCCTCGATAGCTTATATCGGAAGCGCCGCACAGTACGTTGACCTGAGGGGCCTTAACAAGGTAGTTGCCGCTCAGAAGCTGGGTGAGGCCATAAACGCCTGGAAAAACGGCCGCGCCGTTCTGCAGGAAAGCACAAGCCTTTTTCAGACCGAGCGTGCCGAAAATTCTCTTGAGTTTTACGGTGACGAGGGTGAACGGAATCGCCTCAGGACCCAGCGAAGCTTTGTTTATGAGTTTGCCTGCGAGGAATACGACAGCTTTATATCCTCCCTAACCGAAGGCTCCTTCCTGGACGTGGGCTGTAACACGGGCGAGCAGGCTATGATGTTCGTCGAGGGAAGAAGTGAAATTAAAAACTATATCGGAATCGATAGGGAAGAGGGTGCCCTGGAAAAGGGCAGAGAGCTTTATCCGTGGGGTCATTTTTATAAGGGCAACTGCGAGGCCGACGGCTTTGACCGACTGCTGTCACAGATCGAGGACGACCTTGACATCGACGGCTTCGACATAATAAATCTTTCGATGGTCCTCCTTCACATGAAGGAGCCTCAGATACTCCTTGACACCCTCTCGGGTCATTTGGCCGAAGGGGGAAGAATTGTCGTTTTAGACATAGACGACGGGCTCAGCTTTGCCTATCCCGACCCTGACGGATATTTCGGAAAAGCGGTGGAGATATGTGCCGAGACAGGCTATTCGGGCTACCGTAAGAGCGGCCGTCAGGTCTGTCAGCTTCTTGCCGACGTAGATATGAGCGATATAAGACTGCATAAGCAGGGGCTTTCAACGGTAGGTATGAGCCGCGAAAAACGAGCCGAATTTTTCGAGCTTTATTTTTGGTTTATTCTCGACGACCTAAGAAAAATGCACGAGCTTTCTCCCGATGATAAGATCGTTTTATCAGAGCTTAACTGGTTTGAGGAGCATTATAAGGAAATGAGATCTAAGTTCAAAAAGAAGGGCTTCTTCTTTAATTTAGGTTTTATGCTGTATTCGGCAATGTAGGTGAAAAAATGAATGTTTTAATTGCTATAGATTCATTTAAGGGGAGCCTTTCCTCCTTCAATGCGGGAAATGCCGTAAAGGATGCCGTTTTAAGGCTTGATAAAACGGCTGATGTTACCGTAAAGCCTCTGGCTGACGGCGGTGAGGGTACCGTGGAGGCGCTGGCCTCGGCGGGAAACTGCGAAACGGTGGAAATAACCGTAAAAGGCCCCCTTTTAAAGCCAACAGCGGCTAAATACTGTATTCTTAAAGAGACAAATACCGCCGTTATCGAAATGGCCGCCGCAGCGGGCATAACCCTTGTAACGGCCGAAGAGCGCAATCCCCTTAATACCACCACCTATGGTGTGGGCGAGCTTATAAAAGACGCTATAAAAAGAGGTTGCCGCCGCTTTATCGTCGGAATCGGAGGAAGTGCCACTAACGACGGCGGCACAGGTATGCTTTCTGCCTTAGGCTTCGAGTTTTCGGATAAGGACGGAAACAGGGTAGCCCTCGGTGCAAAGGGCCTTAAAGACCTTTATGCCATAAAGACCGATAAGGTCGTTCCCGAGCTTAAGGACTGCAGCTTCTCGGTGGCCTGCGACGTAACCAATCCACTGTGCGGAGAAAAGGGCTGCAGTGCCGTTTTCGCCCCTCAAAAGGGTGCTACCCCTGAAATGATAGCCGATATGGATATCTGGCTTAAAAATTATGCCGAAATCGCCAAAACCGTTTCCCCCTCTGCCGACCCAAACACCCCGGGCGCAGGCGCCGCAGGAGGCTTGGGTTTTGCCTTTTCAGCCTTTCTGAATTCCACCCTGAGATCGGGTATCAAGATCGTATTGGACGAAATAAATATTGAGGCTGATATAATAAATGCTGACCTTGTCGTAACGGGTGAGGGGCGTCTCGATTCTCAGACCGTTATGGGTAAAGCCCCCATCGGCGTGGCTCAGCTTGCCAAAAAATACGGCAAAAGGGTAATAGCCTTTTCGGGTTGTGTCACCGAGGATGCCGAGGTCATAAACGACCACGGAATAGATGCCTTTTTCCCCATCCTTCGTGGAGTTACGACTCTTGAAGAGGCTCTTGACCCTGATAACGCATATAAAAATTTAACCGCCACGGCCTATCAGGTCTTCCGACTAATCATATAAGAGGTATTAAAATGACTAAAATTTCATTCCCCTACGGCAAAGGACATTTAGACTATGAATTCGGCAACGAGCTTAAGGCTGTGCTCACCTCCTCTATCGAGGAGTATGAGCCCGAGCTTCACGGCAGAGAGCTTGTTCGTGCCGCTATGGAAAACCCCGTTGGAAGCCCTAAGCTCAGCGAGCTTTCAAAGGGTAAGAAGAATATCGTAATAATCGCCTCCGACCATACCCGTCCCGTCCCCAGTAAGGTAATAATGCCCGAAATGCTTAGTGAGATAAGAAAGGGAAGTCCCGACGCCGATATAACTATTTTAATCGCAACAGGATGTCACCGCGGCACCACCAAGGAGGAGCTTGTTTCCAAGTTCGGCGAGGAGATCGTCGCAAATGAGAATATCTATATCCACGACTGCGACGAAACCGAAAAGCTTGTTAATATCGGAACTCTCCCCTCGGGCGGTGAGTGCGTGATAAATAAAATAGCAAAGGATGCCGACCTGCTTGTGGCCGAGGGCTTTATCGAGCCCCACTTCTTCGCAGGATTTTCGGGCGGCCGAAAGAGCGTGCTCCCGGGAGTTGCGGGAAGAAAGACCGTCCTTGCAAACCATTGCTCCGAGTTTATTGCCCACAGCCGAGCAAGAACGGGAATCTTAGATGGCAACCCCATACATAAGGATATGCTCTGGGCGGCAGAGCAGTCCGGGCTTTGCTTTATCGTAAACGTGGTACTTAACGGCGAAAAGGAGCCTATCTATGCCGTTGCAGGCGGCCTTGCCGAGGCCCATAAAAAGGGAACCGATTTTCTTTCCGCCCTCTGCGGAGCAAAGGCCGTTCCTGCCGATATTGTAGTCTCCACCAACGGCGGCTACCCCTTGGATCAGAACGTCTATCAGGCCGTTAAGGGTATGACCGCGGCCGAGGCCACCGTAAAGGACGGCGGCGTTATAATTATGCTTGCCTCCTCTGACGACGGCACGGGCGGCGACCATTTTTATCATCAGCTTGCCGACGAGCCCGATATAAACAAGACTATGGAGCAGTTTTTAAGCAGAGGCAGAACCGAGACCCTCCCCGACCAGTGGCAGACTCAGATACTGCTGAGAATACTTAAAAAGGCTACCGTTATATACCTTTCCAATATGCC
>CAZRHF010000169.1:0-3405 GCA_964599835.1 uncultured Eubacteriales bacterium | reverse complement strand
GAAGATAATAGGTGCCGCGGCAAAGGCTAATATGCCCGACCTCGACTGGCAGTATTGGTATACCGTTAAAAACGATACCCCTCGTATCACCGTCATCCCTGAAGGCGTCGGCATATACGAACAAGGTGTAAAGGGAAGAGTCTGGTCGGGCAAGCTTGCAAGCAAATTTGCAGGCGGAAGCGGCAGTAAGAACGACCCCTATCTTATCGAAACTCCCGAGCAGTTGGCCCTTCTCGTTTCTTCCTCTACTGCAAGTAAGGGAAAATATTATAAGCTTACAGCTGATCTGAAGCTCAACGACACCTCGTCGAGCGACTGGGAATCCAACGCCCGCGAATGGCTTTCGGGCTGGCTGGTGTTCGCAGGTCATTTTGACGGCAACGGACACATCGTTTCGGGACTTTACTATAACACCAAAAACGTGACCTATACCGCCCTTTTCCCCGTAGTGACGGCGGGCGCCGTAATAGAGCGTCTGGGTGTTACAAATTCCACCCTTATTAATATCGGCTCCGAAGACGAGCATACCTATGCCGCCGCCATCAATGCCCTTGTTTCTTATAATTACGACGGCACCAATAAAGAGGATATGCCGCTGTTCAGCGAGTGCTTCGTCGGAAACGACGTCTACGTTGAAGCCTATTTCGCGGGAGGTATCGCCTGCGGATGCGCTTCGCCCCTCCTTATGGAAAACTGTTACTCGGTATGTACCCTTCTCGGCGGACAGTTTTATGGCGGACTTGTCGGAAACGCCTGGTGCAACGACGTAACCATTAATAACAGCTACTGCGCCACCGCCGACCGCGATCATATCGGCGGAAGCCTTGGCTTTGACCCCAGAGGAAAATTCACAAACGTCTACGTCGACGGCTCTACCGGCAGTTCGGTAGGCGTCACAAAGCTCAGCCTTGTCTATATGCAGGGAGCCATCGCTAAAAAGCGTATGGCAGGTCTTGATTTCGATAAGATATGGCTTACTGTTGACGGCGGAACTCCGGTGCTCAGATGCTTTGCTATGGACGAGAGCCATACCAGCAGACGTGACGCCGAAAAGATAGAAATATCCTTTGCTACCTACGGCGGAACCGAATGTGAGCCCATCTACGGCTACTCGGGCTTTACCGAAATTTCCGAGGAAGACCTTCCCGTACCCACACGTATGGGTTATCGGTTTGACGGTTGGCATCATTTCGCCGATTGCACCTGCCCCTTCTCAATTTCGGTATTCCCCGACGAGAACGCAGTTCTCTACGCAAAGTGGATCCCCCTGGGCTTTACGGTAGATTTCGAAGAAGAGCTTGACGAGAAATACGACCTAAACTCTTCGGCATTTAATTATCGCCCAGGTCACGCACTATATAACCCCAAATTCCTCCACAGCGGTATGGGCGCTATCTACTGCTCGGGAAGCGATACGGCTCCTATGTTCCTTCTTAACTACAAGAATCCTCTTGAGGTAGGAAAAGAATACGTCGTAACCTTCTGGATGCATACCCGCGGAGAGGGTAAGGGAGATATTCAGCTTCTCCGGATGAGTGAGCCGCAGATCGATTCTTCACCCCTCGGTTATGAGATAATGGTCGAAGCTGACGAGATAGTTATGGGAGAATGGACTCAGTATTCCTATACCTTTGTTGCTAACGCTCCTTATATGGCGATAAAAACCGAGGTCGGAACCGAGTTCTTCTTCGACGATTTCGACGTCCTTCCCACAGGAAAGAGCGGAGAGGTCGGAGAGCTTATTCCCGGAGTTTCCACAGAGCCTGCTATGGACGAGAAAAACGATCTTACTCTTATTATCGTGATTGCGGCTTCGGCAGTTTTGGTTATCGCCGCCGCTGTTACCGTGGTAATAATCAAAAAGCGCCGCAACAAGGCTCGTTAACAGTTTTAAGGAAGTGATCAAGTGGATAATTTATCCTTTTCCGACAAATATAACGAGATCGACTTTGAAAAGGTCGATTGGTCGGGTCCCTCGGGTTATTCCATCGTAGTTCCCGAGGGTGATATGCAGGCCGTGACCGCGGCACAAAGACTTAGAAGCTTTTTTAACGAAAGCGGCCGCTATCCCGACATAAGAAGCGATAAATCCGCCCCCGTAGAGAAGGAGATACTTATAGGTGAGTGTAACCGCCCCGAGGCACAAAAGCTCCTCGATCCCTCCTTCCTCGAGGTGTCGGTCAAGAACGGAAAACTCGTATTTTCCGCAGGACATCCCGTGATCCTCAGCTCTGCGGTAGAGAAATTCATCCGCCTTTCAAGAACAAGCGGGTCGGCGGTCGTGTTCTCACAAAAGACCGATTTTGACCCGTCGCCCCTTGACGGCTACGAATATGTCTGGGGAGACGAGTTCGAGGGTGAGGATATCGACTTTACAAAATGGGATTTCGAGCCCCGTATGGGCGGCACCAAAAAATGCGAGATATCCCGCGATAAAAGCGTCGTAAGGGTAGAAGAGGGCAAGCTTAAGCTTCACGGCATTATGATAGACGACCCTCAGAAGCCCGATACACGCTATCGCGTACCCGTATCTCTCGTGTCAAAGTATAAGATGAACTTCCGTTACGGTTATGCCGAGATCCGTTGCCGCCTGCCCTTCTTTTCGGGAGTCTGGCCCTCCTTCTGGACACAGAGCACCGACGTTCTGAGCGGCGAAAAGAAGGCCGACTTTATGGCGGAGGTAGACGTTTTTGAGGTATTCGGTAAAAGTGAAAACAAAAACGTGGTGCCGGGTATCATAAAATGGCCCCACAGCGGCGGTCATTCCTTCTGGTGTACTTATCGCGAGACCAAAAAGGTCGACTGGACCGACAAAGAGGGGATCGAGGAAGAATACCATACCTACGGCTGGGAATGGACTCCCGACCAAATGGTTATGTATGTCGATCGAGAGAAGTATATGACCTTTGACCTGAACGAGGTGTATGACGGTCGTGGTGATATGCAGGGCTTCCACGACCCAATGTTCCTGATACTTAACAACCATCTTATGGCCGAGGACTCCTGGCAGCCGGGCTCGAGGATAGAGGCTGCAGAAGAGCTTCTTCCCTCAAAATATTACGTTGACTGGATACGGATATACCAAAAGCCGGACGTGGGCAGTATCTGGATAAACAAAGAGCCTATGCTCTATCCCGGACGAGAATAAAAGGGAGGTAAAACTATGAAAAAAGCACTATCTCTGATTCTGGCAATTGCTTTGATCGCCGCAACTGTATTTACGGGCGGCATTATCGCATCGTCTGCCGGTGACAATGTTTGGGGCGGCTCTGTAGAAGAGCCTACAAAGATATCCGACGGAATCTACGAGATATCAACTCCCGAGCAGCTTGCCTACGTTGTTTCAACGGGGTACGAAACGCTTTCTGCCTGCTACGAATCACAGCACCAATACCAGGATGCCCT
>CAZRHF010000168.1:0-3462 GCA_964599835.1 uncultured Eubacteriales bacterium | reverse complement strand
TGGCTTTGGCAAAATTAAATTATAATATTTAATTTTGCACGACATTCATTGCAATGGAAAAGGACAAATTTTTACTAAAAATTTGTCGCAAAATCAAAAATTTTGTGGCGAAACAGGTTTGTTTCGCCTAACCTATTCCATTATAGCATAAATCTATCTTTTAGACAAGTTTTTATATTTTAAGGCATACCAAAACCTCCATCTGAAATGCTATTATACAGAAAAAGGAGGAGATACTATGAAAAAATTTGTCGGCTACGAGCGTGGAATGGGAATCGGCGGCTGGCTCACAAACTATAAACGGTTTAATGTTCTGCGCGACGAATGGCGGTACAAGTTCACCGTCGGCGATATGGAGCATTTTGCCACCTATATCACCGAGGAGGACGTAATAAACATCAAAAGCCTCGGAATGGATCATATCCGTTTAGGCTTCGACCAGATAGTTTTAGAGGAAAGCCCATATACATACCGCGAAGAGATATTTTCCCACATAGACCGCTTTGTCGGTTGGTGCAAAAAGCACGGTATAAACCTGGTTCTTAATATGCATAAGGCGGTGGGAAACTACTGCGATATAAAGGAAAAGGTTGAGCTTACCGACGACGCCGAGCTTCAAAACCGCTTTATAGCTATGTGGCTGGCCTTTGAAAAGCGATATGCGGACGAAAAAGACGTGGTTTTCGAGTTGCTTAACGAGGTGCGAAAGGTTGACCCCGAAAAGTGGAACCTTTTACTGGATAAAACCATTAAGGCGCTTCGTGAGCTTAACCCCACCCGAAAGATAGTCGTAGGGTCGATAGGCGGAAACTACCCCGATACACTCAAGCACCTTCGAATTTACGAGGACGAAAACGTGATCTATACCTTCCATCTCTACGATCCGCCCGAGTTTACCCACCAAAGGGGAGTTCTCAACGAACTTCAGCTTTTCTACAACCGTAAAATGCCCTGGCCGGGGGATATTGAGATGTATCGTGACTTCCGCAGGGTCGTGCACGGGGAAGAGACCTCCTACGAAGGTCTTGATAGAATGGACATAGAGTATCTGCGGATAAGAATGAAGTCTGCGTTAGATTTTATCGAACAACACCCCGATAAGATCCTTTGGTGCGGCGAGTTCGGCACCATTCGCCACGCCGATATAAAATGGCGTGAAAACTGGATGAGGGATATGATAACCCTCCTTAAAGAGCACGATATTCCCTACTGTGTCTGGAATTACCTCAGCACCCCCAACGACGGCAACCGCTTCAGCCTTGTGGACGACGATGATCGCAAGATCTTAAGCGAAGAAATGGCACGAATTATCAGAGGCGAAGTGTAATGGATAAAGCATTATACCTTATGTCCTCGGTGCTTCTTTCCTCGGGCAGAAACGTTATCTCCAAAAAGACTGCAACCCTGTTTGGCGGTAAAGGTGATTTCTTTCTGTCCCAGACACTGCTTTTCGGGGCGGCCTCGGTTCTGCTTCTGCCATTTTCAGTAAAAGAACTGCTTTCGGCAAACCTTATCACCCTGATTTTCGGCGTAATATACGGCCTTCTGCTAATTTCCTCTCAGTGGATGTTCACTTTAGCCCTTAAATTCGGAGAGACCTCGGTCTGTACCGTGATATATTCCCTGGGCTTTATCATCCCCACCGTTACGGGCACCGTTTTCTACAGCGAAACTCTGTCATTGCCAAACTATTTCGGAATAGCCCCGGCGGCCGCGGTAGTCCTGCTTTCGGCTAAAGGAAAAGAAAAGGGGAGGGCATCTAAACTCACCTTTCTGCCATTTATTCTCGTTGCTATGGTCTCCTCGGGAGGTCTCGGCATAATGCAAAAGCTTCAGCAGAACTCCTCGGCGGCAAATACCCCTACCGCCTTTTTGTTTACGGCATTTTTCCTTGCCTTTGCCGTCTCCCTTATCGCCTTTCTGCTTTGCAGAGAAAAGCCCGCGGCAAGCTTAAAAGCCTCGGTGTTTCCAATAGCCGCAGGTCTAAGCTTTGGAGGAGCCAACTTTTTCAACACCGTTTTAGCGGGAAAAATGAAAAGCGGAGTTTTCTTCCCCCTGCAAAACGTGTCTACAATACTGCTTTCTTCCCTTCTTGGAATCCTGCTTTTAAAGGAAAAGCCGACCTTAAAAACCGCCCTTGTCCTGACCCTCGGCGCCGTCGTAATAATTCTTTTCAGCATATAAAAACGATCGACAGGTTTCCGATAGGCTGTATTGCTTCGTTGGTCATCTTTCCTTAGCGGGGAAGGGGGACGGAGTGGTGGATGAGGGAATCCGTGCCCACCGTCTGAACGGGATAATATACGGTCTTTTATAAAATCAGCGGAGTGGAATACCACTCCGCTTTTGCTGCACGTTATTTAAGTAAAGCTTTAAAAGCTTCTTGTTCCCGGATCGGGTCAAAACAATGGTTATTGGTGAGAGCTGCTTTGAAGCCGTCGAGTGGTGTTTCGGCAGCATCACTTACCTGTTTTTCGCCGCCAACCAAGTTAAACAGCGGTGCAGTATATTGATAACTGTTTTGCTTCGCAAATATTGTATCCTGTTCGGCGTGGTATCTGGCTTTTTCAAGTTCTTTTATAACTTCATCGTATTTCTTTTCACCGCACAGTAAAAAGGCTTTGTCAATAAAATTATAGGTTAATATATTGTTGTGAAACTGAAAATTACCGTCGGGGAAAAGAATGTATATAATTTGCTCAATAGCGTTGCAAACATCTAATGTTTTATAGCCAAATTGGAGAGAAGAAATAAACTGCATTAGTTTTTGGTCTGAAAGGGTTTGACAATGTTTTCTTTTTTCCATACCTTCTAAACACCAAACAAGCAGTTCATTTCTTTTATCTTCATCTTCTTCGGTTAAAGCATATTTTTTAGCAGTTTCTAAATCGCCTTTCCGGTGATATGATAAAACAATTCCGTACAGTGCACTGTCGTGTAACTTGACCGAAGGATTGTTATCTAAAACAATTTTATAATGCTTAATAGCACTATCGAGTAATCTGTTAAACTCTTCCTCGTTATTTTCGTCTATCGTTCCGCGCTTTTCAAAGGCCATATAGTACTCTGCCGAGGCGAGCCATTCGGTATATTCCATATTTCCCGGGTATTCCCCGACGGCTTTTACCGCAATTTGATAATTCTTTTCCTTATCGTCGTGTTTCCAATATTCAAAACAGGCCGCATCAAATTCAGCTTTCCGAACGTCTTTTACGTATGTGTCCATACCGAGTAAAAAATCGGTGGTTACGTTAAATAGGTTGGCAAGTGGCGGCAAAAGCGAAATATCAGGCATTGCAGAGTTTGTTTCCCAACGGCTGACCGCTTGTGGTGAAATGTTTAATAGCTCTGCAAGTTTTTCTTGCGTCATATTACTTTTAATTCGCAAATCTTTTATAGTTTTTCCAAATGTCATAAACTTGTTTCTCCTTTTAAGTTTTCTGACCGGTCTGAGTATATTAT
>CAZRHF010000167.1:0-3509 GCA_964599835.1 uncultured Eubacteriales bacterium | reverse complement strand
AGAGCTTATGAAAAAACACATTGCAAGAACCAAGAACGAGGGCTGTCTGGACGACGTCGGCGGCTTCGGCGGATGCTTCGGTCTCGACCTTACGGGAATTGCCGAGCCGGTGCTGGTTGCAGGTACCGACGGTTGCGGTACCAAGGTAAAACTTGCACAGCTTCTTGACAAGCACGATACCATCGGTATTGATGCAGTTGCAATGTGTGTTAACGATATTATCTGCTGCGGCGCAAAGCCCCTTTTCTTCCTGGACTACATCGCTTGCGGCAAAAACTATCCCGAGAAGATCGCCGCAATAGTCGGCGGTGTTGCAGAGGGCTGTGTTCAGGCAGGCTGTGCACTCATCGGCGGTGAAACTGCCGAGCATCCCGGCCTTATGCCCGAGAACGATTACGACCTTGCAGGCTACTGCACGGGTATCGTAGATAAGTCCAAGATCCTCGATAACAACAAGGTTCGTGAGGGTGACGTTATTATCGCACTTGCCTCCACAGGCGTTCATTCCAACGGATTTTCCCTTGTTCGCAAGGTTTTTGACATCGAATCAGCCGATCTTAATGCATATACCGAAGAGCTTGGCGGTAAGACCCTGGGCGAGACCCTTCTCACCCCCACAAAGATCTACGTTAAATCTATGCTTGCCCTTATGAAAGAGGTAGAGGTCAAGGCCGTATCTCACATTACTGGCGGAGGCTTCTATGAAAACATCCCCAGAAGCCTTCCTGCAGGCTACTCTGCCAAAATCAGAAAGGCCGACGTTAAGATCCTTCCCATCTTCGACCTTATTATGAAAACCGGCAACATCCCCGAGCGCGATATGTTCAACACCTTCAATATGGGCGTTGGAATGAGCGTTGTCGTTGCTAAAGAAGACGCCGAAAAGGCTCTTGAAATACTTAATGCCAATGGCGAAAACGCCTACCTTCTCGGCTCTATCGTTAAGTCCGACGAGGGCGTAATTCTCGAATAAGGAGAAACGGTATGTCGGAAAAAACCAAGATAGCCGTTCTTGTTTCGGGCGGCGGAACAAATCTTCAGGCACTTATTGATGCGCAAAAAAGCGGTATCATTACCTCGGGAGAAATTAAGCTCGTTGTCTCCAATAACGAAGGAGCTTATGCCCTTCAGCGTGCCAAAAACGCTGGAATCAGCTCGGTGGTCTGCAGTAAAAAGATATTGGGTAATGAATTTGAAGATACCCTTATCGAAATTCTGGAGGATAACGGAATCGAGCTTATCGTCCTTGCAGGCTTTATGTGCATTTTAAGCGAAAAGTTCACCTCCCGCTACGCTGACCGAATCTTAAACGTTCACCCATCACTAATCCCTTCCTTTTGCGGAAAAGGTTTCTACGGACTTCACGTTCACGAAGCGGCTCTGGAGTACGGCGTTAAGGTAACGGGTGCAACGGTGCACTTTGTAAACGAAATTCCTGACGGCGGAAAGATAATTATGCAAAAGGCCGTCTACATAAAAGATGACGACACCCCCGAGACCCTTCAGAGAAGGGTAATGGAAGAGGCCGAGTGGAAAATTCTTCCCCTTTCGGTAGAAAAGGTCTCCAAACAACTTAAAGGATAAAGGTGAAAAATTATGGCAATGTACGACCTTAAAAAATTACTCAGCGAAAATTCTTATCCCGGCCGCGGCATCGTGATCGGAAAATCGGCCGACGGTAAGTCGGCTATGATCGCCTACTTCATTATGGGCCGAAGCGTAAACAGCCGTAACCGCATCTTCGAGCGTTTTGACGGCGGTATGAGAACCAAGGCCTTCGACGAATCCCTGCTTTCCGACCCACATCTCATTATCTATAATCCCTATCTTTCCACCAAGGGCGGAAACATCGACATTATCACCAACGGTGATCAGACCAACACCATTTTCGATCATATCAACAAAAACGAGCATCACTACGGCTTTGAAGAGGCCTGCTCCGTTCGTGAATTTGAGGACGACGCTCCCAACTTCACCCCCAGAATTTCGGGAATCCTTTACTACTGCTTCCCCCGAAACGAGTTTGCCTACAAAATGTCCATCCTTAAAAGTGCCGACGGCAGGGGAGAGTCCTGCAGAAGATATTTCTTTGACTACAATGCTCCCGAAAACGGCGTAGGCCACTTCATCCACACCTACAAGTGCGACGGAAACCCCATTCCTTCCTTCTTCGGAGAGCCCGAAGAGGTAGCAATGCCTAACACCGCCAAAGAGCTTGCCGACCTCTGCTGGGAAAACCTTAACGAAGATAATAAGGTATCCCTCTTCGTCCGTCAGATTCCCCTTGACGGCAGCGCACCCACAGAGATCATAATCAATAAGAATAAATAATCGGAGGCAGAAAAATGAAAGAATTCGAACTTAAATATGGCTGTAATCCTAACCAAAAGCCCGCAAAGATCTTTATGCACGACGGAACTGAGCTTCCCATTGAGATTTTAAACGGACGTCCCGGTTTTATAAATTTCCTCGACGCATTCAACTCCTGGCAGCTTGTTAAGGAGCTTAAAGAGGCTCTCGGTATGCCTGCCGCAACCTCCTTTAAGCACGTAAGCCCCACCTCAGCCGCAATCGGCCTCCCACTTTCCGATACCCTTAAAAAGGCCTGCTTCGTAGACGATATCGAAGGCCTTGACGAGTCGCCCCTTGCCTGCGCCTATGCAAGAGCCAGAGGCACCGACCGTATGTGCTCCTTCGGTGACTGGGTAGCATTATCCGACGTCTGCGACGTTACTACCGCCCTTATGATAAAGAGGGAAGTTTCCGACGGTGTTATCGCTCCCGGATATGAGCCCGAAGCACTTGAAATATTAAAATCCAAGAGAAAAGGTTCCTACAACATCGTTAAGATCGACCCCGACTTTGTTCCTGCCCCTACCGAGCATAAGCAGGTCTACGGCATCACCTTCGAGCAGGGAAGAAATGAGTTTAAAATTAATAAAGAGCTCCTTTCAAACGTTGTTACCGACAAAAAGGATATGCCCGAATCGGCAATTCGCGATCTTATAATCTCCCTCATCACCCTTAAATACACCCAGTCCAACTCCGTATGCTTTGCAGTAGACGGACAGGCTATCGGCGTCGGTGCAGGACAGCAGTCCCGCGTTCATTGTACCCGTCTTGCAGGCGGCAAGGCCGACACCTGGTTCCTCCGTCAGCACGACAAGGTATTAAATCTTCCCTTTAAGGATACCCTCGGCCGCCCCGACCGTGATAACGTTATTGACGGTTATATTAATCAGAACGAAGAAGACGTTTGCGCCGACGGTAACTGGCAGAAATACTTCACTGTACAGCCCGAGCCCTTTACAATGGCGGAGCAGAGAGCATATCTCGACACCATCAGCGGCGTAGCTCTTGGCTCCGATGCTTTCTTCCCCTTCGACGATAATATCGAACGCGCCAAGAAGAGCGGCGTTTCCTACATTGCCGAGCCCGGCGGATCCATCCGTGACGACCTGGTTATCGACTGCTGTAATAAATACGGAATGGCAATGGCATTTACAGGA
>CAZRHF010000166.1:0-3587 GCA_964599835.1 uncultured Eubacteriales bacterium | reverse complement strand
GAGACATTAGGGCGGCGCCTTCTTTTTCGGAATCAAGAGTAGGATCGGGAGCGCAGTTCGCGAATGTCGTCTGCTTTATGCACATCTCATCTAACTTATCAGTAATTGGCTTTGTATAGCCGTTTTCATAAAGGAAGGTATCGGTTACGATGAATACCTTCTTTTTATCCATAACGGTGCCAAGCTCGTCGAGGGCAACGGGAAGGCTTCCCTTTTTGAAGTAGACCTTTTCGGGGGCACGGAACCAAAGCATATTCTCTCTCCTTTCGGCAACGGTCTTAATATTTAAAAGATGCTTAACTCCGACGTTTTCACTTACCGAGTTTCCTCCCCAGGAGCCACAACCGAGGGTCAGGGAGGGGGCAAGCTTAAAGTTATAAAGATCGCCTATACCGCCCTGAGAGGAGGGGGTATTGACAAGGATCCGGCAGGTCTTCATTCTGGCGGCAAACTCGTCCAGCTTTGCGCGGTCGGTTACGGCATCGAGATAGATCGAAGACGTATGTCCGTATCCGCCGTCGGCAACAAGCTGTTCGGCCTTAGAGAGTGCGTCGGCGAAGTTTTCCGACTTATACATTGCAAGGACAGGGGAAAGCTTTTCGTGGGCGAACTCCTCGGTGATCTCAACACTCGTCACCTCACCTATAAGCACCTTGGTCTCCTCGGGGACGGTAACCCCTGCAAGGGCGGCGATGGTGACAGGCTTTTGTCCGACTATCTTCGCATTAAGTGCGCCGTTGATAAGGATCGTCTTTCTTACCTTATCCAGCTCGTCATCTTTAAGGAAATAGCATCCTCTGGCGGCAAACTCGGTCTTTACGGTGTCGTAGATGTTCTTGTTTATGATGACCGACTGCTCGGAAGCACATATCATTCCGTTATCGAAGGTTTTAGAATGGATTACGGAGCTTACGGCCAGCAGGATATCGGCCGACTCCTCGATTATTGCGGGAGTGTTTCCTGCACCGACTCCGAGGGCGGGGGTACCGGACGAATAGGCCGCCTTGACCATTCCGGGGCCGCCAGTGGCAAGAATGATATCCGACTCCTTCATAAGAAGGTTGGTGAGCTCTAAGGATGGCATATCTATCCAGCTTATTATTCCTTCGGGGGCACCCGCCTTAACGGCTGCCTCCAAAACGATCCTTGCGGCATCAATGGTACAGCCCTTTGCTCTGGGGTGAGGGCTGATGATGATACCGTTTCTGGTCTTAAGGGCAAGAAGGGTCTTGAAAATTGCGGTAGAGGTTGGGTTAGTGGTGGGGATCACCGCCGCGATAACGCCGAGGGGCTCGGCAATTTTTACCGTACCGAAGGCCTTATCCTCCTCGATAACTCCGCAGGTTTTAGTATCTTTATATGCGTTATAGATATATTCGGAGGCGTAGTGGTTTTTAATTACCTTGTCCTCTACGACCCCCATTCCGGTCTCCTGTACGGCGGCCTTTGCAAGAGGGATTCGCATTTTGTTTGCGGCAGAGGCGGCGGCAAAAAATATTTTGTCGACCTGCTCCTGGGTAAAGGTGGCAAACTCTCTTTGTGCCTTTCGCACTTCGCTGAGAGCTATCCCAAAGCTTTCGACGCTGTTAATAACGGTGTGTTTAAGTTCGGGCATTGTTTTTTCTCCTTTAAGATTTTTCTTTATTTCTGTCTTCTCTTCTACTCTATGCTTACATTATATAAGATTGTTAAAAAAATATCAAGTGTTAATCTTTACTATTTTTCCCCCATTTCTTCCGCTTGCTTTTGATATTATATAAAAAACCCCGCCGTGAGGCGGGGTCTTTACTGTTCAAATTATTTTGCAAGAAGGACCAGGTCGCAGATGTCGACACCGGCGTTTTGGTCTATCTCGGTCCAGTCATAATCCGATTCGGACTTTGCTCCGATAATGATAAGACGAAGAGCGGCAAGGTCACCTGCGTCTGCGGCTACGCCGCTTTTATCGATATCGTTATGGGCGGCACCCCAAGCAAGAAGCTGAGGATATTTATCGGAAGTGGAAGCATACCAAACGGTTTCATCTGCAAAAAGCCCGGGCATATTCTCGGCCGCACTTGCTCCCTTGGCAGAATCGGCAGAGGTAAGGGTGTTGAAGACGATTCCGGTGTAACTTCCGTTGGAACAGGTTATGTTACAATTATAGGTCTTATCGGTATATACGTTGGTCTGTGTAAAACGTTCAGCAACCTCTTCGGTAGTCTGAGTTTTTCCGTTACTGTCTCCGCCGAAGGGTACCGTACCGATACATATACAGTTCTCGGCAACTATTTCTGTGTTGTTCCAGGTGGAGCCCACAAGACCGTAGTTGATGGTGCTGCCAAGGTTATCAACGGTAGCGTATGCAGCACAGTCGGTAAAGGTAAGACGTCCGCCGATCTCGCTCATTCCCACGAATGCGCCTGCGCAGTAGGAATTCGTCCACGTACCCGTATGAGCGACCTTTACGGTCTCGTCGATAAGAACGTTTTCAAAAACACCGTTCAAGCTTCGGGAGGAAATAGCGCCGATCTTGGGGTAGCCCCTCACAAAGCTGTGGCTTAAAACAAGGTTTTTAACGGTCGTTTCGGTAGCGTCGGGTAAAAGACCGACAACACCGTAGGAGGAGTCTGACGGATACCATATTCCGTGGACAGCGTAGCCGTTACCGTCAAGGGTACCGTTAAATGTGCCTGTGGTAACACCGTCGCTTCCTACGTAGGTCGAGGTCTTTCCGCCGTCGTTATGGAACCACTCAAGGGGTACATAGTCTTCTTTGATAACTGCACCGGTGGACCAGTTGATGGCGTCGATATCGTTAAGGTAGATATCGCTGTTAAGCTTATAATGCTTTCCTCCGCCGAAGGTTCCGACCATTCTGCAGAGCTGATCGGCAGTCTCGATAACGTAGGGTGAAGCTTCGGTACCCTCTCCTCCGGAATATACAGAGGAAATCTCCTTGACCTGTACGTTAAGCAGGTCGATTCCCGTCCAGGAGCCTGCAATCATAAGTTTGCGGCCGGAATCGGCTGTGAAGGCTTCTTTACGGATAAGGTTACCGTTTAAATCTACCCAATAAACGTTGTCGCCGTAGCAGAAGATATAGAGAGTGAAGGGATTGCCCTTGACCGACAGATCGTAAAGACTCTTATCGAGGGTAAACCAAGTCTGCGTTGTAAAATGAACCTGATTTTTTGTTACCTCGGTAGCTCTTCCCGAGCCGGGGAATTTAACTATAGACAGATTGTTGTTTTGTGAGTCGGTAACTCCGAGATAGATAAGTGCGTCTCGGCCGCGTTCCTCAAGGAAGGTCACCTTTGCCACGAAATCGTCACTTTCGAGGGCGTGATACGAATAGGACGTTCCGCCGTCGTCGGTGAGATACATTGAATTTTCGGCTTTGCTCTGCTGCTCGTAGGTCTCCATTACTTCAGATCCCACGGGAGCGGCAGTAGAAATGCTTCCCGAAGTCCAGTCGCCCTTAACGGCGCCGTTTACGGTATAATCCTTATAAACAGCCGTGTCGCCAACCTGAGCGTCAATGGTATCGGCGAAGATAGTTTCTATCGAGTTATCAGCAGAAAGTGACTGAACGTGAACGCCCGTTA
>CAZRHF010000165.1:0-3588 GCA_964599835.1 uncultured Eubacteriales bacterium | reverse complement strand
GTGTTGAAAACCCTGCCTAGTATAAATATGCAAAGGAGTCCTGTGCACGTACAACACGTTGGCATAATCGCTGTAAGGCAAAAATGGACGAGCTTAATGCAAAAGAAGGAACTGTTAACCCAAAGCAGATGCTTTTCGGTATTAATCAAGGCTGTACCTATTCCGATCTTCGAATTGAGCATATGAAAGAGATCGCAGAGCTTGACCTCGACGGATATGCTATCGGCGGTCTTGCGGTTGGTGAGCCTGCTGAAGAAATGTACCGTGTTATTGAGGACGTTGAGCCCTATATGCCAAAAGATAAAATACGCTATCTTATGGGCGTAGGTACTCCTTCAAATATCCTTAACGGCGTAGAACGCGGAGTAGATCTTTTTGACTGTGTTATGCCTTCGCGAAACGCCCGCCACGGACATCTTTTCACCTGGTCGGGAATAATCAACATCAATAATAATAAATATGCCACCGATATGCGTCCTATAGATGAGAAGTGCGGCTGTCCCGTTTGCAGGAGATACAGCCGAGCATACATTCGCCATCTTTTAAAGGCGCAGGAAATGCTTTCTCAACGTCTTCTTGTTATGCATAATCTCTGGTTCTACAACACTCTTATGGAGGAGATAAGAAAAGCCCTTGACGAAGGCCGCTTTGCCGAGTTTAAGGAATATTGGGATCCGATAGTAAGTAAACGAATCTAAAATATTAAATTTAAAATAAAGGGGGAGTGACCTTGGTATTTTCATCACTGGAGTTTTTATATCTCTATCTGCCGGTCTGCTTCCTCATTTATTTTTTCATACCTGCCGAAAGGCTTGCGCTTAGAAATGCTGTGCTGTTTTTCGTCAGTCTGATTTTTTACGGTTGGAGCGAACCGATATATATATTAATTATGCTTTTCTCCACCGTTCTGGATTATTTTTGCGGATATTGTGTTTCAAAATACCGTGAGGACTCGCCGAGAAAAGCAAAAGCATTTCTCATAACAAGCATTACGGTCAATTTGGGTCTTCTGTTTTTCTTTAAATATTTCGATTTTCTCGCATTGAACCTATCGCTGATCCCCGGGCTTTCCTTTATTAAGCCTCTCGGAATAACGCTTCCCGTAGGCATTTCCTTTTATACCTTCCAGACAATGTCCTATACGCTGGATATTTATATGCGCAGGGCGAAGGTTCAAAGAAATCCGATAACCTTCGGTTCATACGTTACTATGTTTCCGCAGCTTATTGCAGGACCAATAGTTCGGTACGGAGAGGTGGATGACGCTCTCAGAGAGCGAACTCACTCATTTGAAAATGCCGCTAAAGGAGCAAAACGTTTCATTTGCGGACTTGCAAAGAAAGTTCTCCTTGCAAATACCGCAGGCGCTATGTATGAAGTGCTGGCGGCAAACGCTACAGTTTCTCCAAATTTGCTTGCTGCTTGGTTCGGAATGATCTTTTTCGCATTTCAGATTTATTTCGATTTTTCGGGCTATTCCGATATGGCTATCGGTCTCGGACTTATAATGGGCTTCGAATTTCCCGAAAACTTTAATTACCCATACATATCAAAAAGCATTTCTGAGTTTTGGAGGCGTTGGCATATTACTCTTTCAACCTGGTTTAAGGAGTATTTATACATACCGTTGGGCGGCAACCGAAAGGGCAGGGGACGCACCTGTTTAAACCTGCTTATAGTCTGGTTCTTAACAGGATTCTGGCATGGAGCATCCTGGAATTTCATTATATGGGGACTATATTTTGCCGTTATACTTATCGCTGAAAAACTTTTTATCTCAAATTTGCTTTCAAAGCTTCCTTCTGCGGTAGGGCATATATATTCTTTATTTCTTATTCTCTTCGGATGGTTCATATTTATTTCCTGCGACCTTGCGTCGCCGTTTAACTATCTTTCGGCTATGTTCTCGGGAAGTTTTGCCTCAGGTATTGCTGTCTATGAGATTTTACGCTCCTTACCCTTCCTTATAATACTCATATTGGCATCCACACCAATACCTCACAGGATCTATAAAAAATTCGTAGACAAAAAACCTGTTGCGGTCGCTATGTGTATAATTCTTCCTGCTGTTTTACTTCTTTGCACGGCATATCTTGTTGATTCGTCTTATAATCCCTTCTTGTATTTCAGATTTTAAAGGAGAAAGCGTATGAAAAAGTTTTTTAAAAATGTTCTGGCGCTGACATTGTGTCTGATGTTGGTTCTTGGCTTTTCTGCCTGCGGAGGAGAGAAAAGCACTGCATCGTCGGGTTCTTCCGACGGCGACACTTCTGTATCGTCGGGACCTAATCTTATGTGGGGAGACAAACCGCTCGGTGATACCGATTCTTCGGGTACATCTTCGCTGAAACAGCAGGCCTCAGTGACCAACGGTTCTGACGTTTTGGATTCTGTCATATCTTCGGATGATAAGACAAAAAGTGCGGCGCCCAAGGTCACTGTCGCTACTCAGGTGGGAAGCAACGTGTTTGTCGTAGCAGGTGTATGTTCAAAAGCTACCGAAAAGATAAACATTTCGGGAAACGGTGTTACAGCGGTTACGACTGCCCCTTTTGCAGGCGCAAATAACGGTTATTTTGCCGCTCAGGTAAAATACAGCAGATCTACCACCGTAAAGGTGACTGCAACAGAGAAGGGAAAAAAGGTTTCTGATACGACAGAGGTTTTTGTAGTCCGCGGTGCAATTAGCGGTAACTATATGGAGAGGGGAGAGTATGCTCCCGTATTCGGGAATGCCAGCCGTATGCATTTTTACAGCTCGCTTCTTGCTTACAGTCAAAGCACAGACAAACTGGATACTTCTATGAAGAGCCTCGCTAAAAGCAATATCGGATCTATCGTTTCTGCGGGAGATAAGGTCGGTGCCGAGACTATATTTCTTGTGATCCCTTCTTCGGCAGATATCTATCCGGAAACTGTTCCCTCTGATTACAGAAAAGCGACAGGTAAACGGCTATACCGGGAGTTTACCGATATAGCCGAGTCTTTCGGTGCAAAGGTTATTTATCCGATCGATACGATGAAGAAGCATAGAAACGACGGTGAGGGATATCAGCTTTATCAGCATACCGATTCTCACTGGTCTACCTACGGTGCCTACTGGGGAACCTATGATATGCTGAATTATATTGGAAATGAATTTCCTGCTGCTAAGCCCAGAACTCTTTCACAGATGGGCTTTTATACCGCTGAAATGCATGCCGGAGACGCCTTCTTTAATTTCCCTCACAACATAGGATTCGAAAACTCCTACGGCGACGGAACGACCTACGTTACCGGCATCAAGGAACTTACCACCCTTTATAAACTTAAAATGCCTACCGATACGCTTAAGAAGGTATATAATAATCTTAACGGGCTCTATCTTACGCAGGATAATGCTGCCGCCGCAACGGTAAGTAACAAGAGCGGAAGCGGGCTCCCAACTGCTTTAATAATGCGCGATTCATTCGGCAAGATAGCATATGATATGCTTAACGACAGATTTAAAACCGTTTATTGGGGAGAGTTTGACAACTATAACCTTTCTACCGATATATTGTCCTCCAAAAAGCCAGATTATCTTATCTACATGTATTCCGAACGCAA
>CAZRHF010000164.1:0-3715 GCA_964599835.1 uncultured Eubacteriales bacterium | reverse complement strand
CCGTCTCTTCTTAAATGAGAGAAAAAAACCGCTTGAAAATGAATAAGGGCTGTGTTAGTATGAAACCAAGGGGAAACCCGACAAAAAACCTTTTGTAAAGGCAGGTAACGCTTATGTTTAATGAGGAAATGAAAAAGGACGCCGAAAAATACGGCATCGAATACGTTAAAAAGGGACGCGTTCTCGTATGGCACGACGAATTTGACAAGGACGAGATCGACACCGACAAATGGATCTTCTGGCGCACAATGGGCGGCGTAGACCGCATCTACGACAACTGCAAGGAAAACTGCCGCATCGAAAACGGTCAGGTACATATGCAGGCCCACCGCACCGACGACCCCGAAAAGCCCTTCACCCTTTCCGAAGGCTTTACCACCAAATATACAATGAACTGGAAATACGGCTATCTCGAGATGCGCGCCAAGATCCCCTTCCGTCACGGCGCCTGGCCCTCCTTCTGGACCCAGTCCTCCACCGTTTTCCAGAAGACCCCCTGGATGTGTGAGACCGACATTTTCGAGGTGTTCTCCTCCGACAGAAACGCCGTTGCCAACCTCCACAAGTGGGGAATGGGCAAGCACTGTATGCTCCCCGGCGGAGAAGGAAGCCTCAAGCGCGCCTACACCTTCGAAAAATTTGAAAATCTCAACGACGAATACCACGTTTACGGCTATGAGTGGGATCCCGAATATATGACCTTCTACGTTGACGGCGAGCAGTTTGCAAAGTTCCCCATTGACCCCGTAAAGGGCAACTTCGGTTATGAGGTCATCGACGGAACCTCAGGCTTCCACGATTTCCAGTTTATCATCGTAAACGACGAGATCTTCACCGAAAAGAGCCGCTGGGCCCCCGAAGGCTCCCGCATAAACGACGAGGATCAGCTCCCCATCGACTACTACATCGACTGGATGCGCCTCTATCAGAATCCCGAAAAGGAAGAAATCAAGCTGAAGCCCGAGATCGACGAAGCCCTCGCCGCCAAAAAGGCCGCTGAAGAAGCAAAATAAGACTATATGAACAAAGACTGTTTAAGTTGTCTTTTCATCTTAAACAGAAGGAGCTCTTTCTATGGATTTTAAGGGATACATTTTGTCTCTTCCCAATCAAAACCGCCTTGCTGTACTTAACGGAATTTCGAAATTCGGCGACCCGAACGAGATACTGACCGAGCTTTTTGCTACCGCGCCTTGCGTCAACTCAAAAAAGCACGAGGTTCGCATAAACGACAGCTTTATGCTTTGGTACAAGAAAAAGACCTTCTGGTCGAAGGATCTGCTCTTTTTATACAAGCTTTCGGATATAAAATATTGCTACATTTGCGAAAGTTACAGCCTTCCTTCGAGCGATCTCGGACTCGTATACAAAAACGGTGAGGAAGCAGTCGTTTGCTTTGATATGTTCAGCGACATGGTAATCGCTTTCGAGGAGCTGAGCCGCCGCGTTACGGGCTTTGCCGATACCCCTGCAACCTTCGGCGGCGGAAAGCCCGAGACCGTTGTTTTCACCGATGTCCGCGATCCCAATTTCTCCTACCGCATAACAAACCGTCAGCTCGTCTCGGTGAGAGAAAGGGTCTTTAAAGAACCGAACGTTTACGTTATCGCCGACGATATCGATAAAATAATGTGGTGCACTCAGTATTACGCATCCGATTCCGACGCCGACGATTCCTACGTCTTAGAGCTTTATATGTTAGGAAAGAAAAAGCCTGAAAAGCTTTTCTGCAGCTCAACCGGGAACCGCCTTTGAAGCGGCCCTTATTCTCAAGGACCATATACCGCACCTGCTTTACGGGCATAACCGCGAGTACGAGCGTCTCTTTAAAGAAGACCCTCAGAAGCTTATGGAGCTCGCCAAAAGTAAGGTGAAATAAAAAACAAAGCGATAATGTGACCGTTTAAATCACATTATCGCTGATTTTTTCCCTAACCAAACCCCTAAGGGCGGTTTTTCAAAAATCGGTAAACGGGAGCCTATTCGTTTATTTTACTTTTTGCCAGCGCCATAAGCTCGGCAGGGTTTCTTTTGAAGCTCTTCTTATACTCATCATCAGGGCAGTACATCAAATGGGGTACCCGCTTCTTAAGCTCCATCGCCATCACGTATGCGCCTAATTCCGAGCCGAAGGACAGGGAGATCGGCTTTTTTTCGCCGAGCAGATACAGGTCTAACGCATAGGTATCCGATGCGTCGCTGTCCATAAGGTGCCACTGGTAACACCATATAATATCCTGAATATTCGGGATCCATACGGTATCCGTGGCCTTTTTCGTGATCTCGCCGTATTTTCGCGCATACAGCTGATCGCCCTCAAAAAAGTAATAATGCAGCCTGTCAAAGGAGGAAAGCTCCTCGCCGTCCTTGGCTTCTTTGGAAGGAAGTCGGTCGAAAGCGTTTGCATATTTCCGAAGCTCCTTATAAATAGCAAGGGAGTCACTTGTCTGGCGGCATAAAAATCCTGCGCATCCCGACGGAGTTATATATCCGCAATAGGAACTTCCGTTTTTGCAGGAGCTGTGGTAGCAGAATCTTATGGAATTGGTTTTTAACAATAAGACCTGCGGAGCGTTCTTCGTTTTTTTCTTATGAAACTCGAGCAGGAAATTTTCGCTTATGCGCAGGTCCATCTCGCGGTTTAAACAGCAGGACGGCGTTTTCAGCATTTCGTCTAATATCTGATTCGGGTCTCCGTAGCGGGAAAAGCTGTTCATAAGCTCCGACCGCTCACCCGCCGAAAGAGAAGATACGTATTCACCGAAATCTTCGGGAAGTTTCTTTGTAAAAGCGTCAAATAAACCCATAAATCCACCTCTTGGTTTTATTATAACCGAAACGAAAACGGTTTGCAACCGATATAAAGCTCAGCCCCATCGGACAAATTATTTATACTTTATATCCGTACCTATAAATCCGACGTTCTTAAAATCTGACGGATTTGTACGTATAATGTAATCGACGTAGGAATCGATAAGCTTGGCCGTAAAAATGTAACCCATCGGGTTCATATGTCCGTGGAGGAAATAGTTATTCTTGAACTCTTCGTCGTATACGGGGCCGTATCTATACAGATCTATCACGTAAGAATTGTCAAACTGCCCTGCCAGGGTATACAGCGCCTCTACTATACCCTCGGTTTTGGTCTTATCGGTTCTGTCGCTTTCATTCGGAACCGTGACGAAAAAGAATTTTGCATCGGGGCTTATCTCTTTATATTTTCTGATAATTTCGGCATAGTAGCTGATGAAGGGTCTTTCCCCCGAAAATTCGGTTGCCGTTATATCCTTTGCTTCTCCTATGGGAAAGTTCTGATTGTATACGTCGTTGACGCCCAGAGCGATAACGTAGGCCTGACAGGCCTTTTCTTTATCCCAAAGGCCTCTTTCTTCGGCGAAGCTTTCAAGATACCATTTTGCCGTCATTCCTCCGCGGGAAAAATTGTATGCCGTAAGACCGTTTCTTCTTGCAATAAACTGTCCCCAGGAATATTCATACAGATCGTGATAGCCTCTGTTTCCGTCGACATTCACCGTCTCAAATTCTCCCGACGAAAGGCTGTCACCGATAAAAGCTATTGTTCTGAATATGGCCGTATTGCTGTAGCCTTCCGCCAATTTTTCCAAAGGTCTTTCCTTTAACATAAGCTTCCCCCCTGTTACTCTTTTTGTCTAATTATACCCGCTTATCAAACAATTTGCAACCAAAAATCCGC
>CAZRHF010000163.1:0-3764 GCA_964599835.1 uncultured Eubacteriales bacterium | reverse complement strand
GAGATTTTGCGTATAAATTTGTTTACAAGGATGACTCGCTTACAGATGTTATACTTGTAAAATATCACGGAACATCAAGTGTTGTAAATATTCCCTCCAATGTAGATGGAGATGCTGTTACAGCCATAGGACCAGAAGCTTTCTACTATTGCAAATCGTTAACCTCAGTTACGATACCTAATAGCGTTACAGAGATTGGTGAGGAAGCTTTTATTTCTTGTCGTTCATTAACTACGGTTACCATCCCGGGAAATGTTCGTACTATTGGAATGAGAGCTTTCCAAGATTGTCGTTCGTTAACTACGATTACAATTCAAAATGGAGTTACAACTATAGGTATCAGTGCCTTTGAACATTGCCCTTCTTTAACTTCGGTTACAATACCTGATAGTATTACTAGTATGGAACGTAATTGTTTTTCCTATTGCCCCAATTTAAAGAAGGTGTATTTCCAAAGTGAAGCAAAAAGAAATCAATTTAAACACAATTTCCCTTACCAGGCACAATTTATAGTTCAATAGTTATAATAAAGGAGCGGTTATCAGCTCCTTTTCTCTAAAATTCAAATACGGCGAAACCGAATGTGATATAAAAATACTTGACAAAACCGTGTTTTTGTGATATATGTCACGGGTATGTCGCGGGGACGGTTCGCCCGGCAAGTTGTGAAGTTTAACGAGCGAATAGAAGAAGATAAGGGACGGTTTTGTGCCTTGTGTGATAATAGCCATAAGGTTGTTATCAAAGTTTCTGTTTTTTCACGGCGCGTCGAGGTGATTCCCCTTATAGGGGAAATGTCGCAAAGCGACAAAAGGGTCTGGGCACAAGCCGTACCGCCGCGCCCTACAAGGACAGCCGTAAAGTTTTGAGCGAAATTGCGATATCTCACGGTCGATTCGTGAATCGACCCTACAAAACATCAATAAATTCTCTGCAAATAACAACGGGAGGAGCGAGGTCTCGCTGCGGCTCGGTCCCTCCGCGGCTCCGACAGTCCACCGGACTGTCATTCACTACCGCGTCGCACGCTTTGCTTTCCCTCCCCTACAACTGACGAAGCGGTAAATCCTTCTGCCGCCGAGATTCCGCCTACGGCGATTTTGCGACAGGCTCAGGATGACCACGTCGGGGTATGGCAGGATTTGGTAGCCGTAGGGTTTTACGAGGCAGATTTACCCCTTCCGTCGCCTGCGGCGCCACCTTCCCCTATACAATAGGTGACGGCCCGTTTTAGCGTAGCCGTAAAGATTTCGTTTTTTAATTTTAAATTTTAAATTATATGTGCGCCGTAAGCGTTTTTCTCTTCCCCCTTCCCATTTCCCCTTTCCCTAACAAAAAAGCACCTCTCACGAGGTGCTTTTTGTTAATCGAAGATTTCCTTCACCTTATCGAAGAAGGATTTTTTCTTGCCGTAATTTTTGTCGTCGGTGGCTTCGTCGAAGGCCTTAAGCAGGTCCTTCTGCTTTTTGGAAAGCTCCTTGGGGACCTCTACGTTTATAATAACGTACTGGTCTCCTCTTCCCGAATAGTGAAGCCGTTTTATACCCTTATCGCGAAGCTTGAAGCGTTCGCCGGGCTGGGTTCCCTCGTGTATGTTGAATTTGACCTTACCGTCAAGGGTGGGGACGACTATTTCGGCGCCTAAAGCCGCCTGGGCGAAGGTTACGGGGATCTCGCAATATACGTCGAAGCCTTCTCTTTCAAAGAAGGGGTGGGGACGCATACTGATTCCGATTATAAGATCGCCGTCGGGGCCGCCGTTAAGACCGACGTTTCCGCCTCCGCGAATGGAGAAGGCCTGACCGTCGTCGATACCTCCGGGGATTTCAACCTCGCGGTCGACGGTGAGTCTGACTCTACCCTTGCCGTTACATTTTTTACAGGGCTTTTCCACCGTCTTACCCGCACCGCCGCAACGGTCGCAGGCGCGCTGGGTCTGCATAACGCCGAAGGGTGTTCTCTGCTGAACGGTGACCCTTCCGCTACCTCTGCAGGCCGAGCAGGTTACGGGAGAGGTGCCCTTTTCGGCGCCCGAACCCGAGCACTCCTTACAGTTTTCGATCTTAGTGACCTTTATTGTCTTTTTACAGCCCTTTGCCGCTTCCTCAAAGGAAAGGACGACGTTGACCTCAACGTCACTTCCCCTTCTCGGGGCGTTGGGGTTACGGGATGAGCCGCCGCCACCGCCGAACATAGAGCCAAAGATATCGCCGAGGTCGCCGAAATCAAAGCCGCCGAAACCGCCTCCGAAGGGATTTCCGCCACCGCCGCCTGCGCCGAAGTTGGGATCCACGCCTGCGTGACCGAACTGGTCATAGCGGGCGCGCTTATCCTTATCGGACAGGACCTCGTAGGCCTCGTTTACCTCTTTAAAATTCTTTTCGGCTTCGGCGTCCCCGGGATGAAGGTCAGGGTGGTAAAGCTTGGCCTTTTTTCTGTATGCTTTTTTCAGTTCATCGTCGCTGATACTTTTATCAACGCCGAGGACTTCATAGTAATCTCGTTTGTCAGACAAGGTAAAACCTCCGGTTTTATTAGGGACAAGGGCCCGGGGCCCAGGGCCTAGGGTCGGTGTCGCTTCGCGACGTTATCCCATCGTTTTCTGTTTTAGCTTTACTATCATTGCAGTCAACATTTTAGAAATTTCTTCTATAAGAACAAAAATGCTTTCTAAGTTTTCTTCTTGCACATATTCTAATTCTTTAGATATGTATAATTGTGTTTCTATTTCTGCGGTTGAACCACGCGCAATTGAAAGAAAATGAATATAGTCCTTTGTCGATGATCTTGCGTAGCCCTCGGCTATATTCGAAGGAACTGACACAGCAGCTCTTCTCAATTGGGACGTTAATCCAAATAGTTCTTCTTCCGGCAACAAACCTGTTATTTGATATATGCTTTTTGTAAGGCTCATCGCCTTTTGCCATACTTGCAGTTCGGTATATCCTTTTTTATCCATAACAAACCCTTAGGGCGGATGTTGAATCCGCCCTTTATAGCTTTTTGTGCCGAAGGCACTTATTTCCCTGGGCCCTTGGCGCTTGGCCCTATGCCCTCAAAACAAATAATCGCCTGTGATTATTTGTTTTCGTCAACGTCAGTAAAGTCGGCGTCGTAGACGTCGGGACCTGCATTTCCGTCATTTCCGGGTGTGGCACCGCCCTGAGCCTGCTGAGCCTCTGCGGCGGCCTTATAAAGCTTTTCGGAAACGGCATAGAGCTGTTTCTGGAGCTCTTCCTGCTTAGCCTTGATGGCCTCGATATCCTCACCCTTAAGGGCTTCCTTGAGGGCTTCTTTAGCGTCCTCGACAGACTTCTTTTCGTCCTCGGTAATCTTGTCGCCCATTTCGGTCAGGGTCTTTTCGGTCTGATATACCATCTGATCGGCACCGTTTCTTACGTCTACGGCCTCGCGGCGCTTCTTATCCTCAGCGGCATATTCCTCGGCTTCCTTAACGGCCTTATCAATGTCGTCCTTGGACATATTGGTGTTGGAGGTGATGGTGATGGACTGCTCCTTACCGGTACCGAGATCCTTAGCGGAAACGTGAACGATACCGTTAGCGTCGATATCAAAGGTTACTTCGATCTGGGGGATTCCGCGGGGTGCGGGAGAGATTCCGTCAAGGTTGAATACGCCGAGGGTCTTGTTATCCTTAGCGAATTCGCGCTCACCCTGAAGAACGTGTACCTGAACCGAGGTCTGTCCGTCTGCCGCGGTCGAGAATATCTGGCTCTTCTTTGCGGGGATGGTTGTATTTCTAT
>CAZRHF010000162.1:0-3859 GCA_964599835.1 uncultured Eubacteriales bacterium | reverse complement strand
ATATAACTATCATAGGAGCCGTTTTTGTACTGTCCGCACAAATTGGGGCAGTTCAGGTTTTCTTCGTAGCCGTTTTATTTAACATTCAATTCTGCTATTAAAATTTCGAAGTTTTCCCGTTTAGACACGGAGTATAGGTTTCTACTCATCCACCACTTCGTGCGCTTTGCTTACACCGCCCTACGGTTGCCGTAATGCCGTAAGTTTTTAAGATTATCAATGTTTATCTTGTTTTTTTATACGATTATGATATAATAAAAATGAGGTGAAAATTATGGCAAACGGCGAAAAAACATGTGAACATTGCGGCGCAATCTGCAAAATTTCGGATGAATACTGCAAAAGCTGTTGGAAATCATTTCCTAAGGAATCGGTTCCCGAAGAAGCGGTCCTTAAAGGAAAAAGCACTGCCGATTGGCGCACTTTTATCGATAAAAACAGCGATTATTACATAGAAAAATTCAAGAAACACGAGGGCAAAAAGTTTTTCTTATCCCTTAATTTCCCCGCATTACTATTTGGATTGTCCTGGTTTTTCTACCGCAGAATGTTTAAAAAGGGCATTCTTCTCTACCTCATTGAAGCCGCGGTATCGATTATTGTTTCGATTGTTCTAATTCTTTCCTTTCTTCCTGCGTTTCATCAGTATGCTGACGCCAATAAGGATTTGGAGGAATACAAGGCCAGCGGAAAAGAGTTATATTATACAGACGAAGACGGCTATCTCACCGAAGTTCCGGAAGCTTCTGAGATTTATACGCGTCTGGGAGCGGCCGAGAAGTCGCTTACGAATATGCAAGGGCTTATGACCATACTTTCCCTTGCGGCTTGTATTCTGATAAGACTTTCGGCCAACTGCCTATACCGTGATCACGTTATGAAATATATGGGCACGCAGGTCGCGGGCGGCAGGTCGGTTCCCGCGTTTTTTGGAAGTCTTGTTGTAGGAAATCTCCTTGATTTCGGAATAAACACACTTGTTATTCTGCTTTTCGGACTATTACTTGTAGGAATACCGATAGTTCTGTTTTAACATTATATATAAATACGGCTACGATACTCAGCCTTCTCCTGTGGGAGAAGGGGAACCACGGAGTGGTGGATGAGGCTTATCGTAGCCGTAAGTTTTTTATTTACTTTAATATTATTGGAATACAAGCAAAGATTTCTTTAAGGTTTTGAATCCGAAATAATCTATATATCATATTATAGATAGAGGCTACTATCCAAACGCCTGCCAAAAGAACAAGAACGACGCAAATAACAAGAACTCCGAGCAGTAATAAAATAAAGAGTATTTTATTTTTAAGTGAGAACTCTTTAAAGCCTTTTATAAACTCTTTTATCTTGCGCTTATTCATCGGTTGCTACTTAACAAAAACATTAAATTCCCCAGATCAGCCCATTTGGAATTGTGGTATAGGTTTCTACTCATCCATCGCGTTGCGTTCCCCTCCCTTTAGGCAAGGGAGGCTCTATGGGTGCCGTATGTTTTTACGTTTCGTTATCCGTTACTCCGCTAGTCACTAGTCACTAACCACTGATCTCGCATTTTAACCATTCAGCATCCTGCTAAGGTGTTCCATCTGCTCGGGGGTGGGGATGGGGAGGTTTTCGAAGGGGAAGTTAAGCCCTAAATTATCATACTTCGACTTACATATCTTTTTAAAGGGAAGCAACTCTGTTTTGTCGATGCAGGGGTGCTTTTTTATTATATCCTTTAAAAATTCAATGTTTTCGTCGGTATCGTTTAGGGTCGGAATTATGACCTGACGGAGGGTGGTAGGTATTCCCTGCTCGTTTAAGTATTTAAGGAAGTTCAGAGGCGCCTCTATAGAACAGCCCGAATACCTTTTATAAAGCTCGTCGGTTGGATATTTGATATCCAGAAGAACACGGTCGGTAAGGCTCAGAAGCTCTTTGACCTCATAGTTTAAAACACTTCCCGAGGTGTCGAGGCAGGTATTTATGCCCCGTTTTTTACACTCCCCGAATATTTCGGCCGAAAACCGTGCCTGCAGTATGGGCTCGCCCCCCGAAAGGGTTATTCCTCCCCTTTCGCCGAAATAACCTTTATATTTTTCGGCCTTTTCGGCAATTTCCTCGGCGGAGTATTCGGTTCCGCCTTCGAGGAGTCTTGTTTCGGGGTTATGACAGCAGCCGCAACTGAGATTACAGCCCTGCAGAAATACCACAAAGCGCACGCCCGGTCCGTCGAGAGTTCCCATCGACTGAAATGAACTGACGTATCCCCTCATTACATTGCCTCGTGGAAGGTTCGGCTGATGACCTCTTTTTGCTGTTCACGGGAGAGCTTATGGAAGTTTACGGCATAGCCCGAAACGCGGATGGTAAGATTGGGATAGGCTTCGGGATCCTCATAGGCCTTTATAAGGGTCTCACGGTTTAAAACGTTTACGTTGATGTGGTGCGCATTGTTTCCGAAATAGCCGTCGAGGATGGTGACGAGATTGTCGACGCGGTCACTATCGGTGCGGCCTAAAGCCTCGGGGGTTATGGAGAAGGTGTTGGAGATTCCGTCGCGGCAGTCGTCGTAGGAAATTTTTGCAACCGAGTTAAGAGAGGCAAGGGCTCCGTTTTCCTCGCGGTTGTGCATTGGGTTGGCGCCGGGGGCAAAGGCGGCACCCTTGGGACGTCCGTCGGGGGTCGCACCCGTATGCTTTCCGTAGGAAACGTTTGAGGTAATGGTTAAAACCGAAAGGGTATGCTCGGCTTTTCTGTAGGTTGGAGTCTTTCGCAGCTCGGTTATGACCTTATGAGCCATATCGCGGGCAATAAGGTCTACCCTATCGTCGTCGTTTCCGTATTTGGGGAAGTCGCCTACCGTTTCAAAATCGACAATATAGCCTTCCTCGTTTAACACAGGCTTAACGCTTGCGTACTTGATTGCACTTAAAGAATCGGTTATGACCGACATTCCTGCAACACCGAAGGCCATAAAGCGGTGAACGTCGGTGTCGTGGAGGGCCATCTGGATCTTTTCGTAGGCATACTTGTCGTGCATATAGTGGATGACGTTCATGGTGTTGACGTAGAGGTGGCAGAGCCACTTAAGATAGGTGTCAAAGCGCTCCATAACGGCATCGTAATCAAGTCTATCCACCTTCATTACGTCCATCTGGGGTCCGATCTTAATATTGCTGTCGGCATCGTAGCCACCGTTAAGGGCAAGAAGGAGAAGCTTTGCAAGGTTGGCGCGGGCGCCGAAGAACTGCATCTGCTTACCCACCTTCATTGCCGAAACGCAGCAGGCAATGGCGTAATCGTCGCCGTAGATGGGGCGCATAAGGTCGTCGTTTTCGTACTGAATAGAGTCGGTATCGACAGAAACCTTGGCGCAGTATTTTTTGAAGGCTTCGGGCAGGTCCTTCGACCAGAGAACGGTGAGGTTAGGCTCGGGGGAAGAGCCGAGGGTGTAGAGGGTGTTGAGGATCCTGAAGCTGCTCTTGGTAACGAGGGTTCGTCCGTCCTCGCCCATTCCGCCTACCGCTTCGGTTATCCACATAGGGTCGCCGCCGAAAAGCTCGTTATACTCGGGGGTGCGAAGGTGACGTGCCATTCGAAGCTTCATAACGAAATCGTCGATAAGCTCCTGGGCCGACTCCTCGGTGAGGATGCCATTTTCAATGTCTCTTTCAATATAGATATCGAAGAAGGTGGAAACTCTGCCTAAGGACATTGCGGCGCCGTTTTGCTCCTTGATTGCGGCAAGATAGGCAAAGTAGGTCCACTGAATTGCCTCCTTGGTGTCCTTTGCGGGCTCGCTTATATCAAAGCCGTACATTGCGGCCATTTCCTTAAGAAGACCGAGGAAGTTTATCTGTTTATAGAGTTCTTC
>CAZRHF010000161.1:0-3961 GCA_964599835.1 uncultured Eubacteriales bacterium | reverse complement strand
GGCAAGATACGTCTATAAAAAGAATGTTCCGAGATTCGCACAGTTTGCAAGAAGGGTCTGGGACGTAAGAGCTACAGACGACGAGAAGGCGGCTGAGCTTGGAATAGAGGCTATGGCTGATTTCTTTAAAGATATCGGTATGCCTTCCTCCCTTAGGGATTTCGGTATTGAAAACTGCTCAGAAAGGCTTGCCGATCTTTGCTCCTTCGGAAAGACCAGAGTAGTAAACAGCTATATTCCTTTGGATTTTAAGGCTGTAAAAGAGATCTTTGAAAGTTGTTACTGATAGAAAGGAATTTAAAAATGAAAAAGATATTTATACTGTTTCTTGTTCTCTGCCTTGTTCTGACTGTAGGCTGCGGAGATAAAACAAAGGAAGACGGTCAAAGCACATCCGGCTCCTCTTCCGACACCGCAAGTGCTAAAATATCCATACCCGAGGAGATTCCCGAAAACTTTATCCTTCAGGGCGGAAACCCCTCCTGGAGAACCACCCTCAAGATCAATAAGGACGGCACCTACAGCGGAGATTACCTTGAAAATCTCGGCGAACAGACCGAAGAAGGTGTTACCTATACAAACTATTATACTGCCGAATACAGCGGAAATTTCAAGTCTATTGAAAAGATCGATGACTACACCTACGCTCTTACCTTAGGCGATTACGCCACCGTATATATGACCGGAGATGCCTGGACCGAGGACAATAAAAGCTATATCGCTGCCGAGGGAATCGGTTTCTTCGGATGCGATAGATTTATGGTCTATCTCCCCGGAAAACCCACCGCAGATTTGCCCGACAACTTCCTTATATGGGTGCCCGATAAGATCAGCTCAGGCAAGCTGACCTGCTTTGCGATCCATAACACCGTAGACGGATACGGTTTTGTAAACGAAAACTAATAAACCGAACATTTGCAAGCATATACTGCACTATCGGGACCGACCTGCTCCGAAGCGTTATACTCTTGATTTTCTTAAGGTAATATGCTATAATATAGCAAATGTAATTTGTCGAGGTTTGTCTTATATGGTCATTTGCTTGCGCCTATTTGTACTTCTTCTTAAATGTATATATTTTTTCCTTAAGCTCTTCCCCGTAAAAAACAAGATCGTTTTTATCAGCCGACAGAGCGACACCCCCTCAAAGGATATGCGAATGCTGTCTGAAAGGCTTCTTAAAGAGCTGGACGGCTTTAAGTGTGTTTTCGTTACCAAAAAGACCCGCAAAACCGTATCCGACGGCATCAGAAGCATTGGAGCAATGCTCCGTCAGTCATATCATCTTGCCACTTCGAGGGTCTGCGTAACCGACGGGTATAACATTCCCATAAGCGTTTTAAAGCATAAAAAATCCCTTAAGGTGGTTCAGATATGGCACGCAATGACGGCGGTTAAAAAGTTTGGCTGTCAGTGCATTGAGGATAAGAAAAAGCGCAAGATAGCTACTGTGCTTAAAATGCACCGTAATTACGACTATATTACCTGCGCCTCCCCCTATATGATACCTATCTTCCAGAAAGGTTTCGGATACGAAAAGGATGTTTTCGTACCTATCGGTCTCCCCAGGCTTGATCTGCTCAGAGACCCCGGTGACCCCATCAAAAAGCGTATTTATACAAAATATCCCGAGTTTAAAAACAGAAAGCTCGTGCTTTATGCACCCACCTTCCGCGAAAACGACGACTACCGTATTGACGAACTGGCCGACCGTTTTGAAGGAAGCGAGTATATCCTTATCGTAAAGGCACATCCCTTGACGGTAGTTTCGGATGAACTGCGTCAGAAAATATATACCTGCGACAGTTTTTCGGCAATAAACCTTTTAACCGTTGCAGATGCCGTTATCTCCGACTATTCGGCCTTCTCTCTTGAGGCTGTAGCTGCTGATAAGCCTATTTATCTATTTACCTACGATATCGATTTTTACAGCAAAAACCCCGGCATCAACCTCTACCCCTACGACGACCTTCCCGGTTGTGTTTTCGAGACCGCAGAGGACATCTTTAACGCGGTAAAGAACGAAGCCTGCACAAGGGAGATCATTGAAGCATACAAACAAAAGTATCTTCCCACTACCGACGGCAGTGTCACCGAAAGGCTGGCCGATTTTATAAAGACCGAGTGTTTAAACTATGCTGAGAAAAATTAAAATTTGCCTTTTCAATTTTATAAAAAAACATAAACTCCTGCGAAGAATTGCCCGTCTTTTGGCCTTGTGCCTTCGCAGGACATATTTTAAACTACTGACCGCCGGCTGTAAAACCGACAGCAAAACGGTGGTTTTTGCCTGTTTTCAGGGTCTTTCATACTGCGACAGTCCTAAGGCCATTTATGAATATATGTTAAGGGACGATGCCTTTAAGGATTACCGCTTTATCTGGGCCTTTAAAGAACCTGAAAAATACCGTGAGCTTTTGAAGGACGAACGCACTACCGTTTTAAAGATCGGCGAGAAGCCTTTTCTGAAGGCTCTCGCAGGGGCTAAATACTGGGTTTTAAATTATAAGATCAAGGATCATATATTCCCTAAAAAGGATCAGATCTTTTTACAGTGCTGGCACGGTACGCCTCTTAAAAGACTCGGATGTGACCTTGTTAACTTTAACAATGCCATGAACACGGTTTCGGAAATACGGAGCCGCTACAAAATAGAAACCAAAAAGATATCCTACTTCATCTCCCCTTCCGCCTTCGCCAGCGAAAAGTTTATTTCGGCCTGGAATATGAAGGAGCTCGGCAAGGAATCTATTATTTTAGAGGAAGGTTATCCACGGAACGACCTGCTTATAAATTATACAGCCGAGGATGTTTTCCGGGTAAGGACAAGCCTTGGAATTGAAGAGAGTAAAAAGATAATTCTTTACGCCCCCACCTACCGCGATAATCAACACTCCGCAACCATCGGCTACACCTATAACACTATGGTGGATTTCGACCGTCTTAAGGCAAAATTCGGTGATGAATACGTTATTCTTTTCCGACCCCACTGGCTGGTTGCCCGCGATTTCGATTTTGAAAGATACAGCGGCTTCGTTTACGATGCATCGGACTTTGACGATATAAGCGAGCTTTACATCGTTTCAGACCTGCTTATAACCGACTATTCCAGCGTATTTTTCGACTACGCAAATTTAAAGCGTCCCATAATTTTCTATATGTACGATCTTGCCGCCTACCGAGACGATATAAGAGGCTTCTATCTTGACATAAACGATCTTCCCGGAAGCATCGTAACCGATGAAGACGCACTTATTGAAGAAATTGCCAGGACAAAGAATTTTGTCCTCGACGAAAAATACCAAAAGTTCAGCAATACCTACAACTATCTTGACGACGGCTTAGCTACGGCACGCGTTGTAGAAAAGGTTTTTAAAGCTTAAAAGCTCCGAGTCCGGCGACAAGGAGTTTAATATAAATCATTATGCTAAGGAGTATAGCTTATGAAAAGAATTTTGACATACGGTACCTTTGACCTGCTTCATTACGGTCATATCCGCCTTTTAAAGCGCGCAAAGGAGTTAGGCGATTATCTTATCGTCGCACTTTCCACTGATGAATTCAACGCTATCAAGGGCAAGAAATCCTATCACGATTACGAGACCCGTAAGAAGATGCTTGAGGCCGTAAGATACGTTGATCTCGTTATTCCCGAAAACAACTGGGAACAGAAAAAGGACGATATCTTAACCTACAAGATAGATGTTTGCGTTATGGGCAGTGACTGGGTTGGATCGGACAAATTCGACTATCTTAAGGAGTACTGCGAAGTGACCTTCCTCGACCGCACCGAAGGCATCTCAACGTCAAAGATCAAAGAAGACCTAGGCCTCAAAGAACCGATCGACAACGTCAACCAGATTCCGGAAACAAAATAAATCTCATTAAAACAAACCCCCGATATGCTGGACTGCCCCAAATTGTGCGGACAGCACAAAAAGAACCCTATGGTAGTAAAAAT
>CAZRHF010000160.1:0-3987 GCA_964599835.1 uncultured Eubacteriales bacterium | reverse complement strand
CCTGTTCTGTCGGCTCTTGAGGAACAGTACCACGGTGCGGTTTATGTTGCAAAGGTGAATATTGCATACGAGAAAGAACTTGTGGAAGAATATGCCATCCGTTCCACTCCCACCTTTATTTTCTTCAAAAACGGTGACATTGTAGAGCGTTTTTCCGGTGCAAGAAAAAAAGATGAACTGGAACAGATCATCGAATCTAATTTATGAAAGGCTGAGAAACTTATGAAAATTACAGTAGCAGGTGAATTAAAAGAGGTCGCTGCAGAGTTGACCGTTTCAGAGCTTATTGAGCAGGAAAATGTTGAGACACCGGAATATATTTCGGTGTCAGTAAACGACGAATTTGTAAACAGTGCGGATTTTGCCACACATAAGCTGCAAGAAGGCGACGTTGTAGAGTTCCTGTATTTTATGGGAGGTGGCAGTTGTGGCATTTACCAATGAACAGTTAGAGCGCTATTCAAGACATATCATTCTGAAAGAGATCGGTGTTAAGGGACAGAAAAAGCTGCTCAATGCAAAAGTCCTTATTATCGGTGCAGGCGGTCTCGGCGCACCTGCGGCAATGTATCTTGCGGCGGCAGGTGTAGGCACGATCGGTATTGTTGATGCCGACGAGGTGGACCTGTCTAATCTTCAAAGACAGATCATTCATGCGACTGAGGATGTCGGAAAACCGAAGGTGCAGTCTGCTAAAGAGACTATGAACAAGATGAATCCGGATGTTACGGTAAACGCCTATCACGAGTTTGTATCTGCGGATAATATTCTTGAACTTATCAAGGACTATGATTTTATTATCGACGGAACGGATAATTTTCCGGCTAAATTCCTTATTAACGATGCTTGCGTTATGGCGAAAAAACCTTTCTCTCATGCAGGAATCATTCGCTTTAAGGGTCAGCTTATGACCTATGTGCCGGGCGAGGGTCCTTGTTATCGCTGTGTATTCAAAAATCCGCCTCCTAAAGATGCCGTTCCAACCTGCAAGCAGGCAGGTGTGGTAGGCGCCATGGGCGGTGTAATCGGTAGTCTTCAGGCAATGGAAGCTATTAAGTACATTACCGGTGTAGGAGAACTGCTTACCGGTTCTTTGCTTACCTTCGATGCCATAAAAATGAATTTTCATAAGGTAAAGCTGCCAAAAGCGGACGGCAAGTGCGCTGTATGCGGAGAACATCCCACCATTACGGAACTGATCGATTATGAGCAGGCTGAATGTGAAGGTGTATAAGGAGCGTCGGTTACGATGATAAAAATAACAAAGGACGATTATAGGAAAATCCTTGAACACGCTGTTTTCTGCCTTCCCGAGGAGGCTTGCGGACTTGTTGCGGGTGAGCTGCACGGTGAGGATAAATATGTTAAAAGAGTGTATCTGCTCACTAATATCGACCACTCTAATGAGCATTTCTCTTTAGATCCCAAGGAGCAGCTTGCGGCAATTAAGGATATGAGGGCATCAGGATATGTACCACTTGGCAACTGGCATTCTCATCCTGAGAGCCCGTCGAGGCCGTCTGAAGAGGATAAACGCCTGGCGTACGACAAAAATGCAAGCTATCTGATTTTATCTTTAATGGATAAAGAAAATCCGGTACTTAATTCATTTCATATCGATGGTACGGATGCTGAAAAAGAAAATCTGATTGTGGATTGACGGTAGATAAAATGAGAGATTTACTGATTATTGGAAGCGGTCCGGCCGGTCTGTCCGCTTCCATTTATGCAAAAAGGGCTAACTTGGATGTTTTAGTTGTCGAAAAGGAATTTTTAGGCACAGGACAGATCGCCGAAAGTTCACAAGTAGATAATTATATCGGGCTTGTAGGTAAAAGCGGATATGAGCTTGGCGAAGCGTTCAGGCAGGATGCAGAAGAATGCGGTGTCGAATTTTACGAGGCAGAGGCCGTAAAGCTAACCCGCCAAAACGGCGTTTGGATAACGGTGTTTGATAACGGCGAAGAAATTCACTCAAAGGCAGTCGTTTATGCCGCCGGGGCTTCTCATAAAAGGCTTCATATTTCCGGTGAGGATAAATTTATCGGAAATAGTGTGTCTTTTTGTGCTTTGTGCGACGGAGCGCTGTACAGGGACAAAGCGGTTGCGGTCATCGGTGGCGGTGATACGGCACTTGATGATGCATTATATCTGTCCAATATTGCCTCTAAGGTATATCTGATTCATAGAAGAGAAGAGTTTAGAGGTAGTCCCCAAAGCATCCTTAAAATAAACGCTAAAGCAAATATTGAAACGGTTTTATCCGCAAATGTCATACAAATCAACGGCGATGACCGTATAGAGTCGGTAACTCTGGATAACGGAAACGAAATTGCTACCGACGGTGTGTTTATTGCAATAGGAATGACTCCGCAAACGAATTTGCTTAGCGGTATAGTTGAAATTGACAACTACGGATATGCGGTATCAGATGAAAGCGGAATTACAAAGGCTGAGGGACTTTTTGTGGCCGGTGATGTGCGAACTAAAAAGCTCCGTCAGGTAGTAACTGCAGTATCCGATGGTGCAAATGCCGCAATATCTGCGGTGGAATATCTTAAAAGTTTAGACGAATAGGTGAGGTTAGTATGGCAAACAATGATTTTGAAGAAACTCAGGTAAAAAATATATCGGCAGAAGATTTTGCAAAGCTTGACTTTTCAAAGGTGACATTGCTGGATTTACGGGAAGCGGATGAAGTGTTGGTTTCGGGAATCGAGGGTGCCATCAATATTCCTTTTTCTCAGGTTAGTAAACGTTTGGATGATGTGCCAAAAGATATTCCAGTCTATGTTTTCTGCAGAACGGGTGATTGGAGCGAAGAGGTTGCCGAGATTCTCGCAGATCGCGGATATGATGCGTATAACCTCGCAGGCGGATTTAAGGCGTATAAAGAATATATTGCAAATGCAGAGCCTGTCTATATTTATGCCAAGGGGCTTAAATGCCCCGGACCTATCGTAAAGGTTGCCGATGCGGTAAAAGGTTTGGCTGACGGACAAAAGGTATTTGTTGAAGCTACTGAGGATGCCTTCGCTTCTGATATTGCTGTGTGGTGTCAAAGAACCGGCAATAATCTTGAGAAACTCGAAGTAAAGTCCGGCGTTATTGAAGCCATCATTGAAAAACGCACAAAGCCGGCGGAAAGCGTTACAGCTTTGCCGGACGGCAAAACCTTTGTCGTGTTCAGCGGCGATTTGGATAAAACAATTGCGGCTTTCATTATGGCAAACGGCGCTGCTGCCATGGGCAGAGAGGTTACTATTTTCTTCACATTCTGGGGACTGAATATTTTGAGAAGAACGGAAAAGGTAAAGACCCAAAAAAGCTTTATTGAAAAAATGTTCGGTATTATGATGCCCCGAGGCACAAAGAAACTCGGACTTTCACGAATGAATATGGGCGGCGCAGGTGCTAAAATGATCCGTGCGGTAATGAAGAGCAAGGGCGTGTCATCTCTTGAAGAACTTATTCAGAATGCTATCGACCACGGCGTTCGCCTTGTGGCTTGCCAGATGTCTATGGAAATTATGGGCATTAAACAGGAAGAACTTATCGATGGTGTTGAGCTTGGTGGTGTGGCAACCTTCCTCGGCTCCGGCGAACAGTCGAATATGAGTTTATTTATTTGAAGGAGAATGCATAGCAATGCCTCACAGACTTGAAAACGATGTCAATAAATTGATTGAAAATCTAATAAACGACTACGGGCAAAACCGAGATATCGATATCGTAGAAACCTTTATGCCGCCAAGCAGAGATGACATTGTAAAGATAATTGATCAGATTCGTAGCATTATTTTTCCTGGCTATTATAAAAATAGAAGCTACCGTATTTATACCGTTCGCAACAACCTGTCAATGCAGCTTGAAGATGTGTTATATAATCTCAGCAAGCAGATATCGATCGTGCTGAAATACCTTCCGGAGTATTCGGAAAAAGAGGAAAAAGAACTTCTGTACGAAGGTGAAAAGATCACCCTTCGT
>CAZRHF010000159.1:0-4019 GCA_964599835.1 uncultured Eubacteriales bacterium | reverse complement strand
GATCGCGGCGCCTGCGGCCTGACCTAATGCCGAGCAATAGGGCATGACCCTGAAGGAGGCCTGAGCCTCGTGGGTGGCCGAGATGCAACGGCCTGCCGCAAGGAGGTTTTCACAGTCCCTGAGGGTAAGACATCTATAAGGTATCTCATACCACTCGCCCGGGGCAAAATAGTGGTGTGAGGTGCCCGTGCCGTCGGGAGAATGGATATCTATATCGTAGTTTGCGGTGGCGATTCCGTCCTCAAAGCGGGCAAGGGCGAGAAGATCCTCCTGAGTAAGGGTATATTCCCCAACCACCTTACGGCTTTCACGGATGCCTATCTGCAGGGCGGTGGAAAGCACCTTTGCTTTTTTGAAGGCTTCGAAATTCTCTTTTAAAAATTCGTATATCTCGAAGACCTGCTCTCTTGCCTCGATCTCAGCCCTTGTGACGTCGAAGGGGTTGGTGGGGTCGAGCTTGACTATACGGGTGGTGTTGAAATGAAGGATATTATCCTGCAGGGTATCAAAAATAAGAACATTTTCTCTGGGATTTTTGATCTTGCCCTGCCTTTGATACTCTTGATACAGCGGATTTATACCGCTTCGGGTCTTGAAGAAAAGCTCCTTGTCCACCCCATTCATTCTGAAGCAGAGGGTCATTGGCTGACAAAGGTTGTCCTTTTCTCTTCCCAGCTTAGTTTCACAGCCTGCAAGGTAAGAAAGCTCGGCATCTCCCGTAGCGTCAACGAAATTATCGGCAAAAAGCTCAACCTTTTGAGATTTGCCCCAGCCAACCACCGAGGTGATTCTGCCGTTTTCGGTTTTTGCCTCGGTTATTACGGTGTTAAAAAGCAGTTCTACACCGTTTTCTATACACATACGGTTAAGCTCCAGCTTCATAATTTCCTCGTCAAAATAAAGATCTCCACCGTCGGTGGGACCGCAGACACGGGCGGTTATCTCCTCAAAAAAACCTCCTGCAAGCTTTAACTTCTTTCCGTCGACGGTAGTGTGGTAATACATAAAGGGCATTATGAGGCAGTTCATTGCCGCACCGCCCAGGCAGTTATATTTTTCAACAATCAAGACCGTGAGACCGCCTCTTGCCGCCTCTATTGCCGCGGCAACACCTGCAAAGCCGCCTCCTGCAACTATAAGATCGTATTTTTTGGTCATAGTTATCACCTCGAGTCAATTATATAATGACTCAAACGAAGTTTTCTACAACAAAATAACCTAAATGTTGAAGAAAAGATACTTTTATGATAAAATCAAATAAAAGGAGGTGAGAAAATGGCACTTAGCTTTGAAAACAACCGCTACCGCACCGACGAAGGCTGTTACATTGCAAAAAACTACGACGGAAAGTCCACCGCCCTTCACACCCACGACTTTCTGGAGATAGTTTACGTTTTTTCGGGAAGCAGTCTGCAGGTGGTTGACGGTATCGAATACACCGCCTCTCAGGGCGACCTCCTTTTTATAAACCTTGGTTCAACCCACAGCTTCACCTGTTCAAAACGGTTTTCCTATGCAAACATAACCCTTAAGCCCGAATTTATAAACGAAGGCCTTGCGGGCACCGAAAATGCCTTTTCTCTTCTTGATCTGGAGGATTTTAAGGAGCTTAAGACACAGGTTGACCGAAACAGCCTCCTTGCTCACCTGAGCCCCGACGAAAGCCGACGGTTTGAAGGACTTATCGACCTTGCCCTTTCGGAACAAAATGGCAACAAACCGGGAAAAGAGCTTATGCTTCGCTCGGTCTTTAACGCCATTCTGACCTTCACCTTCAGAAAAATGTCCCTTCCGATGAAAAAGGAGGACGGCATCAGCACCGAGCTTTTGAGGTTTATTAAAGGCAACTGCGCCCAGCACATAAGCCTCGAAAAGATCGCCACCGACAACCACTACAGCCCTGCCTATTTTTCGCGGCTCTTCAAGGCCAAAACGGGACAGACCTTCACTAAATACGTTACGGCCTGCAGGTTGGAGCTTGCAGGTAAGTTACTTATGGAGACCGACCTTAGTGTGGGAGATATCTGTCTTGAAACCGGATTTTCCAACCGCACCAAGTTTTTTAAAGAATTTTGCGAACGCTTCGGAACCTCTCCCCTTAAATATAGAAAAAACACAGAGCAATAAGGAACGTTCCTTAAGCTCTGTGTTTTTTGTTTTAAAGCATTTTGTTTACCGTGTCAAAGGCAAGCTTGATGTCGGCGGCAGGGTTATCCCCTGCTTCCCGCTCTACGGTAAGATATCCGTCGAAGCCCGCCTCCTTAAGGGCGGCGATGTATGCGGGGAAATCTACCTTACCCTCGCCAAGAGGGGTCTCGATGAAATAGTCGGCAACGTTAAGCGCCTCGATTCCGCCTGTCGCGAAGTGTTCGTAGATTATTTCGGGGTCGGTCTTCTTAAGCATAATACCGTCCTTAACATGAGTGTGGACAATATAATCACCTAAAAGCTTTACCGCCTCAACGGGATCCTGGTCGGTTACCATAACAAAGTTTGCAGGGTCGAGATTAACTCCCACGCCGCCCTTTGTGTCGTCCAGAAACGTTTTAAGCACGGGCGCTGATTCGGGGCCTGTTTCGATAGCCAGAGTAACACCCTTTTCCTTGGCGTAGAGACCGCACTCGGTCAGGGCATCCAGCATTACCTTATAGCGGGGATGGCTCTTGTCGGCAGGAATTACGCCGATATGAGTGGTTACTACCGAGGTGCCGAATTCTACCGCGAGGTCGACAATGGCCTTGGTCTTTTCGATCCTTTCAGGGACCTCTTCGGCAATCCCGAAGCCGTGGCCGCCCATATCTCCGCAGAGGGCAGATATTTCGAGGCCCGCCTCTTTAAGGGCTTTTTTATATTTGTCCTTTTTCTCGGAAGATAAGGTCCAGGGTGAGAAGTCTCCGGTTGTAGCATAGATCTGAACGCCTGAAAATCCCAACTCTCCCGCCTTCTTTATGGCATCAAGGTGAGGAATTTTGAGGCAGTCGGTTATAACTCCGATTTTCATAAAGTCATCTCCTTTTTAAAGGTTTATCCAGGTGTCGGGTGTGGCTTCGGCCTTTAAAACTCCGTCGCGAAGTCGCATTACCTCAAGGGTCTCTCCCGTGTTGAAGGGAGGCTTCCTGTCCTCGAAAAACTTCAACATATCCCGAATGAGGTTTGCGAAAAAGGCCGAATTTACATCCTGCTTCTTTACGTTTCCGTCGGGAAACTCGCCGCTGAGGCTATAGCCGAAGGCAGGTGAGAACATTATAACAAGCTGATTTTCTTCACCCTCAGCCTTTATATACACCTGCTGACCCATAGGCTCGCATTTTACCCTGTTAAAGGCTCCTCCTAAGAGGGAAACGGCCATTTCGATGGGGTGAATGATATATTCGGGCAGGTTTCTTCCGCCGCCTGTGAGGAAAAGATTTTTGACCCCCTTGAATTCGGTGAGCTCCTCTGCATAGCGGAGGGCCGAGGTGGAAAAGAAGGGTGTACCGTATTTTTCGGCGAGGGCAAATATCTTTTCAGCGGTAGCGAGGTCGGGAGCAAAAGTCTTGTCGATATAGGTGGGTTTTCCGAAGGGGAGAACCTTTTCGGCAAGCTCAAGATGAGCTTCGGGATTGGAGGGGGCAAGAAGCACGATATAGTCGCTTTTTTCGCAAAGCTCCTCTACCGTTTCGCATTTTTCAATGCCGAAGGCTTCACACAACTGATCGGTGGTGCGGCCGTCTACGGGAGAAACCTCCTCCTTAGCCCAGGCGTAGGTCACCTTGCAGTCGGCACCCATTTCTTTTACGGCCTCGTCTATCCAGGCAGGATAGTTATTTGCGTGCCATTCGCTTATATAAAGGTCGACAAATCCGATTTTTTTCATTACAGCGATATCTCCTGTTTCATATCCGAAGAACGGTAGAGATAGTCAAGAAGCTTTGCGCTCTCTAATATTTCGTCGATATGGCACTGATTCTTAACGCCTGTGTCGATAGACTCCATAAAGGAAACGCTTTCGCAGTAGTAGTGGTCGGGAATGTCGTACT
>CAZRHF010000158.1:0-4049 GCA_964599835.1 uncultured Eubacteriales bacterium | reverse complement strand
GAACGTTGCCGCTAACCAGGAGCAAAGCGTAGTCGAAATATATAAACGAAACGGTCAGCTGATAACTTCATTTAATATTAATAATTATATTACAGACTTTTCATATAAGTCCGGTAATCTGTATTTACTTGGTATTTCCAAAGTCTACAGATATGACGAAGAAGGAACCCTGTGTGCCGAAGGTGAGGTAAACTACGATGCGCAGTTTATTCAGGCCGTCTCCGGCAACAGCGTTGCGGTTATAAGAAATTCTGTTATAGAAAAAATTTCATTAATTAAATCGGGGGATTAAACAATGGGTATTATTCTTGACATTATCATTTTGTTAATCATTGGACTCTGCGCTTTTTTTGCGGCTAAAAAAGGATTTATCACCACGCTTCTCGAATGTGTGGGTTTTATCCTGGCGATAATCATAGCCGTAAATATTGCAGGGCCTATTGCAGGCTTTACATACGACAACGCCATTAAGCCTTCAATAACCGAGGCGATCTCAACTTCTGCCGCAGATGCCGGAGAGGATATTTTCGAAAATATGCCCGGCTTCGTTTCTTCTATGCTTAAGACTGCAGGTGTAGAGAAGGATTCGGTTGTGCTCGATATAGACGAATCCGCAGAAGAGGCTGCCGTTCGAATTTCAGATACGGTTGTAAAGCCGGCAGCTGTCAGTATCCTCAGAATCATCTTTACGATTCCTCTTTTCATTATTCTTCTTATTCTCGTAAAGTTCCTTGCTAAAATTCTTAATAAAATATTCAGCGGTGCTGTGCTCGGCGGTGCGAATAAGATTCTCGGCGGAGTTCTCGGTGGCGCTAAGGGTATTCTTTATTCGGTACTTTTTGCATTCTGCGCCCTTTTCATTGCAACCATATTCGCCGATGGAATACTCTTCTTCTCGAGATCTGCCATTTCAAGCTCGTTTATTTGTAAATTTATTCTTTCGATATTTTCTATTAACATCTAAAATTGAGGTTTGTTATTATGAAGGATATTTTAACTCTGCCCAACATTATTTCTTTTTTCAGACTGCTTCTCATTCCGATTTTCGTTATTACGTATTTTAACGAAACGATTGAAAATAATTATATTTGGGCCATAGGCATACTTATGCTCAGTGGACTGAGCGACGTTGTAGACGGATTTATTGCACGTAAGTTCAATATGGTATCAGATTTCGGAAAAATTCTCGATCCCATCGCAGACAAGCTTACGCAGGCTGTAATAATTCTTTCGCTTGTAATTATGCATCTTGAACTGCTTCCTATGTTTGCAGTGCTTTTCTTCAAAGAATTATTTACCTTATTTGCCGCAGTTTATCTTTTTGCAAACGGAACCAAGCCGATGTCTTCAAAATGGTTTGGTAAGCTTTCAACCGTCGTAATATTTATTACAATGTTCTACACTCTTATGATCGATATTTATTCCGTTACCGAGGTTCCTCTTTACTTCCTGAGCGTGGCTTCGATAGTATGTATGATAATATCGATTGCAGGTTACTTTAAGTTTTTTATAAAGCAGGGCGAAGGAGAAAAATCACAAGATGAAACTGTGTGATAAATGCAAGAAGCGTCCGGCAGTAGTGTTTATTTCCGATCAGAACGTACCGTCAAATCCACCAAAGGGACTTTGTTTGGTCTGTGCAAAGGAGTCGGGTATAAAGCCTATTGACGATATGCTGAAAAATATGAATATCAGTGACGATGATATCGAACAGATATCCAATCAGTTTATGGACATTATGGGTGATAACCCTGACGAGCTCGAAATGGGCACAGCCCCTGCGTTTCCGTTTTTAAATAATATTTTCGGTTCTGCTCCTCAAAGTAACGATGCTGATACACCTTCCGATGATTCCTCAGAAAAAGATTCAAAAAAAGAGTCCAAACAAAAGCGCCGTAAGTACATTGACCAGTATTGTACTAACCTTACCGAACGCGCAAAACAGGGAAATTTTGACATAATAGTCGGCAGAGATGACGAACTTTACCGCACGATTCAGATACTTTCACGCCGCAGTAAAAACAATCCCTGCCTTATCGGTGAACCCGGTGTAGGTAAGACAGCTATAGTTGAAGGCCTTGCGATCAAAATTGCTCAAGGAAGTGCGCCTGCAAGACTTCTCGATAAGCAGATAATGCTTTTGGATCTTACAGCACTTGTTGCGGGTACTCAGTTCAGAGGGCAGTTTGAAAGCAGAGTAAAGGGTCTCGTTGAAGAAATAAAGAAAGACGGGAATATCATTCTTTTTATTGATGAGATTCATAATCTGGTTGGTGCAGGTGATTCGGCCGAGGGCTCTATGAGTGCCGCCAATATTCTTAAGCCTGCTCTTTCCAGAGGCGAGATACAGGTAATAGGCGCTACGACGCTAAAGGAATACCGTAAGTATATAGAGAAGGATAGTGCACTTGAACGTCGTTTTCAGCCTGTTATCGTTGAAGAAAATTCTATCGAGGATTCTGTAAAGATCCTTCTCGGAGTAAAGGGTTATTACGAGGGGTATCACGGTGTTACGGTCAGTGATGACCTTATCCGCAAAATCGTCACTCTCTCGGAACGTTACGTTTGTGACAGATATTTACCCGATAAGGCTATAGATCTTCTTGACGAGGCCTGCGCGTGTGCAAGCCTTTCAAATGCGGCGGTTGATGCGCTCTATGTTGCGAATAAGAAAATAGCCGAATATCAAATGAAACTTGAAAAACTCGAAAGCGAGGTCGAAAATCCCGATTACGAGGAGCTTGCAAGAGTTAAGACCGAGCTTAAAAAGTATCAGAATACGGCCAACGGTCTTTATGAGCCTGCCGCAAATAATCAGGTTACAGAGGCCGACGTCGCTAAGGTGATAGAGCTTTGGACAGGCATACCTGCAGCTAAAATTGCTGAAAACGATCTTATAAAGCTTATGTGCCTTGAGGAAAAGATCAAAGAAAGGATCGTCGGTCAGGATGAAGCCGCAGCTTCGGTTACTGCCGCCGTTAAGCGTTCAAGAGTTCAAACAACACCACACAGAAAGCCGGCGTCCTTTATATTTGTCGGACCTACTGGCGTAGGAAAGACCGAGCTTGTAAAGGTGCTTTCGGAACAGCTTTTCAGCACCCCTGAAACGCTTATTCGTTTTGATATGTCTGAGTTTATGGAAAAACACTCTGTATCCAGACTTATTGGAGCGCCTCCCGGATATGTCGGATACGACGACGCAGGACAGCTTACCGAAAAAATACGCAGAAGACCTTATTCAGTGGTTTTGTTCGACGAAATAGAAAAAGCTCATCCCGACGTGCTAAACATTCTTTTGCAGATACTCGACGACGGCAGGGTTACCGACGCTCAGGGAAGAACTGTAAATTTCGAGAATACGATAATCGTTATGACCTCTAATGCAGGAAGCCATAATAAGGAAAACCTTATGGGATTCGGAAAGACCGAGTCCGATTCGGCAAAGGAGAAGGCGGTATCTGCTCTTGAAGAATTCCTGAGGCCTGAGTTTGTCGCCCGCGTCGACGAAATTGTCGCTTTTTCAAAGCTTGGTATGGACGACTATGTTAAGATCGCCGACCTGATGCTCGGAGATCTTAAAAAGGTGGTCGAAGATAAGGGAATAGAGTTTTCTTATGATAAAGCCGTTTGCAGACACATTGCTGAGATAAGCTTCGGCGGAAAATCAGGAGCCCGTGACATTCGAAACACTATCCGAAAGAGAATAGAGGATAGGGTAGTCGATATGATCATCGAAAAAGGCAATACTCCCATAGAGAAGATTACGGTTTCCTATAGTAAAAACAAGTTGACTTTTTCATAATTTTTTTAAAAAAACTATTGACTTACGGCAAGAAATGTGTTAATATACTTCTTGCCGTAGTAAATGCGGGTGTTGTTCAACGGCTAGAATGCCAGCCTTCCAAGCTGGAGACGTGGGTTCGATTCCCATCACCCGCTCCACGGACAGACCCCATTAGAATATGGGGTCTTTTATATGAATGCGTTTGTAGCTCAGCTGGATAGAGCAACCGCCTTCTAAGCGGTAGGTCAGGGGTTCGAGTCCCTTC
>CAZRHF010000157.1:0-4096 GCA_964599835.1 uncultured Eubacteriales bacterium | reverse complement strand
AACAGAAAAACTGCCGTAGGGGATCGTTCTATTTGGTGAATTTCAGGGTGATGATCTCAAAGTTTGATGCAGGTATCGTTACCTTGTTGTCCTTAAACTCCAGCTCTTTTATCTCATTCTCCAAAAGATCGCAGAGATAGGCCTTTTTGAAGCCTTCTGCCACGGTGACGGTGGCGGTAGTGCGGCTGTCGAAGGCTTCATACATACGTACTATCATAGAATCGTCGGCTTCTGCCTTTTTGACGGTTTCGACAATAAGGTTTTCCTTGTCGCAGGAAACGAGGGAGAAGGTTTCGGGAATAGTGCCGTTATTTTTCTCTACACAGGCGGCAGAAATGGGCTGATTTAATGCGTATGCCTCATTTATAACGCCCGACTGACGGAAATCGCCAACGTGAGGCAGAAGCGAATAGGTCAGCAGATGCTTTCCTTGATCGGCTTCGGGATTGGGGTAGGTGCCGCACTTAAGGATGGTGAGCTTAATGGTACTGCCCTCGGCAGAGTGACCGTATTTACAGTCGTTCAGCAGCGCTACGCCGTAGCCGTTTTCGGCCATATCCACCCACTTATGACCGCAGGTCTCAAACTTGGCCTTATCCCAGCTTGTATTTTGATGGGTAGGACGGGTAGTGTGACCGAACTGAATATCGTAGGTCGCGGAATTCGTGTGAACATCTAAGGGGAAGGCCACCTTTAAGATCTGATGATGCTGATGCCAGTCGAGCTCGGTCTCAAAGTCGATTCGGGGATTTTCGGAATAAAGCCACATATTTTGCGAAATGACAGAGTCCATATACCTGCGGCTTATCCTGAAGCCTGCGCGGGAGCCGTCGGTGATGGGGGTAATATCGGCCGCATCGTCCAGCACCCACATCTTTTCTTTATAGAAATCGGATATCTCCCAGTTATCCCAGGCACGGGGATAGTCCTCGAAGGCCTGCAGTTCGTTTCCGAACTCGCCCGCCTTCAGCACCTGCCTTTTTGCCTGCTTATCGTAAAGGCTGACTATTCTCCCTGCGGTGTCGAGGGTCAGCTTATAGTATTTATTCTCGGCGGTAAGGTCGTTTATTTTTACCTCGCTGTTGCTTATGACCTCGTCAGCCACAGCCCAGCCGAAGGCAGGAACGGCGGTTTTGAGTTCTACCGTTTTACCGTCGAGCCTTACCTCTCCCCTTCTTGCAAATCCCAGGGGATTATAGACGAGGGTTCCGCCATTGGTGGTGATATTCTTTGCGATATTACCCAGTTTTTCCTCCATAACTGATGCGAGGAAGCTTTCTATTTCGGCATAATCCTTATCGGTGCCGTCGTAGACCTCCTTGATAGAAGAACCGGGAATAATGTCGTGGAACTGATTGTGAAGAACCTTGTTCCATTTGTCATAAATACCCTCTGCATCATAGCTTCCGCCGAAATAAAAATCGGTATAGGAAAGGGCTTCGGCCTTCTGAAGTCCCAGCTCACTCTTACGGTTTGAACGCTTGACCTTTGCAATGGAGGTATAGGTTCCGCGGTGAAGCTCAAGATAAAGCTCTCCTACCCATCTGGGTGTGCGTTTTGTGGTGGCGCAAGCCTTATCGAAATCTTCCTTTGTTATATTAAGATATTCTCTGAGGGTGGTCATTTCGGTGACCGGCATTCCGGGAAGACCTTTGGAAAGTCTTCTCTGGGTCTCCAGCATGGTTTTGGTGGGGCCTCCGCCGCCGTCTCCAAAGCCGTAGGTAGTCATAGTATGGTTGCCGTATTCCTTCTGGGAAAAGCGGTTCCAGGTGCCCCTTATTTCTGAGGGAGTAAGGTGTCCAACGTAGGTAGTATAGCGGGTGGGGGCAACGTTTGGAAAACGGCTTACATCCGCTCCGCCGTAGTCCTGAGTGGTGATGAAGTTGGTGTATATCTCGGTGCCGTCGATACCCTCCCACATAAAGCGGTCGACGGGCATTGTATTGGTCTCGTTCCAGGCGATCTTGGAGGTTACAAAATAGTCGATTCCCGATTTTTTAAGTATCTGCGGAAGGGCGGCAGAATAGCCGAAAACGTCGGGGAGGAAGAGAACGTTGCAGTCGACGTCAAACTCATCCTTAAAGAACTTTTTGCCCTGCAGTATCTGACGGACGAAGGATTCTCCCGATATAAGGTTGCAGTCGGCCTCCACGTACATTGCGCCCTCAGGTTCCCAGCGTCCCTCTTTAACGAGTTTTTTCAGTTCCTCGTATTTTTCGGGGGCTTCTTCCTTTAAATAGCGATAGAGCTCGGGCTGAGAAAGCATAAATTTATACTCGGGATATCTTTCCATAAGGGTGAAGGCGGTGGAAAAGCTGCGCTGACACTTTTCCCTGGTCTGGGCGCGATGCCACTGCCATTCAACGTCGATATGGGTATGACCCACGCAGTGAACGACAGGCTTATTCTCTACCGAGCAAAGCTTACCGTAAAGCTCCTCGCCGATATAGTCTATTGCTTTAATTATGCTTGCATTATACTCATCACTACCCGGTGCGCGGAAGTCGATAAGGTTGGCAGTCTGCTCTAAAGCACCTATGAGGGCAATATATTCGTCACTGTTTTCATTTTGGAGGCAGAGCACGTCGTAGGCGACCTTCATATCGAAATAAAGCTGTTCGGTGAGCTCGTCCACCTCATACATACCGTATTTTACGCCCGATTCGTTGAGGGCAGGTCCCAGATAGAAATAATTATACAGCTCATAATCGGTATCGGGCTCTAAAAATACTTCTACGTGGTTGGTATCGAGACCCTGAACCATTTTTCCGTTAAGGTATATAAGACCCTGAGGATTTGTGGCATCCCACTGGCCTTCAAAGCCGGTAGTGCACTTAATAAAATAATTCTTATGTGCGACCGCCTTTGGAGTTTTGAAGGTGGTTTTAAACCAGCAATGACCGTCCTTACCGTAAACTCTGTCGTTTTTGCCGAAGGGCTTCCATCCGTCACTCGGGAATGAATTATCGGTTTTATAGTCGCAGTAGACGTACTCGATATCGTCTATATCGTAAAGCTTATTATAGGCGAAACCGTGAAGATTTTCGCAGGTTATTTTGATTTTATCTTTTACAAAAGCCATAAAAACACCTCTTGAGGTTTATTTGATATTATTCTAATACAAAAGGCATTGAAATGCAAATGCTAATGTGATAATATAATTATGGTATTTTGATATTTCGGAGGAGAGTATGGAACCTAAACTGCTGACAGAGGAACGGTTTGTCGATAAAAACACGGGTTTTACCTACAGATACGTATTTTCCGAAACCGAATATTTCAGGCCTCACTTTCACGACTATTTTGAGCTTTTCCTGATGCTTGAGGGAAATGCGGTGCATATGGTAAACGGTGCCGAAATTCCGCTTAAAAAGGGATGTCTGGTTTTTATACGCCCTTTTGACACCCACGACTATCTCTGTGTGGATGGAAAGCCCTTTTCAATGCTGAACATTGCATTTTCGGAAAAGACCTGCAAGATGCTTTTTGATTTTCTCGGTCGGGGATTCAAAAAATCTCACCTGCTGGGGTCTTTCCTGCCTCCGGAAATACAGCTCAGCGACTATGAGTTTGAGAGAATGAGCAAGCTGATGAACAACGTAAGCGCCCTCGACCCTGCCGACCATGGCGGAATAGAAACGGCCTTCAGAGTTCTTCTGTTTAACGTTTTCACCCGTTATTTTTCCGAAACGGTAGAGACCCAGGAGGATATTCCCCTATGGCTGGAAGAAATGTGCAATACGGTTAAGAAAGACGGTAATTTCACAAAGGGGAGCGAATTTTTCTTTTCCCTCAGCGACAAAAGCAGGGAGCATATTTCAAGGTGTGTTAAAAAGTATATGGGGGTTACGGTTACAGAATATATAAATTCACTCAGGCTTAATTTTATTGCAAATATGCTCAGAAACAGCAATCACAGCATTTCGGAGATAATCTTTGAAAGCGGATTTAATAACATAAGCTGGGCCTCGGAGCAGTTTAAGGAAAAATACGGAATGACAATGAGCGAATATAGGAAAGGGAAATAAAAACGACCACCTCTCGAGGCGCACTCCGTAAGGAAGTGCGCCTCAGTTATATTCGCCTGACGGCGAGT
>CAZRHF010000156.1:0-4152 GCA_964599835.1 uncultured Eubacteriales bacterium | reverse complement strand
ACGCTTGTGAAATACGCCTTTAGTTCGGTTATGTTACCGTCGTAACGGTGTCGGCCCATATAGTCGTCAACGTTGCCCTTGCTCACCCATTCAAGCGCAGTACGGAGATAGTCCTGACGGATAACGTTGCCCGAAACATAGGCACTCCACTTTTGGATGTTGGCGTTTTGGCTGTTTGAAAATTCCTCTTTTGCCTTTGTTACAAACGGTCCTGAATGAATCGCGTTTGACAGCTCTTGCTCGTTAAGAGGTACACCTGCGATATTTATGGTCTTAAACCATTCTTTGATTTCGCTTTCCGTTCCCTCGCAGATATAGATTGTAAGACGTGTTTGCATAATCTTGTCCTGAAGGTCGGTGGCAAGACCTGAAAAATATCGCGGTTTGCCGTTGCTGTCATTTATAGCAAACTTACCTGTAACATATCGCCCGAAGCTCGTGATCCTCTGTTGACCGTCGAGTACCTCATATTTGTCCTCTGCGACCTTTGTGAAATAGATTAGTCCCAAAGGGTAGCCTTTCAGGATTGAGTCAATGACCGCTGCGTCACGTTTACCGTCGGCGTATATGTAATTTCGCTGATATTCGGGCTGTATCGTCAATTTGCCTGAAAGCCCAAAAAGACCCTTACCCTCATACTCATTATATACAAAACCTTTGCAAATATCGGCAACCGTTATATCGGTTTTTAGGGTTGTAATCATCCTTGTACCCTCTTTCGTATGAAAATTCTTTTATACGCTTTCTGACCATTAACAAGAGGTTGCGAAACACCGCTACTTTCAATCCACAGATCACCCGAAAAACCTTTGCCCTCACTTTCGGTTGCGCCCAAAATTTCAAACTGTTCAGGGCAGTATTTCTGTAAAAAGGAAATAGGTACACCCATTACACCGTCATAGTCGCAGGGTATCGCATCAGTAAAAGGTATTTCGATAGCGTCATAGTTATCGTATTTTTTATACCCCTGCTCCTTAACCTCTTTATGTTTGCTGAATTTTAGGTTATCTGCTAAAGTCATAAGGTTCAACGGTTGGTGCCGTCTGCCGTGGTCTATGTTGGCAAACCAACAACAATTTCTGAATTTAACAAGCCCGGTTTCGGCGTTATAAACTCCGCTGGCGTATTCTTCTACACGCGCTCCAACCGGTTCGAAATATGCGTTTCCTCCGTTAAAACCGTTGCCAAGCCACATTTTATTATCTTTTATCAGCGGAAATACTTCCTTATATGTAATAGCGTTCATATTTCCAATGATTACAAATCTTTTGTTAGCTTCTGTTATCCATGCTAAAAACTCGCGGAATAGTGAAAACGGCGGATTGGTAATTATAATGTCAGCCTCGGCGCGCAGAGCCTTAACCTCGTCGCTTCTGAAGTCGCCGTCTTCTTCTAAATATTGCCATTCAAGGTCGTCAATATCTATCGTGCCTGAACGGTTGCTATCCCTCGTTAACGTAAATATTTTTCCGTGGGTCTTGGTCTTGTCTTCATCAAACTGCGGCGAATCTTCTTCAAACATCGTTAATTGATAGGGGCCCTTAAAATTTTTGCTTTCGTATGCATAGCTTGTGCTGATAAGCTTTTTAAGTCCGAAGTTTTCAAAATTCTGTGCGAAAAACTTTGTGAAATTAGACCATTCGGGGTCGTCGCAGGGTAGAAGTACGGTTTTACCCTTGAACACGTCGGGGTCAAATTCCAGATAAGCGTTTATCTCCCGCTGTATATCTTCGTATTGTGTGTAAAACTCGTCGTTTTTTGCATTCTTAGCCTCGGACAGCTTTGTATTAGCCATATTTTTCACCCACAAAATAAAAAAGTGCACCAACCATAGTCAGTGCACTAAAAAACACATATCCCACGGCTGTTGTCACACGAACCGTAGGGCAAATGCAGGACAAGCCATACAAAATACCTTTGTGGGAATTTGTGTTTTTAACAAATTCATAAAGATATTTTGCATAGCAAAAATAAGGACATACACTTCCTCTAAAGGAAATGTTATCCTACACTTGCCTTATTCAGTTCGTGTGACATTTTTATTCTAACACAAGGGATGAAAATTATCAATAATAAAAAATACACCCCTATCCAACAGGAAAGGGATGTAACTGTAAAAACAAATTTGCAACAACCAAACGATGAAACTTATGTGAAAGTTAGCCTTCTCCTCAGGGAGACCACGGAGTGGTGGATGAGGTGTTTATTTATATCTTTTATTACTATATCGGATCTGCCTCAAATTCCTCGTCGGTTACGGTATAAAGCCCGATTACGCCACTAAGGTTTGCGGCCTTGATCTCGCCGATCCTGCCGTAAATCTTAACAAATGGTGCGCTGAGGTTTTTGATCTCAAGATTTTCGGCTGAGATCAGCCCGAAGTTTCCTCCTCTGATGACGCAGTCGGCCTTTTCTGCAAAGGATATGACCGAATCCTTCAGGGTGATGCTTACCGTCTCCTCGGGGTCGCCGTAGGCGTTAAGGGGCATAAGCACTTCCTTTGCTTCAATACCATCAAAGCGTATCTCGCGAAGCGGTCGGTTTTTCTGCCAGACCTGCCTTCCCGTGAAATCGTAATGCAAAAACCGCTCAACCTTTTCAGCCCTGCAGTTTCTTATAACAATGTTTTCGGGGTCGCGTCTTACCTTCAAGGTGAAATCGGAATAATAGGTAAATATGCTGAGCATAGTGTTTCGGCCTTCGGTGGGGGAGGGGGTTCCCGCAATTTTATCCTCCAAAGAAAGACTTCCTCTGAAGAGATATTTTGCAGGGCCGTAGAAATGACAGTTTTCGCAGAGTATGTCCGCGCCGCCGAAACGAAGTCCGCTGCAGGCAGAATTTATCTCGCAGTCGGAAATGTAAACGCCGTAGTTATCAAAGCCCGAAATACAGTCGTCACCCGTGTGTAAATTACAGTTTCTGACGTCTATATTGTCGCAGGAGGAAAGATGAATTCCGTCGTGACCGCCAAGGCAGGTCAGCCCCTTAAATTCAATATTTTGGCAGTTAAATATCTGATGTGCCCAGTTTCCCGTGTTCTGAATGGTGTAACCTTCAAAACGGAGATTTTTACTAAAATGGACGCTTATTCCGTGAGGACCTCTGTAAAATTCCTCACCATTTTCGTCATAACAGTCCGAGCCGTCAATAACCGAACCCTCTTCGCCGATCACAGAAACGTTTTCGGCGTCCAAAATTCGGATAACTGCATTGTTCCAGCTGCTTGCGGGTTTCAGAAAATGGTCGTGGGTGGTGCGCACGGCGGCATAATTCCAAAGCACGTCGGTCTTATACTCTTCCTTTAAAGGCTCAATATTATCCTTATCGAGAATCTTATAATCCTCGGGCTCTCTTGTTCCTTTAAGTACCGCACCACTTTCAAGATAAAGGGCGGTATTCGATCGAAGCCTGATTCCGCCTACCGTATAAAGTCCTTTGGTAAGGCGAACCTCACCGCCTCCCGAAAGGAAGCAGTCGTCAATAGCCTTCTGAATAATCTCGGTGCAAAGCCTGTTTTGCGGTTTTAAAACAATATCCATAAAACTCCCCGCTGAAAATTACAAAACATCAGCGATATCCAAAACCAATCTTTCGGTCTTTTCCCAGCCAAGGCAGGGGTCGGTAATGGATCTTCCGTAAACACCTTCGCCGATCTTCTGGCATCCGTCTTCAATATAGCTTTCGATCATAAGACCCTTGACCATTTTCCCGATATCCGCGCTGTGGCGCATACTGTGAAGGATCTCTTTCGAAATTCTTATCTGCTCGGCATACTGCTTGTTGGAGTTGGAATGGTTGGTGTCAACGATAACACCCATATTAAGAAGATTCTTTGCCGAATAGTCTTCATAAAGTCTTATAAGATCCTCATAGTGATAGTTGGGGATAGCCTGTCCGTGCTTGTTGACCGAGCCTCTGAGTATAGCGTGGGCAAGCTCGTTACCCGAGGAGGTGACCTCCCAGCCGCGATAGATAAAGTCGTGGCTGTGCTGGGCGGCGGTAATGGAATTGAGCATAACCGAATAGTCGCCGCTGGTAGGGTTCTTCATTCCTACGGGAATTACCATTCCGCTGGAAACAAGGCGGTGTTGCTGGTTTTCTACCGAACGGGCACCGATGGCAACGTAGCCCAAAAGGTCGTCAAGATAGCGG
>CAZRHF010000155.1:2151-4218 GCA_964599835.1 uncultured Eubacteriales bacterium | reverse complement strand
ATCACGCTAACGATGGACGGTTTTTGTTTTAGGGAAAAGGGAAATGGGAAAAGGTGGCAACGCCACGGTTTAAATGCAAAGTGCAGAATGCAAAATGAAGCCACACCGAAACATTTTCCGTCAGGAAAATATATCACTTGACCGAAGGTCAAATATCACACGGCAAAGCCGTATATCACTTGTGCGTAGCACAAATATCACTGCGGCGCAGCCGCTTTGGCGGCGGCGATCTCATCTTTAAGATAGAGGGCTTCGGTAGCGGGGTTCTGATAGAGGCGGATGTAGTCGATCCAGTAATCTATCGGCATATCCTTCCCGTCCTCCTCAGTAAGACGAGCGCCTTCGGGAGAAAATACGCTCTTTTCCGAGAAGATCTCGTTGTTTATAATAAGACGGACGGGGTCGTGAAAACCTTCCATACCGTCAATAACTTCGGGGCTGAAGTTGGCCTCTTCTCCCGAAATGGGAACGGTTCCGTAAAGCTCGTCGTCAACGTAGAACTTGATCTCCGCAGGATCCCACTCCATTGCATAGAGATGATATTCGTTGTTAAGATCTTCGTAGTTTTCAAAGACGTAGCGTCCGCCGCCTACCGAGCAATGGGTTCGTTCTCCCCACTTATGAAGGGCGGAGGAAAGCTGTCGGTCGCTGGAGAAAACCTCGAAAATGTCGATCTCACAACCCCATTTTGCCTTTCTGAGGCAGGGGGTGGAGGTGCACCAGAAGGAGGGCCAGGCGCCGTGGCGGAAGGGAACCTTCGCCCTCATCTCGGCGTAGCCGTAGCGGAAGGCCATAGTTTCAAGGGTATTGAAGCCTTGGGAAAGAGACCAGTTACAGCCCTCTTTTTCGCTTTTGTGCACCTGAAAATGCATCTGCCTGTTTTCGACCCTTCCGTGTTTCACAGAATTGTCATACTCGTGCATTTCGGTATACATCGTGTGTGAGAAGCCCCATTTTTCGGGGTCGATACGTCCCTTATCAAATTCGTCGTGCCAGACCAGAACGCGTCCTTTTTTCTCATAGGGCGCGCCGCAGGCAGCCGCCTCTTTTTTTATAGCTTCGTTACACATTTTTATACCTCCGTCTTTTAAAAAAGCAAACTGTTTCTTAAATTATAACACCGATAAAAGGGCGATTCAATGGAAAAAACGGTCGTTAATATGGATAAATCAGTTGATCGTTTAAGGAGGTTATTTCATATCTTCTATAATTTTTTTTGCCGCCTTGTAGCCCTCGCTTTCCTTGTCGGAGACGGCGCGGAGACATAGGTAGCGGGTTTTGTTTTTGTCGAAGGTGGCGTTATTCTTTATAAGGTCGGTGAATTCCTCCGAAAGCTCCGCGATGTTCTCCTCGGGGAAGATATCCACCGAAATGGCGGTACCGTTCTTTATATAATTGAGGCTGTCCTCGTCCATAACGTAGAAAAGGGCGTCATCTTCAAGCAGCAGAGACTGAAGCTTTCTCTGCATCTCGTCGATGTAGGTCTTGTGGGCCGCCTCTAAGGTGAAGGCGCAGTTCTGAACCGAGACCTGACTTTTTCCGTTGCCGTTTATATCGGGGAATTTCTCCTCCATCCAGGCGCCTATGGCATCGGCGTTCTCCTCCGAATAATATTCAAAGCAATAGATGGTGAGGGTGGTATCGTAGCGGATCTTGGTTACCTCGCTGTGGATCACCACGAAAAGCAGTATGGCGGCGCAGACGGCGGTGACCACCTTCCATTTATGATGAAAAAAGAAGTTGGATACCTTTTCCCTCGGGGTCATAGGTATTATTTTTTCGTCCTTTTTAAGAACCTCCGCGTCCAGCTCGCCCTGCTGTATTTTTTTAAGCTCCAAAAGATCTCTCTGTGCTTTTTCCCGCTGACGCAGGGTATCGCTTTTCTTTTCTGACATTTATTTGCTCCTTAATTATACCAAAGTTACATAAATTTTCTAAAATAGTCCATTTCGTTTAAATTTATTATATGTTAAACTGAAAGCAATGTCAACGAAACAAAGTGTGAACAGGGCGGCGGAGCCGCCAACTATGATCGCCTGCGGCAAACTATGATGCCTTCGGCAGTTA
>CAZRHF010000155.1:0-2051 GCA_964599835.1 uncultured Eubacteriales bacterium | reverse complement strand
TTTGTCAGAGACAAAATCATAACGATGCGAATGTATCTCATAACTCTATATTCCGTGGCGGAGCCGCCAACTATGATCGCCTGCGGCAAACTATGATGCCTTCGGCAGTTATGAACGCTGATGCGTGCTATGAATGGCTTACGCCATACTTTTTAAGGCGGTCATAACATAACAAAACCGAAGGTTTTTCATAACTTTTGTCAGAGACAAAATCATAACGATGCGAATGTATCTCATAACTCTATATTCCGCGGCGGAGCCGCTCCTTAATTTTCAACAATTTTCAACTAAATAAAAAAACGAGGGACGTTGCCCTCGTTTTGGAATTATTTCGAAATGCTTACGATCTTGAAGTTTATATCGCCCATGGGAGTCTCGGCGGTGACCTCCTGGCCTACCTTTGCGCCGAGCAGAGCCTTTCCTACGGGAGAATCGTCGGAAATACTGCCGTTCATGGGGTCGGCCTCGGCAGAGCCTACTACCTTATAGGTGAGCTCCTCTTCAAACTCGAGGTCGAAGACGGTAACGGTGACGCCGATGGTGACGGTGTCGGTATTCACGTCCTCCTCAATGAGGGTGACGTTTTCAAGCATTTTTTCCAGCTCTATGATTCGGGCCTCGATCTTTGCCTGCTCGTTTTTGGCCTCATCGTATTCGCTGTTTTCGGAAAGGTCGCCGTAGCCTCTGGCAACACGGATCTTCTCGGCGATCTCGGTTCGGCCGTCGGTCCTGAGGTGTTCAAGCTCGCCCTGAAGCTTTTTAAGGCCGTCCTTGGTGAGCTGTATGGATTTAGACATTTTAAAACTACTCCTAACAAAATAATATGCCGCTAAGGCGGCGCCGAGGTTTAGGGATACGCAATTAAATAACATTATATGCACAAAGCACCAAAAAGTCAAGCATTATATTTATTGTACATAAATTGTTTAATTTTGCCCTGTTTCCTTGACAAATATTACGAAATATATTAATATAAGTATGATAATATCAAGATATTATGCTAAAAGGAGAAATGTATTTTATGGAATTCAACGCAACGCTTGTTATTATGGCCGCAGGTATGGGAAGCCGCTTCGGCGGACTCAAGCAGGCAGAACCTGTCGGTAAGAACGGAGAGGCTATCGTAGACTACTCGGTATACGACGCTATGGCCGCCGGCTTTAACAAGGTGGTTTTCGTTATAAAGCACGCTATCGAAAAGGATTTCAAGGAGCTTGTAGGCGACCGTATTTCAAAAAAGATCAAGGTCGAATACGCTTTTCAGGAGACCGATGACCTCCCCGCAGGATATACCTGTCCCGAAACGAGACAGAAGCCCTGGGGTACGGGTCAGGCCATTCTTGCCTGCCGCGACATCGTTAAGGAGCCCTTCGCCGTAATCAATGCCGACGATTACTACGGCAAGACCGCCTTCAAGGTCATATATGAGGAGCTTAAAAAGCAGGCCGAGGGCGAGTACTGTATGGTCGGCTTCAGACTCATCAACACTCTGACCGACAACGGCACCGTTTCCCGCGGTGTATGTGAGCAGAAGGACGGCTATCTGGTTGACGTAAACGAGGTCACCAAGCTTCAGGACTGCAAGGCCTACGACGATGAGGGCAACGTGATAGGGGAATATGCTCCCGATACCCTTGTTTCTATGAATATGTGGGGCCTCACTCCCGATATTTTCGATTATCTTGCCGAGGATTTCAAAAAGTTCCTTGACGAGAATATAAACGAGCCCAAGAAGGAGTTCTTTATTCCTATGGAGATCGACTCTCTTATCAAGAAGGGCGAAAAGAAGGTTCGCGTTCTTTCCTCTCCCGACCGCTGGTACGGAGTAACCTACCGCGAGGATAAGCAGAGCGTAGTCGACGCCATCGCCAAAATGACGGCGGAAGGACTTTACGACTGATAGCGCACGGACGAACAGACACGGCGCCAGAGAAAATAATAAATAAGAAATAATAAAGAATAAAAGAAAGTTGTATAGTAAAAGTGGACACATCGAAGAGTGAATGGTAAAATACATTCAGAGAGGTGTTCACAATGAAACGAACTTTCAG
>CAZRHF010000154.1:0-4239 GCA_964599835.1 uncultured Eubacteriales bacterium | reverse complement strand
CTTCCTTCCAGCCCTGGTAGGAAGCGATACGGAGAGCGAAGCACTTCTTGCCGAGGAGAACGTTTCCGCCGTAGCCGGAGTTTACGGAAATGATGGTGTTATCCTGGGGGAAGTGGCAGATGTATCTGTTTTCGGGGTCTACGTCACAGCGGGAATGGAGACCGCGAACCCAGTCGTTAGAATCGCCGAGAACGTCCCAGACCTTGGTGGAAACACGGGTCATAATGAGCATATTGAGAACAACGTAAACCGAGTCGGTGATCTCAACGCCGACCTTAGCGAGGGGGGAGCCGATGGGTCCCATGGAATAAGGAATGATGTACATAGTACGGCCCTTATAGCTGTTCTTAGCGATCTTATAGAGCTTTTCGTACATCTCAGTGGGGTCGCACCAGTTATTGGTGGGGCCGGCTTCTTCCTTAGTTGTTGTACAGATAAAGGTTCTGTCCTCAACGCGGGCAACGTCGTTGGGGTTGGTTCTGTGGAGATAGCATCCGGGAAGCTTTTCCTGATTGAGCTCTTCAAGCTCGCCGAGACGAACGGCTTCTGCACGGAGCTCGTCACGCTGAGCATCGGTGCCGTCGATCCACATAACGGTGTCGGGCTGTAAGAGTTCTTTCATTTCTTCCAGCCATTTGAGTACGGTTGGGTTCTTGGTCATTTCAAATTTCTCCTTATTAAGATTTTTGGTGCTACGCGATCGGAGTCCGTAACACCGGAAATCCAATTTTCACCGAATACAATTATATATAATCCTGCCGCTAAAATCAAGCATTATTATATTATTTTATAAACTTTTAATAAATTGTCAAAATTTTCTCCTGCCGCCTGCCCTCCTTCGGGCAGAATTACCGCCTTTTGCCGCTACACCTCCACGATAAAAGGCATTATTCCGTTTTCTTCGATATCGATAACTGCGTAGGAGGGTCTTCCCTCTCTCGGGCAGGAGGGGGAGCCGGGATTAACAAAATAGACACCTTCGGCATATTCTGTCTTAGCGACGTGGGTATGACCGAATAAAACTATGTCAGCCTTTTCTCTTTTCGCCCACAGCATAAGCCTTGATATCCCGCTTTCAACCGAATAGGCGTGCCAGTGGGTAAACAGTATCCGTTTCCAGCCGAGATTTAAGGAATCATCCGACCTTCACAGGGAGGCGTAGTCACAGTTGCCCGAAACTATGTGGAAGGTGTGGGTGGGGTAGATATAGGGAAGGTCTTCAATATCCCTTACGACGTCGCCCAAAAAGAAGACGTGTTTAGCCTCGGGCTGTGCCTCGATTATCTTTTCGATAAGGGAGGACCTTCCGTGGGTATCGGAAATAACGATTATCCTCATAGCTGTCCTTTCATATTAACATATTATTCTGAATACTATTATATAACAAATCGGAGGTGATTTCAATGAGCAAGCAGGAAGATTTAAGGGGAGATATCAAAAAAGCCGCAGTCAAAGGCGACGCTTCGGCCCTTATGGGACTGCTGAGCGATAAGGATAAGGAGGTCTTTGCGGCTCTGCTGAAGGATAAAAAGGCCCGTGAGGAGCTGCTTTCTTCCCCCGAGGCGCGACTTCTTTTGGAAAAATTTCTGGGTGGTAGATAAAGATTATGGACGAACTGAGTGAAAAGCTATCCACCCTTCTGAGCGACCCGAACGGGATGGATCGAATAAAGGAAATGGCCAAAAGTCTTCTCGGAGAAAACACCGAAGCGCCTAAAGAGGAAAGCAGCACCGACCCCGACGTGGGGAAGATAGCAAAAATGCTCAGCCTCATAAAGGGACCCTCGGTAAGCGACGACAGGGTAAAGCTTCTTCTGGCCCTTAAACCGAACCTTTCTCCCGAGCGGCAGGCAAAGGTCGACAGCGCAATTAAAATTCTGAAGCTTATCGAGCTGGCACCCCTCTTAAAGGATGCCGGCATATTTTAGGAGGTGCGGGGCTTGGATATGACAAAGGAAGAGTTTGAGCGGCAGAAGGCCGAATCGGCAAGGCGTATACGGGAGCTTTATCGGGGTCATAATATGCCGCCCTACCCCGAATTCGTTTCGGTTACACAGAAAAAGACCGAAGCACCTCCCGCCGAAAGGGTCCTCCCTCCCCCTAAGCCCAAAGGCGGCGAGGGAAATATTCAGGGGATCCTTAAATGCTTTAATATGGGGGAGGTCTTAAAATCTCCCGACTCCCTTTTAATACTGGGAATCATACTGCTTTTGCTGAGTGATAAGGGGGACGAGCGGCTTATAATGGCCCTTATATTCATTATGCTTTAACACTTTAGCAAACTAAAAATGGTTACAAAATTTTAGTAATTTCGACATTTTTTACAGTTTATGTAAACCAACTTAACCTGGTAGGTTATTAAACTTATCCACAGGGTTTTTCACACCCCAAATCCCGTTTTTATTCGATTTTCGGTTGAAATTTCACCGAAATTGTTAATAACTATGTGGAAAAACTGAATAACCCAGCCTGGTTTTTAAAGATTAAAATAAACTTTATGTAAATCTGAAGATGAAATAAAAAAGACTTGCATTTTTATTTTTTAGTTTACTAATACAAAAAAATGTTGTATAATAGGCTTGGAATTTTATAAAGTTGCACAAAACCCTTTAAATCAGGTTCGAATCTTGTCACCCTAAGGAAGTGTTAAAAATGAGGCATTTTAAAAAAGTGTTATCGGTTCTGCTGTGCATAGCCATCTGCCTGCTTCTGCCCGTAGCCTGCGGCGAAAAACAGCAAAACCCCACCGCCGCCGAAATTGCCGACGAAATTCAGACCCTTTCCCCCGAAGATATAACCTGGGTCGAAATAAGCAGTAACAAGCTTTCCTCCTATTTCGGCTTCGGACCCGATTCGGTTGACGAGTTCAAGGGCTATATAAACGACAGCGAAGACTCCTACGACATTATCGCCGTATTTAAAACCGAAAACCGTCAGGAGGTAATTACCGGAATAAATCTTCTGGTTGCCGAGCAGGAGACCACCTACAAGGTTGCCAGCGAGAACGTATTTACTAAGATAAGCGGTAAGCTTATCGCCGAAAAGGACGACCTTATCGTCTTCTGCATAGTCGACGGCTACGACAAGGTAAGCAAATATCTTACCGAAACCTTGAAAGCAAAGATAATATCTTAAAAAATTACGCCGCATCCTTCGGGATGCGGCGTTTTTTTATTTGGTATAAATAAGATCTTCTTCCTTCCAGTCCTCCAGCACATTGGCCATATCGGCGGCTATATCCTTCGCGGAGGCAAGGTCGTGCTCTAAATAGTTTCCGCACTCCTTACGGGAAACGCCGGGGATATCACCCTCGTATTCTGAGATAAAGCGCATACTGTCGCGAACGACCGAAACTGCCTCGGTATGGGAAACGCTGTCGCGGGTGAGAAAGTAAAAGCCCGTGCGGCATCCCATAGGACCTACGTATATAACGCTGTCTGCCACTCCCGAATTTCGGGCGAAGGTAGCAAAAAGATGCTCGATGGTGTGGCAGGCGGCATAGGGCAAATAATCTCCGCCGTTGGGTATTTTCATTCTTACGTCGTAGGTTATGACGTCGCCGTCAATTCGGGAGATGAACATTCCCTTACCTACCTTATCGTGGTCTACCGTGAAGCTGGCTATTTTTTTCATAAATCCCTCCACCGCTGATGCGGTCCCCCTGTACCCTTTTGTCCTTTGGACATTTCCCCTGTCAGGGGAATCACTTTAGGCAAGGGAGGCTTATATTAAAAATGAGACGACAGGATTGCCGTCACATTTTTTAAATTATTCTGCTGTGTAGTTGTCGAAGTAACCCTGGATGAAGACGATGGGGGTTCCCTTATCGCCCGAGCCTGAGGTAAGGTCGCAGAGAGAGCCGATAAGGTCGGTGAGTCTTCTTGGGGTGGTACCCTCGGAGACCATCTGACCTACAAGGTCTGAGTCCTTCTCGTTGATCTTTTCCTTGATAGCTTCTTTAAGGGCGTCGCCCGAAAGATCGGCAAAGTCGTTATCGGCAAGATATTTAAGCTTGAGCTCGTTGGGGGTTCCCTCAAGTCCCTTGGTATAGGCGGGGGAAACTACAGGGTCGGCAAGCTCCCAGATCTTTCCGACGGGATCCTTGAAGGCACCGTCGCCGTAGACCATGACCTCAACGTTTTTGCCGGTTGCGGCCTTTATTTTTGCCTGAATCGCGTCAACCACGGGCTGACACTCGCGGGGGAAGAGCTTAACGGTATCCTCGGTAGCCTTGTTAGAG
>CAZRHF010000153.1:0-4269 GCA_964599835.1 uncultured Eubacteriales bacterium | reverse complement strand
TTCTACCATAGGAGGTGCCGTTTTTCTATTGTCCGTTTTTACTGGTTCTGTTCAACCTTCGCAGCCGTTTGCTTATGTAGTAACAAGTTATTTCAGGAGGATGCCGAACTATCCGCAATTAAGCTTTATTGATTCCGCCTGTGAGTCTTTCAGCTAAATCAAATTTTCTTTTCCCAGCCAATACCCACACCAAAGCAGTAACGGTGCGTAGGTGTAGTGACAGCTGTAATCGACCCCGTCGGCCACACGGTCTAATATCTCACAGATGCTTTCATTCATTCTTTCCTCGCGGTAAAGAGCAACCACCGAAGCGGTTTCGCCAACCTCGCGGAGGGGATAAAAGCTTTTGTTTTCGGGTCTTTCGCTCTGTGCGGGGTTAAGGTATCTGTATCCGCCAACCTCCACGCCGGGGTCAAGCCAATCTACCTCGTTCCACTTGCCGTATTTGAAGTCGAGCCTGCCGAGACCTTTAAGCCTTTCTACCGTAAAACCGAACTTCGTTTCGGCATACTGCGCAAGTTTTTTCATAATTTCCCTGCAGCCTGCCTTAAAATCCTCTTCCTCGCTCAAATCGCACATCATCCTTAGGGAATACTGAAGCTGAAGCAGTACGTAGGTGCTGTGCTTGTGGGGTTCGAAGGGTTCCGTTTTGGTGAGGGCTTCATATTTATATCTGTCGGCAAGCTCTTTCCATTTTATATCGCCGCTGACGTGGTATGCCGCCGCGTAAAACATCGGAAGCCGCAGATATTCGTGGGGCCATATCTCTCCCCACATCTTGTTCACCATTCCGATTTTGCCGTCGGCACGGAGCATATTATAGTCGTTTTCGGGCACTACCTCCCGCTCACATTTTTCGGCTATGGAAATAAGTACCCGTTTTATATCTTCCTTTTGAGCGTCATCGCAAAGGGGAGAATCGAAAAACCTTACCGCCGCATATACCCAGTGGGTGTACTGGTCTCTGGAGGAATTTATATAATAACTTTTTTTATCGACGGGCGAAACACCGCGGGCGATAAAGCCTCGGTCCTCGCTTACCGTACCGCATAGCATAAGCCCTCTGAAAATATTATCGGCAAGTCTTTTAACCGAGGGGTCTCCGCTGACCTTATACTCCGCAACAAGGGCATCGATCACCGAACCGCCGTTTAAAACGCAGTCCTCCATTCCCGTACCCCATCCGCAGGGATTGGGACAGCTTCTTTTTATATCCTCGGGGAGGGGAAGATGATGCCAGGCGTTTCCTTCGTCGATAAGGAAATCATATATCAAACCCGTATCATCACAGTAAAATCTGTCGAAAATAAACTTATAAGCCTTGTTTATCCCTTTCATACCGTCCTCCAAAGCCTTTTTTCTTATTTTAGCATATCTTTGCCGCTCTTGACAACCTTAAAAAATCTGTTATAATTAAAATACCCCCTGGGGGTATAATGAATGTGAGGTGTAAAATGGAAAACTGTTGCCATAAAACCAAAGACAGAACCGAGGCCGATAAGAAGGCCCTTATAAACCGCCTCTCCCGAATTGAGGGGCAGATACGGGGAATAAAGGGTATGGTGGAGCAAAATGCCTACTGTACCGACGTTATAATGCAGGTCTCGGCCGCTATTGCCGCCCTTAATTCCTTTAACAAAGAGCTTCTCGCCACCCATATAAAAACCTGCGTCTCAGAAGATATAAAGGCAGGCAAGGATGAAACGGTGGACGAGCTTTTGGAAACTCTTCAGAAACTTATGAGGTGATATTTTGAAGCATTTTGATATAAGCGGAATGTCCTGCGCCGCCTGCTCTGCCCGAGTTGAAAAGGCAATAAAGGCGGTAGACGGGGTAACCTCCTGCAGCGTAAGCCTGCTGACAAACTCTGCGGCGGTAGAGGGGGCGGCTTCAGAGGAAGCGATAATTGCCGCGGTAGAAAAGGCGGGTTACGGCGCCTCCCTTAAGGAAAAGTCCCAAAAACCGCAAAAATCCGAGACCGAAAAGAATAAAAACTCTGCTCTTCCTCGGTTTATTGCTTCGGTAGTTCTTCTCATCCCCCTTATGTATCTTTCTATGGGCGGAATGGTCGGACTGCCGATACCCGATTTTATTCTTGGTAACAACCTATTAAATGCGCTGTTACAGTTGCTTCTTTCGGCCGCAGTAATGGTTATAAATCAGAAGTTTTTCATAAACGGAGCAAAGGGGCTTATACACCTTGCCCCAAATATGGATACCCTCGTTGCCTTAGGCTCGGCCGCCTCCTTTATATACAGTACCGCGCGTGTCCTCATTATGACCGCCGACCCTGCCCATACCCACCTTCACGACCTTTATTTCGAGTCGGCCGCAATGATACTGACCCTTATAACTCTCGGTAAAATGCTGGAGGAGCGTTCAAAGGGCAAAACCGCCGATGCCCTTAAAGGACTTATGAGTCTTGCTCCCAAAAACGCCAACCTTATTATAGACGGCAAAGAAAAGACCGTCCAAATTTCCGAGGTTTCGGTAGGGGATATATTCATCGTCCGCCCCGGAGAAAATATTCCTGTAGACGGGGTCATCTTAGAGGGCGAGACCGCCGTAGACGAATCTGCCCTTACCGGCGAAAGCCTTCCCGTCGATAAAAAGGCGGGAGACCGCGTCTCAGCCGCGACCCTTAACCGCTTAGGCTTCATAAAATGCCGTGCCACGGGGGTAGGTGAGGACACCTCTCTTTCAAAAATAATCCGCCTTATGACCGAGGCCTCTGCAACAAAGGCCCCCATTGCCAAGCTGGCCGATAAGGTTTCGGGAATTTTCGTACCCGTGGTTTTGGCTATCGCTTTAATTACCGCCGCCGTATGGCTTATTTGCGGATATTCGGTGGGCTTTGCCTTGGCCCGCGGAATTTCGGTGCTGGTAATTTCCTGCCCTTGTGCCTTAGGTCTTGCAACCCCTGTTGCCATTATGGTCGGAAGCGGTGTGGGAGCCAAAAACGGCATTCTCTTTAAAAACGCCGAAGCTCTGGAAACCTTAGGCCGCGCCGATACCGTCCTTTTAGATAAAACGGGTACCCTCACCGAGGGTAGCCCCAGGGTCACCGATATTATCCCCTTCAGTGTATCCGAAAATGAGCTTTTGACCCTTGCTTGCTCCCTTGAAGAAAAAAGCGAGCATCCTCTGGCTAAGGCCGTAAGAGAAAAGGGAAAAGAGCTTAAAACAGAAATTAAAAATACCGAAGATTTTACTTTGCTTCCCGGAAACGGAATTTCCGCAACCCTTGAGGGAGAAAAAATAGTCGGCGGAAATAAGAAACTGATAGAAAGTGTGCTGAAGCTGTCGGACGAAGCTACCGAGGCCTATAACAGTTTGTCGGGGGAAGGCAAAACACCCCTCTTTTTTGCAAAAAATCACGAGCTCTTGGGTATTATCGCCCTTGCCGACACCCTGAAGCCCGACAGCACCGCCGCCGTCAGGGAGCTGAGTTTGATGGGTATCAAAACCGTTATGCTGACGGGGGACAACCGTGCCACCGCCCTTGCCATAGCCAAGGCAGTAGGTGTAGATGAGGCGGTTTCCGACCTTCTTCCCGAGGAAAAGGCCGAAAAGGTGGAAGAATTTAAGAAAAAAGGCAGGGTCGTAATGGTTGGCGACGGCATAAACGATGCCCCCGCCCTTACTCTTGCCGACGTAGGCGTGGCAATAGGAGCAGGTACCGATATTGCCATCGATGCCGCCGACGTAGTCCTTATGAAAAGCGGTCTTTCCGACCTTACCGCTGCCGTAAAGCTTTCGAAAAGCACCCTTAAAAACATTCGGCAAAATCTTTTTTGGGCCTTTGCCTATAACACCCTCGGGATCCCCCTTGCGGCAGGAGTATTTATACCTGTCTTTGGTTTGACCCTGAGCCCGATGATAGGTGCCGCCGCAATGAGCCTTTCAAGCGTCTGCGTGGTATCAAATGCCCTGCGCCTTTACGGCACAAGGCTTTATAATAAAAGAAAGAAGGAAAATAAAATGACAAAAACCTTAAAGATCAAAGGCATGATGTGTCCCCACTGCGAGGCAAGAGTAAAACAGCTTTTGGAGGAGCTTCCCGAGGTAGCCTCTGCCGAGGTCAGCCATAAAAAAGGTACTGCCGTCCTCACCCTCACCTCCGACGTTTCTGACGAGACCCTCAAAACCCTTATTGAGAACGCAGGATATACCGTTGTAAATAGGAAATAAAAAAGAATAATAATAAAAACGGAGTGCCTTCGGCACGGTCGAGGGGCTCGACACCCATTACGCGTAATGCAGATAGCG
>CAZRHF010000152.1:0-4338 GCA_964599835.1 uncultured Eubacteriales bacterium | reverse complement strand
ACATCCATACCCTTATCATCATAATACATGATAGCGTTGTTGTTTACGAGGTCAACGATTCCGCGGAAGGTGTTTTCAACTCCGATGGGGAGCTGAATCGGAACTGCGTTACACTGGAAACGCTCTTTAACCATTTTAAGAACGTTGTAGAAATCGGCTCCCATAATGTCCATCTTATTAACGTAGATCATACGGGGAACCTTGTATTCGTCAGCCTGACGCCAAACGGTTTCAGACTGAGGCTCAACGCCGCCCTTTGCACAAAGAACGGTTACGGAGCCGTCGAGAACACGGAGCGAACGCTGAACTTCAACAGTGAAGTCAACGTGGCCGGGTGTGTCGATAATATTGATACGATGGTCTTTCCAGAAACACGTAGTAGCAGCGGAGGTGATGGTTATACCTCTCTCCTGCTCCTGTGCCATCCAGTCCATTGTAGCTGTACCATCGTGGGTCTCACCGATTTTGTGGTTAACACCGGTATAGTACAGGATACGCTCGGTAGTAGTGGTCTTACCGGCGTCGATGTGAGCCATAATACCAATATTTCTTGTCATTTCAAGAGATACTTTTCTAGCCATTTTATTCTCCTTAAAATTTAAATACCGGTATTAAATTACCATCTGTAGTGTGCGAAAGCCTTATTGGCTTCAGCCATCTTATGAGTATCTTCGCGCTTCTTAGCTGCGCCGCCGATACCGTTAACAGCATCCATAATTTCGCCTGCGAGACGTTCCTTCATGGTTCTCTCGTTACGCTTACGGCTGTAATCTGTTAACCAGCGAAGACCTAAGGTCTGCTTTCTTTCGGGACGAACCTCAAAAGGAACCTGGTAGGTAGCACCGCCCTTACGGACAGCCTTTACCTCGAGCTGAGGCATAACATTTTCCATAGCCTCTGCGAAAACCTCGAGGGGTTCTTTCCCTGTTTTTTCGTTGATGATGTCAAAAGCACCATATACAATCTTCTGAGCTACGCCCTTCTTACCGTCAAGCATGATGTTGTTGATAAGACGGGTAACGATCTTAGAGTTGTATACCGGATCGGGCAAAACGTCGCGTTTTGCAACAAAACCTCTTCTTGGCACTTCTCTTCCCTCCTTCACAATAATGATATCATAGGTACTCGAGTTTATTCTTTCCCGTGGGCACCAAGCAAGGCGTAATATATTAAACGCCGCTTGATAATTTGCAGCTTGAACATTTCAAATTTGATTCAAACTTACTTTGCGCCTGCCTTAGGACGCTTTGCACCGTACTTGGAACGAGACTGCATACGCTTAGCAACACCCTGAGCATCAAGAGATCCTCTTACGATGTGGTAACGTACACCAGGAAGGTCCTTAACACGGCCGCCGCGGATAAGCACTACGCTATGCTCCTGCAGATTGTGACCGATTCCGGGAATGTAAGCAGAAACTTCGATTCCGTTGGAAAGACGTACTCTGGCGATCTTACGAAGAGCAGAGTTAGGCTTTTTAGGACTGGTGGTCTTAACTGCAGTACATACGCCACGCTTCTGGGGAGAATCGTTGTCGGTAAGGGCGCGCTTCATAGAGTTGTATCCCTTTAAGAGCGCAGGAGCCTTGGCCTTCTTCTCAATGGTCTCACGTCCGCTACGTACTAACTGGTTAAAGGTCGGCATATCGCACCTCCTTAATAAAATGTATATGACGCAGACGGAGAAACTCCGTCTGCGTTATATCTTATTTTGGGGACTGAAAAGCGCAGTCCCACGCAATATTGAATTTTACACCTAAATATCAAATTTGTCAATAGTTTTTTAACAGATTTTTATTCGGCGACGGCAACTTCCTCTGATTCTGCGGTTTCTTCGGGAATCTCGTCCTCTACAGTGCAAAGCTTCATACCTGTACCGGCAGGTACGAGTTTACCGATAATAACGTTTTCCTTCAGACCGAAGAGGGGGTCTACCTTGCCCTTGATAGCGGCTTCAGTGAGGACCTTGGTAGTCTCCTGGAAGGAAGCGGCGGAAAGGAAGGACTCGGTAGCGAGAGAGGCCTTGGTGATTCCGAGGAGAGTCTGATTGCAGGATGCGTGCTCGAGACCGCTCTCCCCTGCCTCGACGCGCTTATCGATAGCGCGGTTGGCGGCGAGAACCTCAGCCAGCTCGTAGCTCACTCCCTGGAGAAGCTCGGTAGAACCCGGATCGGTGATGACGAACTTCCTCATCATCTGACGGATGATGACCTCAATGTGCTTATCGTTGATATCAACACCCTGAGTACGGTATGCGTTCTGAATCTCGGCAATGATGTAATCCTGAACGGCTCCGGAGCCCTGCGCTTCAAGGATATCCTGAGGATACTTAGCACCGGGAATAAGGAGGTCGCCTGCCTTTACCATATCGCCGTCGGAAACGAGAGGACGAATGCCGTAAGGAATTACGACCTTTTCTTCTCTGATATTTTCGTCGTCGGTAATTATGATAACATTGGAACGCTTTTCTTCGGCTATGCGAACTCGTCCGTTGATCTTAGCGATGAGACCGCAACGCTTAGGCCTTCTTGCTTCAAAGAGCTCCTCAACACGGGGAAGACCCTGAGTGATATCCTCGGTAGATGCGATACCGCCGGTATGGAAGGTACGCATCGTAAGCTGTGTACCGGGTTCACCGATGGACTGTGCGGCAACAATACCTACGGCCTCACCTACGGTTACGGGCTTACCTGTTGCAAGGTTGCTGCCGTAACACTTTATACATACACCGTGATGGCTGTGGCAGGTAAGAATGGAACGGATGGTTACCTTTTCGGCACCGGAGCTAACGATACGCTTAGCGTCTGCAACAGTCATCATACGGTCTTTGGAAACAAGTATCTCGCCGGTTTCAGTGTCGGTGAAATCCTCAAGGAGGAAACGTCCTACGAGACGCTCGGCAAGGTTTTCGATCTCGTGGTTACCGTCCATAATGGAGGCGATGGTGAGACCGTCCTCGGTTCCGCAGTCTTCCTCGCGGATGATAACGTCCTGAGAGACGTCAACAAGACGGCGGGTAAGGTAACCCGAGTCAGCGGTACGGAGAGCCGTATCGGCCAGACCCTTACGGGCACCACGGGAGGAAATGAAGTATTCCTGAACGTTAAGACCTTCACGGTAGCTGTCACGGATAGGAACTTCGATAACCTTACCTGCGGTATTGGAGATAAGGCCTCGCATACCTGCGAGCTGACGGATCTGAGCCATAGAACCACGGGCGCCCGAGTCGGCCATCATAAAGATGGGGTTAAACTCGTCAAGGTGATCCTTAAGGGCGTTACCTACGTCTTCGGAGGTCTTGTTCCAGATCTCGATTACATGGCGGCTCTTTTCATCGTCGTTAATAAGACCGCGGTTATAGCTCTTGGTAACCTTATCTATCTGCTTTTCAGCTTCGGCAATCAGTTCTGCCTTGATGGGAGGAATAACAGCATCGACAACGGCGACGGTTATAGCGCCCTTGGTAGAGAACTTGAAGCCGGTTGCCTTAACGTTATCGAGAACGATGGCGGCTTCACTGGTGCCGTGCTTTGCGATACAGGCGTCGATGATCTTACCAAGCTGCTTCTTGCCCACCTTGTACTGTATAACGTCCTCATTAGAGTCGACGGTAAGCTTTGAAGCATCCTTATGGGTGAAGCAGATCTCGAGGTCTAATGCGTGATCGGGGTCAGTTCTGTCAACAAAACCGAGGTCCTGAGGAATGGATTCATTGAAGAGGATGAAGCCTACGGTACACCAAACAAGCTTGGAAACGCCGTCCTTCACGAAGCGTACGCGGATAGGAGCGTGAAGTCCTACGACGCCGTCATTATATGCCATAATGGCTTCGTCTTTATCCTTGAACACCTTATTTGCACCGGGCTCGTCGGATTTAACGAGGGTCAGATAGTAGGAACCGAGGACCATATCCTGTGTAGGAACGGCAACAGGCTTTCCATCGGAGGGCTTAAGCAGGTTGTTTGCGGCAAGCATAAGGAAGCGTGCCTCGGCCTGTGCCTCTGCGGAAAGGGGTACGTGAACAGCCATCTGGTCACCGTCGAAGTCGGCGTTAAATGCGGTACATACCAGAGGATGAAGCTTTATAGCCTTACCTTCTACGAGTACCGGCTCGAAGGCCTGAATACCGAGTCTGTGAAGTGTAGGAGCACGGTTTAAAAGAACGGGATGTTCCTTAATAACTGTCTCGAGGGCGTCCCAGATCTCTCCGGAAGCGCGCTCTACCATCTTGCGGGCGGTTTTAATGTTGGTGGCTTCCTTGGTTTCAACAAGGCGCTTCATTACGAAGGGCTTGAAGAGCTCAAGTGCCATTTCCTTAGGAAGACCGCACTGGTAAATC
>CAZRHF010000151.1:0-4418 GCA_964599835.1 uncultured Eubacteriales bacterium | reverse complement strand
GAAGGGGGACCACGGAGTGGTGGATGAGGTGTTTATATAAATGCGTCGCAGACACCTCGCGCTGTCCACTGTTTTCTATCCGTCGGAGACACATCGCTACTGTTCACTAGTCACTGTCCGCTGGTCGCTGTTTTTCCCTCTCCGAATGCCGCCCTCGGCGATTAAATTGATGATATTATGGAATACCGATCCTTAAAACAGCGACCTGTAAGGTCGCTGTTTTTCTGTCCCTCTTTCGGGACACCGCCTCTGTTAAAATTAAAGTGTAAAATAAACAGAGGTGATAAACTATGAAATTGCTTACCAGAGAAGAACACACGAGAAGACTTTGTACCTTCTATCAGGCCAACTACGACCAAAGAAAGACCGACGTGTGGTATGAACAGCCCGCCGTCAACGTCTGGGTCTTCGGACAGGGGGATAAGATAATTACCCTCAAAAGCCACCTGCTGACCGGGGAGGTCGTATGCCGTGAGGAAACGAAAAGGAAGGGCGCCGACGCTTGCTTATTGTGAAATTGCCGAAAAGGTGATATAATAGGGGCAGAAATACTTCAGAGAATAAGGAGACCGATATGTTCAGAGAGCTTGCAAGGAAAAATAAAGAAATAAGCCGTGAGGAGTGTATAGAACTTTTAACCTCCGAGACCCGCGGAATTTTGTCGGTAAACGGTGACGGCGGCTACCCCTACGGGAGCCCTATGAACCATTTTTATAATCCCGAGGACGGCTGTATTTATTTCCATTGCGGAAGATCGGGTCACCGCCTCGATTCTTTAAGGGCCTCCGATAAGGTCTCCTTCTGCGTCTGCGAAAAGGGCTACAGAAACGAAGGAGAATGGGCGTTAAACGTCCGAAGCGTGGTGGTCTTCGGAAAAATTGAGGTGATCGACGACCTTGATACGGTGGTCCGTATCTCCGACGCCTTGTGCCGAAAATTCACCTCCGACGTGGAGTATATAAGAAAAGAGATCGAAAAGCACGCCAAAGCCACCCTGCTTTTAAAGCTCACCCCCGCCCATATATGCGGCAAACGGGTGAGGGAGGAGTAAAACCGTAAGGAAAGAAGCTGAAATAATGAACCGACCCTATATCATCTGCCATATGGTGACCTCTGTCGACGGCAAGGTCACGGGGGATTTTTTAAGCTGTCCCGAAAGCGGGGCGGCGGTTGAGACCTATTATGAAATAAACCGCGAGTACAGGAAAAAGGGCGCGGGCGGATTTATCTGCGGACGGGTTACTATGGAAAGTAGCTTTACGGGCGGATATTATCCCGACCTTTCAAAGTATGAAGGGGTAGAAAAATTCCTCGGATATTATATGAATTTCTGGCTCGACGACCTTTTGGAGGACGACTTTTTTGCTATCGCCTTCGACCCCAAGGGCAGGCTCGGCTGGAGCTCCAACCGTATCGAGGATGACGACCCCGGCTACGGCGGCGCAAGAATCGTGGAGGTGCTGACCGAACAGGTCGACCCCCGATATCTGTCCTATCTGCAGGAAAAAGAGATACCTTATTTCTTCGCAGGCGAGACCGAGATAGACGTGGCCTTTGCCCTGAAGGTGCTGTACGGTCACCTTTCCCCGAAAAGCTACCTTTTGGAGGGCGGAAGCATCATAAACGGTGCATTTCAGCGTGCCGGGCTTATCGACGAGCTGAGCCTTGTGGTTGCTCCCGTAGCGGCCGACAAAAACGATAAGCCTCTCTTTACCGACAGCATCCCCGCCTCATTTACCCTGAAAAGCGCCCAACCCCAAAACGGCACCCCGGTGCTGAACTATAAAAGAGTAGGATAATATGATGGATAGCAAAAGCTCGGTATTAAAACAATATTTCGGTCATTCATCCTTCAGAGCGGGGCAGGAGCAGGTGGTGGACGCCATTCTACAGGGAAGGGACGCCCTTTGCGTTATGCCCACGGGCGCGGGAAAATCTGTGTGTTATCAGGTGCCCGCTATGATGCTTGAGGGGGTGACCCTGGTTATTTCTCCGCTTATTTCCCTTATGAAGGATCAGGTTAACGCGCTGACCCAGAACGGTATTTGCGCCGCCTATCTCAACAGCTCTCTTACTGCTTCTCAGTATGCACGGGTGACGGCCAATCTTCGCCGCGGAGAATATAAGATAGTATACGTCGCTCCCGAAAGGCTCGCGGTGCCAGATTTTTTAAATGCCTGCAGGGATATAAGAATAGACCTTTTGGCCATTGATGAGGCGCACTGCATTTCTCAGTGGGGGCAGGATTTCCGCCCGAGCTATCTTAAGATCACTGACCTTGTCGACGCTCTCGGCTACCGTCCCGTCATAGCGGCCTTTACGGCAACCGCTACCGCTGAGGTCAAGGCGGATATCGAGAGTTCGCTCAAGCTGAAGGAGCCCTTCCGTATAACCACAGGCTTCGATCGGGCAAATCTTAAATTCGGGGTAATGCGCACCAAGGATAAGCTCAACGAGCTGTTCCGTATCCTTAGACGGTATAAAGAGAAATGCGGGATAGTTTATTGTTCCACACGTAAAACAGTGGAGGAGGTTGCCGAAAGGCTGAACGACGCAGATTTTTCTGCCACGACTTATCACGCAGGACTTGAGGATGACCTGCGTAAGGTCAATCAGGAGGATTTCGTTTACGACCGAAAAAGCATTATGGTGGCGACCAACGCCTTCGGCATGGGGATCGACAAATCCAACGTTTCCTTCGTTATACACTACAATATGCCCAAGGATATCGAAAGCTATTATCAGGAAGCGGGGCGTGCGGGCAGAGACGGAGAGGACGCCGAATGTATTCTGCTCTACAGCCCGAGCGACGTCCATACCAATCAGTATCTGATAGAGGTGTCGGAGCCGAATCCCGATCTCACCGAGGAGGAACAGATGCTGCTGAAGGAAAGGGATTACGACCGACTGAAGCAGATGACGTTTTATTCCACCACCTCGTCCTGTCTCAGAAGCTTTATTCTTGAATATTTTGGAGAAAAAGCCCTCAATTATTGCGGAAATTGTTCCAATTGTCTCACGCAGTTCGAAGAGGCCGACGTTACGGTGGAGGCACAGAAGATACTTTCCTGCATTAAACGAAGCGGAGAGTGCTTTGGTAAGAAAATGATATGCGATATTTTAAGGGGAAGTAAAAATGAAAAAATAATCCGCCTCGGTCTGGACGGTCAGACCACCTACGGCCTGATGAAGGAGTTAAAAGAGCCGAGGGTGCGGGAGATAATCGACCACTTGGAGTTCGAGGATTATATAGAAACAAGGGGCGGCAAATATCCGATCCTTGTCCTTACCCCCAAGGCACGGGCTGTGCTTTTTGAAAACGAAAAGGTAGTTATGAAGCGGGTCAGACCGAAAGAGCCTGCCGTCCCCGAGGTAAAAAAGAAGAGGGCGGAAGAGCCCGTGGTGCCCGAGTTGCTTGCCGAGCTGAAGGCGCTGAGACGAGCTCTTGCAGAGAAAAAAAGAGTTCCCGCTTACGTCATTTTTTCCGATGCGGCCCTTGCCGATATGTGCAGAAAACGCCCTAAGACTTTCGAGGAATTTCTTGAGGTGTCGGGAGTAGGCACCGTCAAGCAGAGACAGTACGGTGAGCAGTTTTTGTCGGTTTTAAGAAAATATTAAAACCCGCCGTTTTCGACACCGTCCCAAACGCAAACAGAACCGCAACATCTGGTGCTTTTTAGTTATTTTTAGTGCTTTCTGCTACAAAATATAGATTTAAGTTGTGCTCTTTGACCACAATTGTTCCACTGTTTCCAAGTGCTCCGGACGGCACTGTGGGATAGAATGTGGTCAAAAAATACTCCTCATAAACGGCAATCCCGCCGCCTATGAGGAGTATTTTTGTTGTGTGTATGTTACCTTGGAATCTGCTAAAAGTCAAGTCATATTTTCTTTTTCATCAGTCCATGTTTATTGCAGAAAATATATAAATATCCGCTGCCGCGAAGCTGAAACCTTGTTTCGGCATTACCTTCGGGATAGAACTTTACAAACTGAACTCTATCCGTTGTAAGATAGGTAATAAATGAAATAAAATGGCTTTTTGTCATATCGTGATTTACGGTAATAAAATGCTCATCCTCAACCTTTTCAATGGTGATTTCGTGTGCCTCATCAATGTCTTCTGCCTCGAGTGGCGGTAGCTTGATACCGCAACAGCTGATCACCACATCACCCATGGCGCGAATCACATTACCGCACATAGGACAAACATAAAATTTGGAGCGCAGGATATTGGAAGAAACATTTTTATTGATAACCGTATCTCCCGACATTAGTTCCATGACCGAAACGCCGAGAGCCGTGCTTAAGGGCTCAATCAGAGATATGTCGGGAAGCCCTTTTCCCGTTTCCCATACATAAGGATACAGTATGTAAGATTTGCCCTTTTTAGGGGGCAAATCGGTTGTTAGTGGGTT
>CAZRHF010000150.1:1830-4431 GCA_964599835.1 uncultured Eubacteriales bacterium | reverse complement strand
CGTCAGCCTATATCGCAAATCCCGATAGGGATTTATATCGCGGCGTGAGCCCCTCAACCCTACCGAAGGCACACCGATTTTATTATTTTCTCTTTATTATTTATTCTTTTCGCAAAAAACGACCGCCGAAAGGCGGTCGTTTTTATCAGTCTTCGTCGTCCTCTTCGGGCATATCCCAGTTGTGCCAGATCTCCTGAACGTCGTCGTTATCTTCAAGCATTTCGATAAGCTTTTCCATATTCTTGATGGCGTCGGGGTCGTCAAGGGCGGTCATGGTCTGAGGAACGTAGGCAACCTCGGCAGATTCGAAAACGTAGCCCTTTTCCTCAAGAGCATCGCGTACTGCACCAAGCTCGTTGGGGTCGGTGGATATCTCGAAAACGTCACCGTCGAAGTTGAAATCTTCGGCGCCTGCATCAAGGGCATCCTCCATAACGGTGTCTTCGTCCTTGCCTTCGGCTTCGATAACTATCTGACCCCTTCTATCGAACATAAACATAACCGAGCCCGACTGACCGAGGTTTCCACCGTATTTATCGAAATAGTGACGCATTTCGCCTGCGGTGCGGTTGCGGTTATCGGTCAAGACCTCGACGATAACGGCAATGCCTGAGGGGCCGTAGCCTTCGTAAACAAGCTCCTCATAGTTGTTGGCAGAGGTGTCGCCTGCGGCCTTTTTGATGATTCGTTCAATGTTATCGTTGGGAACGTTGGCGGCCTTTGCCTTGGCTATTGCGTCCTTAAGCTTGCTGTTTTCCTGAGGGTTGGGGCCTCCGGTCTTAACGATTACCGAAATTTCGCGGCCGATCTTGGTGAATATTTTGGCCTTGGCGGCGTCGGTCTTTTCCTTTTTACGCTTAATATTATTCCATTTAGAATGTCCTGACATAAAGATTCTCCTTTGGATTTCTTAACCCGTATATTCTATCACAAATCCTCGCCTTCGGCAAGGGCTTTTTCGCAAATTAGCTCAATATCGGCAAAATCTTTTATTTCTCCGCACATTTTCCTAAGCTTTGCGGCGTTTCTTACCCCCTTTAAATACCAAGCGGTATGCTTTCTTGCCTCTAAAAGCACGGTTATATCCGACTTATATTTTTTCATAAGGGCAAGCTGCTCCATAAGTATTTCCAGACGTCTTTCAAGGGGCGGGTCGGGAAGGAGGGTGCCGTCCTTCATATAAGCGTTAATTTTATCGAAAACCCAGGGGGTGCCGTTGGCGGCACGGCCGACCATAACGAAGTCACACCCGGTATATTCATACATAAATTTCGCCGAGGGTCCGTCTATAACGTCGCCGTTTCCGATAACGGGAATTTTAAGGGCGTTTTTAACCTCTTTAATTATATCGAGGTTGACCGGCGGGGCGTACATCTGAGCTCTTGTTCTACCGTGGACGGTTATTGCGGAGGCACCCGAGGCTTCGCAAATTTTGGCCACCTCTACGGCATTGATACTATCCCCGTCCCAGCCCGCGCGAATTTTAACCGTAACGGGTGTTTTTACCGAATCTACCACGGATCTTACGATCTCTCCCGCAAGCTTTGGATCCTTCATAAGAGAGCTTCCGCCACCGTTATTTGCAACTTTTGGCGCAGGGCATCCCATATTTATGTCTATAAAATCGGGGGCATATTCCTCGGCGACCTTTGCGGCCTCGGCCATAGTTTCGGGCTCGCCTCCGAAGAGCTGACTGCCGTAGATCTTAAGCTCACCCTTTTCCAAAAAAACGCGGGATCTTTTATCCCCGAGGGTTATGGCCTTGGCAGAAGTCAGCTCACCCACAGAGTAGGCGGCGCCGTATTTTTCACATATTTCTCTCATAGCCCTGTCGGCAACACCTGCCATCGGGGCGAGAGCGGCATATCCTGAAATTTCAAGGTTTCCTATTTTCATAACGGGATAATTATATATTAAAAAAATTTTCTTGTCAAACCCTAAAAATATGATGACAAACGGGAGTTTATTTGTTATAATAATATAAATATATTTATTATGGGGTTTTATTTCTTATGAAATTGCTTGCCATTGACGGAAACAGTATTATAAACCGCGCCTTTTACGGCATCAAACTGCTTACCACCAAGGACGGAAAATATACCAACGCCGTTTACGGATTTATAAATATTTTAAACCGACTTAAGGAGGCCGAACAGCCCGACGGCATTGCCGTTGCCTTCGACCTTAAAAAGCCTACCTTCCGCCACGAAAAGTATGCCGAATATAAGGCAGGACGTCACGCCACTCCCCCCGAGCTCTTGGAGCAGTTTGCCCCTCTTAAGGGCTGGCTTCGCGCTATGGGCTATGCCGTTATCGAATGTGAGGGCTTTGAGGCCGACGACATTTTAGGCACTCTTGCCCGCGCCTGTGAAAACAGTGGCAACGAATGTGTTGTTGCGACGGGAGACAAGGACTCTCTTCAGCTTATCAGCGACAGCGTTCGCGTCGTCCTTTCGGCAACCCGTATGGGCGGACCCGAAATCATAAACTACGACAAGGCCGCCCTTTTCGAAAAATACGGTCTTACTCCCGAACAGATGATAGACCTTAAGGCACTTATGGGCGATTCCTCGGATAACATCCCCGGAGTTGCAGGTGTCG
>CAZRHF010000150.1:0-1820 GCA_964599835.1 uncultured Eubacteriales bacterium | reverse complement strand
AAAGACGGCCACCGACCTTATCTCAAGATTCGGCAACATCGACTATATTTACGAGCATTTAGAGGAGCTTGATATAAAGCCTGCCGTTAAGGCCAAGCTGGAGGCAGGAAAGGAATCGGCCTTTTTCAGCCGCTGGCTCGGCACCATCAGCCGTGAGGCACCCATAAATACCGACATTCCTTCCTATGTTTCAAAGCCTATGGACACCCCTGCGGTCGCCGCCCTTATGACCGAGCTTGAATTTTTTAAGCTGATGGAAAAGATGGGCATTTCTCCCGTCACGGTAAAAAAGACCGAGAAGATAGTCTGCGAAAAGGTTGCCTATGTATCAAGCGAAGAACTGCTTAAAAACATCGGCAAAAGGGTGGATATCGTAAAGGTGGGAGAGACCTTCGGTGCATATTCCAACTGCCTTTGTGCCGAAATAACCGAGGAGCAGGCTCTTGCCCTTCTTGAAAGTGAGACCGAAAAGGGCGTTTACGACTCTAAAGAGATATACAAATTCGCACGCACCCGCGGCGTTACACCTAAAAACATTGTTTTTGACACCATGCTTGCGGCCTACGTCTGCAACCCCTCCTCATCCTCCTACGAGCTCGACCGACTTCTGGCCGAATACGGAGCCGAGGCGGTAACCGATATTGAAAACGAAGCCGCAAAGGCGGCCGCCGAAAACAGCAGAGCCTCCGCCGCGCTTAAGGCCGAGCTTATAAAGACCGAGCAGGACAGGCTCTTTTACGACATCGAGCTTCCTCTTGCCACGGTGCTTGGAGATATGGAGCTTTGCGGTGTGCTTATCGATGCCGAGGCGCTTAAAGCCCACGGAGAGGAGCTGGCCGTAAGGGTTGCTGCGCTTGAAAGGGAGATATACGGCCTTATAGGCTATGAGTTTAATCTTAATTCTCCCAAACAGCTTGGAGTTGCCCTCTTTGAGCATCTGGGTCTTCCCTCAAAGAAAAAGACCAAAAGAGGATATTCAACGGGCGCAGAGGTTTTGGAGGAGCTTCGCGACCATCATCCCGCCGTCGGAATGATAATAAAATACCGCGGACTTGCAAAGCTTAAGTCGACCTACTGTGATTCTCTGCTTGAAACGGTGGCGGAGGACGGAAGAATTCATTCCACCTTCAACCAGACCGAAACCAGAACGGGAAGAATAAGCTCTTTGGAGCCAAATCTGCAGAACATCCCCGTTCGCACCGACGAAGGAAAGATCTTCAGAAAATTCTTTATAGCCGGCGAAGGCAAGACCTTAGTTGACGCCGACTATTCACAGATCGAGCTCCGCGTGCTTGCCCACATGGCAAACGACGAGGTCATGTGCGAAGCCTTTACTTCGGGCTCCGACATCCACACCTCCACCGCCGCACAGGTCTTCGGTATGCCTATTGATATGGTGACCCCCCTTATGAGAAGCCGCGCCAAGGCAGTAAACTTCGGAATAGTTTACGGTATCGGCGCATTCTCCCTTGCCAAGGATATCGGAGTCTCCAACAGGGAAGCAAAGGATTATATTCAGAGCTATCTTAACACATTCAGAGGCGTTGACCGCTTTATGACCGAGGGAATAGAGAGAGCCAAGGAGCAGGGCTTCGTTACCACCGTTTTCGGAAGAAGACGCTATCTGCCCGAGCTTTCCTCCTCCAATCATATTCTCCGCTCCTTCGGAGAGCGCGTTGCGCGAAACGCACCAATTCAGGGCACCGCCGCCGACATTATCAAGATAGCTATGGTAAACGTTTTTTCCCGTCTTAAAAAGGAAAAACTTGATGCAAAACTCATTTTGCAGGTTCATGACGAGCTTGTAGTAGAGGCTTCGC
>CAZRHF010000149.1:0-4439 GCA_964599835.1 uncultured Eubacteriales bacterium | reverse complement strand
ACCAATCTAACTTTTCCGTGTCCGTACCCTTGCAAATGTATATCATCAGCTTATAGTTAAGCACCTTGTCCGTTACCTCCGGCGAGGTATGGGCATAGTAGGGTGTCAAGGGAGATGCAGGGTTAGCGAATACGGAAAAGCCGTTGTTTAACCAATCGCAGATGGAGATTGTTCTTTGCTGACCGTCAAGCATTTCATACGTGCCGTCTGCGTTTTCCGACCAATACATAACATTCAGCGGAAATTCGTGCAGGATAGAGTTCATAACGGCGACCTTTTTCTTTTCGTCATATACAAACTCTCTTTGATAAGCGGGGCGCACATTCAGTTTGCCGCCAAAGGCAACAACCTGTCCTGTTGCTTCGTTATTTTCGTAACCGTCAAATACATCACGGACGGGTATTTCATATAACTTAATTTCCATTTTGTCGCCTCCTTATCAGTATTCGAGCATAAAGTTGAATATAATATTTATCGTCCACCACATAGTAGGTCTGATTTACCGGAGGAGCAGGGAGATTTAATACGGGTCCGTCATTCAATTTTGAAACAATAGATTGTTTTCCTTTTTTATCAATTTGTAGTTGGTTTGGATATGTTTTATTTGCCATACCGTACCAAGTTTTTGAAATGCCTAAAATCTCAAATTGATCGGGATTGTATTTATCAAGGAAAGTTATAGGAACACCCATAATTCCGTAGTAGTCCTCTGGTATATCAGCAGTAGCATCAACATTTATAGCATCGTAATTGTCGTATTTTGGATATTCATCGGGGTTATATGTTTTCCATAGGTCAAGGTCTGTATGTCGCTCTACATAGTCCATATTGGTAAACCAACGGACACCTTTTACACGGATATATTTGCGACCTTGTTCATCAATGCGATAACCCGCAGCTTCAAGCGGGTAATCATCGGGAACACGAAACTCTCTATCGCCGCTATGAATGGAATATCCCATCCACATTTTGTTATCCTTTATCAAAGGAAAAACCTCTTTATAGGTAACGGCATTTACATTTCCAATAATCAGAAATTGTTTGCCGTATTCTACTAATTGTGCAACAAAATCACGGAACAGAGAAAACGGCGGATTAGTAACGACAATATCTGCCTGTTTCAATATCTCAACACATTCGGGGGAACGAAAATCACCGTCACCGTCTAAAAGTGTGAGAACATTGTTTTTATTGCGGAGTAAATATTCAACGTCGGTCAAAGTAACCGCACCGTCGCCGTCAGTATCCGTTACCTCGGTTATCTCAATTTTATATGGGTATCTTTTCGGGGTATCGTTGTCCTCCGGCAGAATATCGAATATAGATAGTTGCTCAAACTGTTCGCCTACAACGGGAGACCCCATATAGCAGGTTGCAATTAACTTTTTAAGTCCCAAAAAGTTAAAGTTCATAGCAAAGTATTTGAAAAAATTGCTCTCATAAGGATCGTCGCAATTACAGAAAACGACCTTATCCTTAAAATGCTTTCTATAATGCTTTAACTCGACCTCTATATCTGCAAGTTGAGTGTAAAACTCATCTTTTTTGGCTTTATTGGCTTTATTCAAATCGCTGTTCTTTGCCATTTTACTACCCCAATTCAACTTAATAACAACAGTATACCATATTTTTCCTGCGTTTTCAACCAACTATAGAAAAAGCGTGATACTCTCCGTTAAGAATATCACGCCTTGCGTCGGCGTTTTAAGTTTTTTTATTTGTAGGAACTCTGTTTTGCGGAATCAAAGTCGATATCGCCGAGATAGGCAACGCTGTCCATTCCGAGGTAGTCGCAAAGGTCCTTCATCTCGGCTACCGTGTTAATATTTACGTCGATACCGTTTTCCATACGGTCGGCATAGGCAAGTATCTCTTTTTCACCGTGAGTATAGATGCGTTCGGCACCCTCAGCCTTGGGAGCGTCACGAAGCTCCTGAAGGAATACGGAGAAGCGTTCCTTCATAGCCTCGGCATCGCCGAATACAGCAGGATCTATTGCCATAAATCCGTGGCAGGTACCGCCCTTACCGCCTATGTGGGTATGGTTTGAGGTTAGACCGCCCGAGAAGATCGAGCAGAATATTTCACACAGCATTCCGTAGCCGTAGCCCTTATGTCCGCCGAGGGGCTCGGTATCGCCGCCGAGGGGAACGATTCCGCCGCCGTTTTTACCTACGATGTTCTTAAGAACGCGGGAGGCGTCGGTGCAGGGCTTTCCGTTTTCGTCAAGAGCCCAGCCTTCGGGAAGGGGCTTGGAGAGCTTATTGTAGATTTCAAGCTTACCTCTTGTTACGACGGTGGTCGAAGAGTCGAAGAAGAAGGGGTAAGGCTCGGCAGGCATAGAGATCGCGATGGGGTTGGAGCCAAGCATTGCAAGACGGGAATAGGTCGGAACCATTATGGCTTCGGAGTTGGTCATAGCGAAGCCGACAAGACCCTGATCGCAGGCCATTTTGGCATAGTAACCGGCGATTCCGAAATGGTTGGAGTTTTTAACGCTGACTATGGCCATACCGGTCTTCTTCGCCTTTTCAATGGCAAGCTTCATAGCCTCGATGGAAACCAGCTGACCCATACCGTCGTGTGCGTCGATAACGGCGGAAACGGGGGTTTCAAAAACGATCTCGGGCTTGGCGTCAACATGGATAAGGCCCTTTTCGATTCCCTTGTGATAGCGGACAAGGCGCTGCATACCGTGGGATTCAATACCGTAGACGTCAGACAGAAGAAGAACGTCGGTAATGCTTTCCGATTCGGTTTCGGTAAAACCGAATTTTTTGAATGCGTCGATGCAGAAGGTTTTAAGCTGACTATAGGAATAACGTATGTAACTCATTTCTTTTTCTCCTTGGATTTTTTACAATTATAACCTCCTCCGCAGAAAATATCAAGTATGAAATCACACTAAAAAAATATATATAAATACTTCTTGAAAAAAGCGCCAAAATATAGTATAATAAACCGATACTATGATTTTGGAGGAAATTTAATGGCAAACTATCTTTCTATGACTAAAGAAGAATTAGCCGTAGAATTCGAATCAGTTAAGCGCGAATTTGAGAAGATCAAGGGCGCTGAACTGTCTCTTGATATGTCGAGAGGTAAACCAGGTGCAGACCAGCTTGACCTTTCGGATGAGCTTTTAGGCCTTGTTTCTAAGGAAACCGGCTTTAGATCCGAAAACGGAACCGAATGCAGAAACTACGGCGGTCTTGACGGACTTCCGGAACTAAAAAAGCTTTTCGGAGAGCTCCTGGGAATGGACAGCGAAAACGTTATTTGCGGCGGAAATTCCTCTCTTAATATGATGTTTGACACAGTAACTCAGGGTATGGTAACCGGATTCGGTGAAGGTTCCTGGGCCGCTCAGGGAAAGATCAAATTCATCTGCCCCGCTCCCGGCTACGACAGACATTTCGGTATTTGTGAATATTACGGCATCGAAATGATAACGGTTAAAAACACCGAGAACGGACCCGATATGGATGCGGTTGAAGAGCTTGTTAAGGATCCCTTGGTTAAAGGTATGTGGTGCGTTCCAAAGTATTCCAACCCCACAGGTATTACCTACAGCGACGAAACCGTAAAAAGAATCGCCGCTTTAAAGCCTGCGGCCAAGGATTTCAGGGTTATGTGGGATAACGCCTACATTATTCACGACCTTTTTGACACTACCGATCCGCTTCTTAATATATATGAAGAGTGTAAAAAGCACGGAAACGAAGATCTCGTATTCCAGTTCACTTCCACTTCCAAGATCACATATCCCGGTGCAGGTGTTGCGGCGCAAGCGGCAAGCCCCCGTAACATTAAAATGCTCAAATCCCGTATGACGGTACAGACCATCGGACCCGACAAGCTTAATCATCTTTGCCACGCAAGAATGTTGCCTACGATAGCGGCTATAGCAGAGCAGATGAAAAAGCACGGTGATATTCTCCGCCCCAAGTTCGAGGCCTGCATCAGACAGTTCGGCGAAGCGCTCGGCGATAAAGGTATCGCGTCCTGGACCAACCCCCACGGAGGCTATTTTATAAGCATGGAGGTTCTCCCCGGCTGTGCAAAACGGGTAGGCGAGCTTTGTAAGGAAGCGGGACTCATCATTACCACTCCCGGCGCCACCTTCCCCTACGGAAAAGACCCCGAGGACAGTAATCTTCGTATTGCTCCCTCCTTCCCCGGCGTTAAAGAGTTGGCTATCGCGGCAGAGGTTTTGTGCGTCGCAGTAAAATACGCCGCTCTCGAAAAGCTTACAAAATAATATTTCGTAATTGACTTTATGCGAAATAAACATTATAATATATTTTATGACAGTATTTTCGGTGCATTTTGTTCCGAAAATACTCGAAATATTAATTTTCAGCAAAAAGATCCGGAGGTTTAGCTATGAAAGCAAAGAAAACCGGTAAGTGGGTATTTTTCGCAGTAGTTGCGCTTAT
>CAZRHF010000148.1:0-4452 GCA_964599835.1 uncultured Eubacteriales bacterium | reverse complement strand
ATTGGAGCCTAAAAGTCCGTAATTCTCGTTAAATCCGCTTCCGTTTACAGACTCACGAAGGATCTCGTCAAGACCGAAAAGCTTTTCGGCTCCTGCCTTTGCGAGAAGGCGGCGGGTGCGGTTACGGGTATGAATATCGCAGTAAAGAACGTTTTTGGTATAGGAAAGAATTGCACGGGGATCGTTAGCGAAGATTATCTCAGCCTCGGCACCGCTTTCTTTAATGAGATTCTCGTAATATTCAACATAGTCTACACCGGTAAAGGTATGCTTTTCGGAGCCGAAAAGCTCGCGGTATTCTTTAAGCTCGAGGACGTCCTTATAAGGATCGCCCCCTTTTTCGTCCATAGCGTCGAGGGAGATAAGATGATTTCCGACCTCATCGGAAGGATAGGAAAGCATTAAAACGACCTTTTTGGCGCCCTGAGCTATTCCGCGGAGGCAGATAGCAAAACGGTTACGGCTTAAGATGGGGAAAATAACACCAACGGTTTCTCCGCCGAACTTGGCCTTTACGTCGGCCGCGATATCTGCGGTGGTGGCATAGTTACCCTGGGCTCTGGCAACAATAGCCTCAGTCATGGCAATTATGTCTCGGTCGTGAATTTCGAAACCGTCACACTTTGCGGCCTCGAGTACAGAATCGGTTACGATATCTACGATATTATCGCCGTTTCTGATGATAGGTGCGCGAACACCTCTGGAAATGGTACCGACCATACGACTCATAAATTTTTTTACACTCCTTGTGTTGTTTAAGAACAACAAAAAATTACTGTTAGATTATATCAAAAAAATCGCCGCTTGTAAACAATAATATTGAAAATATTTTTGTAATTTTTTTAATTTTACAAATCTTTTACTGTACAAGAATTACAAATTTTATATAATTATATTGAAGAGCGACGAAAAAAGGGGTATAATTAGGTATAATGAGGTGATCTACAGTTATGACCTATAAAGAGCTTAAACAAAATTCCGATATCAAAACCTATATAAGCCGTGCCGACGACTCCCTTAAGGCCTTGGGCTTTACCGAACACAGCTTTGCCCACGTTACAAAGGTTGCCGAAACGGCGGGAAATATACTGAGCTGTCTGGATTTTTCCGCAAAAGAGGTCGAGCTTGTGAAAATGGCAGGCTACCTTCACGACATCGGAAATCTTGTCAACCGCATCGACCACAGTCAGAGCGGTGCCGTAATGGCCTTCAGAATTCTCGATAATTTAGGCATCCCCGCGGAGGATATCGCCACAATAGTTACGGCTATAGGCAACCACGACGAGGGTACGGGGGTTCCCGTAAATCCCGTTGCCGCCGCACTTATCCTTGCCGACAAAAGCGACGTAAGAAGAAGCAGGGTAAGAAACTCAGACCCCACCACCTTCGACATTCACGACCGCGTAAACTATTCGGTGGTAAGCTCTGCCCTTACGGTCAGCAAGAGCAATTCCTTCATTAAGCTTGAGCTTCAGATCGATACGGCAATAAGCTCGGTTATGGATTATTTTGAGATATTCCTTTCCCGAATGCTTCTTTGCAGAAAAGCTACCGAAAGCTTAGGTCTTTCGTTCAGACTTATTATAAACGGACAAACACTTCTTTAGGAGGAAACTATGATCTATCTTTTGGAAGATGACCCCAACATACTTAATTTTGTGGAATACGCCCTTAAAAATTCAGGCTTTGAGGTAAAATGCTTCGATAAGCCCTCCCTCTTCTGGAAAGAGATTGAGGCAATACGTCCCGATCTACTCCTTCTTGACATAATGCTTCCCGAGGAGGACGGCCTCACCATTCTTTCAAAAATCAGAGCTAAAAGCGAGCTTAAGAGCCTTCCCGTAATACTTCTCACCGCCAAAGGCACCGAATACGACAAGGTCATCGGTCTCGACTCCGGCGCAGACGACTACGTTACCAAGCCCTTCAGCATGATGGAGCTTATTGCCCGCATAAAGGCTCTTCTCCGCCGCACCGAATCCCCCGCTTCAGGCAAGGAATTTTCAGTGGGTCCCCTTTACGTTAATCCCAAAAAGCATATAGTTAAGGCCGACGGCAAGGAGGTAACCCTCACCTTTAAGGAGTTCGAGCTTTTGTGCCTTCTTATAGAAAGTCCCGGAACCGTTTACACCCGCGACGATATCTTACGCCGTATATGGGGCTTTGAGTTTGACGGTGAAAGCCGCACGGTCGACGTACATATCCGCACCCTTCGCACCAAGCTGGGTACCTCGGGAGAGCTTATTGAAACGGTTCGCGGTCTCGGCTATAAGATCGGAGGCTGAAGACCTTGAAAAAAAGGATTTTCAGCGCAATTTTCGCAACCTCCTTCGCGGTCCTTCTTATATGTCTTATAACGGTTGTATTTTCCGTCATAGTTCCGGGAAGGGCAACGGCCGAGGAGCTTTTCATACCCCTTTTTCTTTTGGTCTCGGCCGCACTTTTAGTTTCTTACCTTATGGCCAGAATATTCACCGGAGCGATACTTCGTCCCATAGCCCATATCGATCCCGAAAAGACCGAAGAGACAAAAAATTACGAAGAACTTAACGAGCTTGTCAGACAGCTTGGCCGCCAGAACGAGCTTATCCGCCGACAGATGGCCGATCTTCGACGCAGGCAGGTCGAGTTCAACATTATGACCGAGAATATGTCGGAGGGATTTATTCTCATCGACAACAAATCCGAGATCCTTTCATATAATAAAAGCGCATTACAGCTTTTCGGAACTCCCGACATAAAGGACGGACAGCATTTTATCTCTCTTAACCGCAGTCGTGCCTTCGTTTCGGTGGTAAACGACGCCCTTCGGGGAAGGGACGGCGAAACGGTTATTAATATCGGTCCCAGGGTCTTCCGCGTTTTTGCCAACCCCGTAAAGGTCGAGGATAAGACCAGCGGCGTAGCCGTTATAGTTATCGACATAACCGAGGAAGAACGGCGGGAGGAGATGCGCAGAGAGTTCACCTCCAACGTTTCCCACGAGCTTAAGACCCCCCTTACCTCCATTTCGGGATTTTCGGAGCTTCTTATAAACGGAATGGTAGCCGGGGAGGACGTTCCGAAATTCGCCAAAAACATATATGACGAGGCGGCACGGCTCATCGTCCTTATAAATGACATCATCAAGCTTTCCCGCCTTGACGAGGCTGTAGACCCCGTCCTTCCCGACAGCATCGACCTTTACGATATTGCCGAGGAGGTCAAAAACCGACTTGCTCTTACCGCCGCCGAAAACGAAATCGATATTTTGCTCAACGGCGAGGCTGTATCTGTTATAGGAAATCGCTCTATCCTTTCGGAAATGATTTATAATTTGTGCGACAACGCCATAAAATATAACAGACCTGAAGGCAGGGTGGAAATAAGGGTAGGCACCGAGGAAGGCAAGAAGCTTCTCTCGGTCAAGGATACCGGCATAGGCATTCCCGCCGAGCACTTAGGCCGCATTTTCGAACGGTTTTACAGAGTAGATAAGAGCCATTCAAGAAAGATAGGCGGTACGGGACTCGGTCTTTCCATAGTAAAGCACGCCGCAGAATATCACAAGGCCACCATTTCGGTTGAAAGCAAGGTCGACGTCGGAACCGAGATAACCGTTACCTTTCCGTAATAAAAATCCTGCCTTCAGGGCAGGATTTTTTGAACCTACTTTACCGAAATTTTACATAAACTGACTTTCGTATTTTACACCGATATGATATTATTTATATAAGAAACAAGAGAAAAGAGGTATTATTATGTCAGAATATTTTAATGTTACACATATTTTGGAGCTTCTTTGCGGTCTCGCTCTCTTTCTGTTCGGTATGCAGCTTATGGGAAATGCCCTTGAGAAAAAAGCCGGAGGAAGTCTTAAGACCGTTCTCGGTAAAATGACCGATAATCCCTTTACAGGATTTCTGCTTGGCCTCGGTGTTACCTCGATCATTCAGTCCTCTTCAGCCACCACCGTTATGGTCGTCGGCTTCGTTAACTCGGGTATTATGACCCTGCGTCAGGCAATTCATATAATTATGGGCGCCAATATCGGTACCACCGTTACCGCCTGGATCCTTTCTCTTTCGGGAATCGACGGCGGAGCCTGGTATATTACTATGTTCAAGCCCGATTCCTTCGTACCCATCCTTGCCGTTATCGGTATCGTTTTCTTTATGTTTATGAGCGACCACAAGAAAAAGGATATCGGTATGATCCTTTTGGGCTTTGCCACTCTTATGACCGGTATGTCGGCTATGTCCGAGTCTGTTTCCGGACTTAAGAACGTACCCGAATTCGCAAACATCCTCACCTTGTTCCAGAATCCTATCTTAGGCGTTCTCGCAGGTGCGATCCTTACCGGAATCATTCAGTCTTCCTCGGCTTCGGTCGGAATCCTTCAGGCTCTTGCGTCGACCGGAGCAGTAACCTTCGGCGCGGCAGTACCCATCATTATGGGACAGAACATCGGTA
>CAZRHF010000147.1:0-4462 GCA_964599835.1 uncultured Eubacteriales bacterium | reverse complement strand
CGAGGCCGCCGAGGGCGATGCCCAAAAGGCCGCCGAGGTTTTAAAGGAAGAAATGGAAAATGCCGTAAAGATGAAGGTGGCACTTACCGCCGACGTTAATATCGGCAAAAGCTGGTACGAGGCAAAAGGCTGATGAAAAAGATCGTTTTTGTTTGCACGGGTAACACCTGCCGCTCACCTATGGCGGAGGGATACCTTAAATCGAAAAAAGAAAAGGGCTATGAGATAATAAGCCGAGGTCTGGCCGCCGACTCAAGTCCCGCCGCACTGAACAGCGTAAACGTTATGCTTGAAAAAGGCGTCGACATTACGGGACACATCTCGGCGCAGATGACCTACGAGGATGCCGAAAAGGCCGACGTTATCGTTTGTATGTCGGCCTCCCACGCAGATATTTTAGAGGGCCTGGGAATAGACAAGTTTAAAATATTCGTCCTTGGAATTTCCGACCCCTTCGGCGGAGATATAGAGACCTACCGCAAGTGTCGGGACGAGATATTTGCCGCAGTTGACGAATTTATCGAGGACGGCATTTTATGATACGCGCTTATCTTCCCGGTGACGAGGTCTGTATCGCTGCTTTGGAAAAGGAATGTTTCTCAAAGCCCTGGAGCGAGAATGCAGTTTTGGAATCGGCAAAAAACGACACCTTGTTTTTCCTTTTCGAAGAAAACGGAAAGGTTCTCGGATACGGAGGACTTCAGGTGGTTTTAGACGAGGGCTACGTCACAAATATCGCCGTAACCTCCAAAGCCCGCGGCAGAGGTATCGGCAAGACTGTAACGGCGGCGCTTCTTACCGCCGCAAAGGAAAAGAATTTGAGCTTCGTTTCCCTTGAAGTCAGAGTCTCCAACACCGTTGCCATATCCCTTTATGAGGGGCTGGGCTTTAAAACGGTCGGAAAACGCAAAAATTTTTATGCGGCACCCAAAGAGGATGCCCTCATTATGACAACAGAAGGTTTTTAAAATATGCTTATTTTAGCTATAGAGTCCTCCTGCGACGAGACCGCCGCCGCGGTCACCGAAGGAAGACGGGTCTTGTCCTCGGTCATAAACACCCAGATCGAGGAACATAAAAAATACGGCGGTGTGGTTCCCGAGATCGCCTCGAGACGTCACTGTGAAAATATTTCTCAGGTGGTAAAGGCGGCTTTGGATAATGCCGGCAAGACCTACTCCGACATAGATGCGATAGCAGTCACCTTCGCACCCGGACTTATCGGGGCGTTGCTGGTCGGGGTAAACTACGCAAAGGGACTCAGTATGAGCCTTGGCGTACCCCTTATCCCCGTCCACCATCTCCGCAGTCACATTGCCGCAAACTATATCGATAACGAGGAACTGAAGCCCCCCTTCTTATGCCTTACGGTATCAGGCGGAAACTCCATACTCACCGAGGTAAAAGACTACACCGTTTTCGGTATGATAGGTGGCACCCGTGACGATGCGGCGGGCGAATGCTTCGATAAGTCGGCAAGGGCAATGGGTCTTCCCTACCCGGGTGGAGTAAATCTCGATAAGATCGCCACCGAAGCCGACTTTAAGAAATATCCCCTGCCACGTCCCAAGGTTGAAGGAAGCGAATTTGACTTTTCCTTTTCGGGACTTAAGACCGCCGTTATAAACACCCTTCATAACGCCTCCCAGAAGGGACAAGAGGTGGATATCCCCGTCCTTGCGGCAACTGTTCGTAAAAGGGTCTGCGATATGCTTATCGAAAACACACTTCTGGCATTGGAGAAAACGGGAAACGATACCTTAGTGCTTGCGGGCGGCGTTTCAGCTAACAGCGAGCTGAGAACAAGGCTTGAGGAAGAATGTAAAAAGAGAAATATTAAATTCTACCGTCCCGAGCTTAAGTACTGCGGTGATAATGCGGCAATGGTTGGCGTGCAAGGCTACTTTGAATACCTTTCAGGCAACACAGCAGGTCCTGAGCTTAACGCCACCGCAACCTTACCTATCGACTACAAATAACCTGAAAAGAGGATAATATATGCTGTTTACAAGAGATATCGGTATCGATCTTGGTACCGCAAACACTTTAGTTTATCAGAAGGGCAAGGGTATAATCCTTCGCGAGCCCTCGGTCGTTGCCTACGACGTAAGAAACGACGCCGTCCGTGCCGTCGGTACCGAGGCTAAGGAAATGATAGGCCGTACCCCCGGCTCCATCGTTGCCGTACGTCCCTTAAAGCACGGCGTTATTGCCGACTACGACGTTACAGCCGCGATGCTTAAGCGGTTTATAAAAGAAGCTCTCAAGGGCTCTATCTTCTCTAAGGTAAGGGTCGTTATCTGCGTGCCCGCAGGCGTTACCGAGGTTGAAAGCCGCGCCGTTCACGGAGTTTTAAAGCAGGCAGGGGCTTCGGATATTGATATTATCGAGGAGCCTATGGCCGCCGCAGTCGGTGCAAATCTTCCCGTTTGGGAGGCTAAGGGCTGTATGATAGCCGATATCGGAGGCGGCACCACCGAGGTTGCGGTCATTTCTCTCGGCGATATCGTTACGGCACAGTCGGTAAGAACGGCGGGAGACGACCTTGACGAGGCTATAATCAACTATATCCGTAAAAAGTATAATCTGCTTATCGGCGAACGCACCGCCGAACAGATAAAGATCGAGATAGGCTCCGCCCTTCCCTATGAGGACGAAAAGACGGTCGAGATAAAGGGCCGAAACCTTTTAGACGGTCTTCCCAAAAACATCGTTATCTCCTCCGAGGAGGTAAGAGAGGCTATGAGCGACACGGTAGCGGTAATCGTTGATACCATCAAGACCACACTTGAAAAAACTCCCCCCGAGCTTTCGGCAGATATTATCGAAAGCGGTATAACCCTTACGGGAGGAAGCGCAATGCTTCGCGGCCTTGCCGAGCTTATCAGGCAGGAGACCAATATGCCTGTCGCCATTGCCGAAAATCCCATCGACTGCGTCGTCGAGGGTACCGCAAAGCGACTTGAGCCCGGTCACAGATTCGACAACTACGTTTTCCGCAGAGGTAAACATTACAGATAGGAGTGAAACTGTTGCGTTTCTTTCTTCGCAGTAAACAGTTTAAAAAGGGTCTGGCAACCGTTGCCGTCATTCTGACCCTTTCCATAGTTGCCTGGCTTATCGGCGGATATATGTCCCCTCAGGCAGGAATCTTCGGCGCCATCGCCGCACCCTTCCAGAAGCTCGGAAGCTGGATCTCGGGCGGGGTCGAAGACCTTTCGGCAGGATTCGATTCGGCAACTAAGCTGACGGCCGAAAAGAAGGCTCTTGAAGAGGAGCTTGCCGCCCTTCGGGAGCAGCTTGTGGACTATGAGGAGGCCGTAAACGAGAATAAATTTTACGAGGACTACCTTGAAATAAAGCAGGCCAACGAGGATTTTAAGTTTTGCCCCGCCATGGTTACCGCCACCGACCCCGACGACGATTTCGGCGGATTTACGGTGGACGCGGGAAGCCTTACCGGCGTGAAGCTCTACGACCCCGTTATAACCGATGCGGGACTTGTGGGCTATATAACCGAGGTTGGCGCTACCACCTCTAAGGTGACCACCATTTTAAGCCCCACCCTTACCTGCGGCGCTTACGATTCCCGTACCTCCGATTCGGGAGCAGTTTCGGGAGATCACGCCCTTGCGGTAAAGGGTCAGACCAAATTCTACAATCTTCCCCGTACCTGCTCGGTTGCTATCGGCGATCTTGTGGTTACCTCGGGAAGCGGTATCTTCCCCGACAAGGTAATTATAGGTACCGTATCCAACATCAGCAGCGATCCCCTTTCCTCCTCCCTTTACGCCACCGTTACCCCCACGGTAGATTTCAGCTCACTTAAAATGGTTATGATCGTTACCGAATTTGCAGGTCAGGGTAACGAGCTTACGGGTGAATAGCCTATGAGCAAGCTACGTTCCTTTATTGCCGTGCTTGTAAATATTCTTCTGATATTTACAGTATTCGTACTTCGGTACAGCTGCGGCGTTACTCTTGGAATAGGACAGGCCGTTCCCATAATCCTCATACCCCTCGTTCTCTCCTGCGCCATTTTTTACGGCGAAAACGCCGCGATGCTTGCAGGCTTTTTCGCAGGAGTTTTAATGGACGGTGCGGCGGCGGGAGGTTCCTGGTTCAACACCCTATTTCTGACCCTCGGATGCCTTATATGCGGTTTTCTTTCATCCAGAGTTCTTAACCGCAATTTCAAGGCGGCGATCTGCCTCTCGGTCGGATTTTCCTTCGGATATTTCTTTATAAAATATCTCGTTTTCTTTGTTTTCGGCGGAATTGCCGTAAATTACGATTACTTTATCTCAGACCTTATCCCCTCTGCCCTTTACACCTCGGTCTGGCTTATACCCTTTTACTTTTTACAGAAAAAGCTTTCTGATGCATAGGGTGACAAGACTCGAACCTGTTACGGTTTCGCGTGTCACCTTTTACCGCCTTGCTTGCGCTTATTTTTGTAAGG
>CAZRHF010000146.1:0-4464 GCA_964599835.1 uncultured Eubacteriales bacterium | reverse complement strand
CGCTCTTCTCGATATGAGAATGAGCAAAGAGGGAACCACGGCGGCAGACCTCGTGAACACTCTTGAACTCTCCGAACTTACCAAGATCTTCCGTGATTACGGTGAAGAAAAATTCGCCTACAAGATCGCGCAAAGAATAGTCGAAGCAAGAAGCAAGGAGCCGGTAACGACCACAGGCCGACTTGCTGAAATAATTGCTTCTGCCGTCCCTGCCGCAGTAAGAAGACAGGGGAATCCATCGAGAAAGTGCTTTCAGGCTTTAAGGATAGCTGTAAACGACGAGTTAGGAGCTTTGAATGACGGAATAGAAGCCGCCTGGTCCTGCCTTAAAAGCGGGGGCAGACTTGCAATAATAACCTTCCATTCCCTCGAAGACAGAATTGTTAAAAACAAATTTAAAGAATATGCCACAGGCTGTATTTGCCCTCCTGATATACCGATATGTGTTTGCGGTAAGAAGCCGGAAGGAAGACTTATCGGCAACAAGCCGATAACCGCAAGCGAGCAGGAGCTTGATATTAACCCCAGAAGCAGGAGTGCAAAGCTTCGGGTCATCGAAAAAATATAAGGAGAAGTTTATGAACAACGCTAAATACTATAACGATTCTTTAGCATACGATTTTGAACTTTTTGCTCCCAAGCAGAAGGAGGAGAAACGTGCGGAGATCGTTAAAATGCCTAAGCGTCAGATCAGTAAAGCCTCTAAAAAAGCTGCTAAGAAGAGAGTTTCAAAAACTGCTTCTATAATTATGCTCGGAGTAATATTCGTTTCTATGATATGTGCAGGCATTGCCTTGCGCGTAGAGATCAGTGAAGTAAACTCCGAAATTTTATCTGCAAAAAATAAGCTTTCGGCCCTAAGCGGAGAAGAGACCCGCATAGATATGGAGATCGAGGAGCTTATGTCTTATAAGAATATAGAGGAAGCTGCCGCAGAGCTTGGAATGAAAAAGCTTGATAAAAGTCAGATAGTATATATTCGTGTAAACGAGGCAAACAAGGCGGTCGACGCCGAAGGAAACATTCTTACGGCCGAAAACGAATAGTTTTTATGAGTCGGAATATATTTAAGTTATAATAAAATACGAGAGCTCTTTTATGGGCTCTCGTTTCGAGCATTATTAATGTATTAGAAAAATGTCGAAAATAGACGCTTTGGAGGTGCGATATGGCGGAAAACGGAAGAGCCGGTAAGATGATGCTTATCAGAATATTCGTTATAATGCTGGCTTTTGTTATCGTCTTTGTATCGGTTGTCGGAACCAGACTCGGTTATCTTATGGTGATCGACGGTGATCGTCTTCAGTCCCTGGCATCGGAACAACAGCTGTATGATACGCTGGTCAGTGCACCCAGAGGAAATATCTACGACCGCGATATGAATCTTTTGGCCAAAAGCGATACCGCCTATACGATCTATCTCATCCCCAACGGCATAGACGACCTTGATAAGGATGAACAGACTGAGGTCAAAACCAAGATTGCTTCAGGACTGTCCGATATACTTCTGTCGGTTGACGAAGAGCTTACTTATGAAAAAATATATTCATATACCGAGAAGAAGACTTATTACGTAATAATTAAAAACAGAGTGGATAAAACCGTAGCCGATAAGGTGCGGAAATTCATATCCGATAACAGTGACCTCGGAATTTCCCGTTATATAGGCGTAGATGAAACCACCAAGCGCTACTATCCCAACCAGAATTTAGCATCGGTACTTCTTGGCTTCGTGGGCGACGATAATCAGGGACTTTCGGGTCTTGAAAGCTACTATGACACCACCCTTACGGGCGTCGCGGGACGCGTTGTTGCTGCTAAAAATGCCCACGGTGACGATATGCCCTTCTCCTATCAAGTCGTTGAAGAAGCAAAGCAGGGCAATTCTCTTGTTCTCACTGTAGATTCATACATTCAGCACATAGCAGAAAAATATCTCGAGCAGGCGGTCGAAGCAAATAAAGCGGGTGACCGCGGAGCCTGTGTTATAATGAACGTAAACACGGGAGAAATACTTGCTATGGCCGTAAAGGGCGACTATAATCCTAATTCTCCCTTCACTCTTTCTGCCTCCGACGAAGCGTTGCTTGAGGAAGAAAATGCAACCGTAACAAGAAGCGAGCTTCTAAACCGTCAGTGGAGAAATAAAGCCGTTTCCGATACCTATGAGCCGGGCTCGGTATTTAAGATCATAACAGCGTCTATGGCGCTTGAAGAAAATCTTACAAGCCTTGAACACAGTTATAACTGCGGATATACAATATACGTATCCGGACAAAAGTATCATTGCCATAAATACGGCGGACACGGAACCCTTTCTCTTAAGGATGCAATGGTAAAATCCTGCAACCCGGCATTTATAAGCATTGGACAGCTTGTCGGCGTAGACCGTTTCTCGAAGTATTTCGAGGCATTTGGATTTACCAAAAAGACCGGGATCGACCTTCCGGGAGAAGCATCACCCGTTTATCACAAGCAGTCCAATATGGGGCCCACAGAGCTGGCTTCATCTTCCTTCGGGCAAACCTTCAAGATCACGCCCATGCAGCTTATAACGGCTGCGTCTGCCGCAGTTAACGGTGGATATCTGCTTCAGCCATACGTCGTAAGTAAGGTCGTTGATAACGACGGCAACGTAGTAAAAACTGTTCAAAAAACCGTTAAAAGACAGGTAATAAGCGAATCCACAAGTGCAAAAATGCGTGTTATGATGAAGGCGGTCGTTAACGAGGGCGGTGCCAGCAATGCCTACGTTGCGGGCTACGACGTCGGAGGAAAAACAGGAACCTCCGAAAAGGTTGCTGAAATGCAGGCCACAGGCGAAAAGGGTCTTTATATTGCGTCCTTCCTCGGCTTTGCACCTATTGACGATCCCGAAATAGCTGTTCTCGTTATGATTGATGAACCCCACGGCGACAGCTATTACGGAGGAACCGTAGCGGCACCCGTAGCGGCCGAAATATTCAAAGATATTCTGCCATATCTCGGATACGAGCCGCAGTACACCGATGAGGAGCTCGAAAGCTTCGCTGTTAAGGTGCCTGAACTTAAAGGAAAGAATACGTCGGAAGCAAAGACAGCGCTTTCAGAGCTGGGACTCGGAATTAAGATAGTTGGTGAAGGCGAAACGGTGCTTTCTCAGTTACCCGTGGCAGGGGAGACCTTGAATAAAGGCGGAACCGTTATAGTCTACACCGACGAGGAATCGACTGCAGTCGAGAGGGTCATTGTACCCGATTTCACAGGAATGACACCATCTGAGGCAAGTTTAGCCGCATCAAATGCAGGTGTTAACGTTAAATATTCAGGAAACACCACCTCAGCCACAACAATAGTTGCCTACGACCAGGACGTTGCGCAGGGTACGGAGGTAACCGCAGGAACAACGATAACCGTATATTTCAGAGATACCTCATCAGTAGATCTGTAACCTAAACAATGAAAGGAAAATGAAATGTTATTACGCGAATTATTACCAATCGTATCGGTCGAATTCGAGAATATCGAAGTAAGCGACGTCACCTGTGACTCGAGAAGAGTGAAGCAGGGTGCTGCCTTTGTGTGCATAAACGGCTTCAATCTCGACGGTCATAAGTACGCTATCGACGCCGAAAAGGCGGGTGCATCGGTAATAATTGCTGAAAAAAGCACCGGTGCCAAAAACGAAGTGATCCTACCCGATACACACGCCGCATACGCGGTAATGTCGGCAAACTATTTCGGAAATCCCGCAAAAAAGCTTAAGCTTGTGGGAGTGACGGGCACTAATGGAAAAACTTCGGTTACTTATATGCTTAAGGCGATAATCGAATCGAAGGGCTATAAAACCGGTGTTATAGGCACGATACAGAATCTTATTGGCGATAAAGTCATAGAGTCGGTCAATACAACGCCCGATGCCTACGGCCTTAATAAATTGTTTGCCGAAATGGTGGACGCGGGTTGTCAGTATGCAATAATGGAAGCATCATCCCACGCTCTCGATCAAAAAAGAATTTACGGCCTTGATTTTGAGGTCGCCGCGTTTACGAATCTTACCCAGGATCATCTTGATTATCACGTTACAATGGATAATTATTTCGAGGCAAAATGCAGGCTTTTCGAAATGTGTAAGACAGCGGTTATAAACGTCGATGACGAATACGGTAAGATGCTTTCCGAGAAGGTCAAATGCAATAAAGCCACCTATGCTTCGCAGGATAGGGGAGCGACCTTTTCGGCTAACGGAATAAATATGAAACCCGACGGAATAGAATACGAAATGGTGGGAGACTACACCATAAAGCGTATCAGACTTAAAACCGGCGGCAAATTTTCGGTATATAATTCTCTTTGTGCCGCAGTTTGCGCAAGACAGCTTGGGTTTACATTTGACGAGATAGCCGATGCTCTTTTCAAACTTGACGGAGTTTTTTTTAATGATACGGCGACCACCGAGATCTACACTCTTTCCCTACACGACGC
>CAZRHF010000145.1:0-4548 GCA_964599835.1 uncultured Eubacteriales bacterium | reverse complement strand
GAAATAACCGCGACTTTGACGAGGGCGGTTATTTCTTTTTTGTTATATCAATAACAAGTGCTACTATGGAAACAATAAGGGTAAGTAGTAAAAACAACTCACTATATGTAATCATAAGCACCGCCCCCTTTCAAAGAGGGCGAAAGTGCCCTCAAAATAAAAGAGGACAAACCGCCTACCGTTAAGGTATGCCTTATTCCATAAAGAATAATAGCATATTATGGCAAATATGCAACAAAAAACCGCCTTTCAAGGCGGTTTTTAGCGTTTTATAATTATTTGAAATATCTCGCAAGAAGACCTTCAAATGCCTTGCCGTGACGAGCCTCGTCGCGGGCCATTTCGTGAACAGTGTCGTGGATGGCATCGAGGCCGAGCTCCTTAGCAAGCTTTGCAAGCTCGAACTTGCCCATAGTAGCGCCGTTTTCGGCATCTACACGCATTTCAAGATTCTTCTTGGTGGAATCGGTTAAAACCTCGCCTAAAAGCTCGGCAAACTTTGCAGCGTGCTCTGCCTCTTCGTATGCGGCCTTTTCCCAGTAGAGACCGATCTCGGGATAGCCCTCTCTGTGGGCAACTCTTGCCATTGCGAGGTACATACCGACCTCACTGCATTCGCCGTTGAAATTCTCGCGGAGACCTTCGATGATCCTCTCGTCTACGCCCTTGGCAACGCCTACAACGTGCTCGGCGGCCCAGGTCTTTTCTCCTGCCTGCTCCTGGAACTTTTCAGCCTTGGCCTTACAGATGGGGCAGGCCTCGGGGGCAGAGTCGCCTTCGTGAACGTAACCGCAGATAGTGCAAACATATTTTTTCATAATTTTTTCCTCCAATAATATATAAGTTTTTATTTTTTACAGTTTTTACATACACCGGTAAAGGTATATGTACCACATTCGACCTCTGCGCCGGTTTCTTCTTCAACCAGTCTGCAGGCATCGGTAGTGTTGATCACAATATCGGTGATCTTCTCGCAGGACTTACAGTAAAAATGACTGTGCTGAGAGTTGTCACCGTCGAAATGCTCGTGTCCGTCGCCAACGTGGATCTTTCGTATGATTCCCTCGTTTTCCAGCACCGTCAGATTTCGGTAAACGGTACCAAGGCTTATATTCGGCAGCTGAAGACGAACGTTTTCGTATATCCAGGCGGCAGTCGGATGACTCTTCGTGGAGCACAGAACATTCAATACTGCCTCCCGCTGTCGGGAATAATTTTTCATAAGGAGCTCGCTTTCGTTTAAAATTAGTAATCTTTACTGATTTAATTATATCAAAAAATTTTCATTTGTCAATAGTTTTATTTGATTTTTTTTAAAAAAGTAGTATAATGTGTTTAGTAAATTAGATTTAGGAGTACCTTAAATGGATAAAGGTCGCATTTCGGCCTCGGTTATAAAGAGGCTTCCTCGCTATTACCGTTTTTTAGGCGAGCTTAAAAAGAAGGGCATTACCCGCATTTCTTCGGGAGAGCTTGCCCGCAAAATGAACCTGACCGCAAGTCAGATACGTCAGGACTTTAACTGCTTCGGCGGCTTCGGCCAGCAGGGCTACGGATATAATATCGAAATGCTGTGGAGCGAGATAGGACAGATACTGGGTCTTACCTCCCCCACCAAGGCAATTATGTTAGGTGTCGGAAAGCTTGGAATCGTGGTTGCCGAAAATATGAATTTCGAAAAACAGGGCTTTTCCCTTATCGGTGCCTTCGATATCGACGAAAAGGTCATAGGCAAAAGGGTTGCAGGCGTCACGGTACAGCATCCGGACGGTCTGGAGGCCTTCTGTAAGGAACATTCTCCCGATGCCGCCTTTATGTGCGTCCCCTCACCTGCCGCACCCGAGCTTGCAGAAAAACTTATCGATCTCGGCGTTAAGGGCTTCTGGAACTTCTCCCACTACGACATCGGAATAAAACACCCCGAGGTCTCGGTAGAGAACGTTCACTTCGGCGACACGCTTATGCGTCTTTCATATAAAATAAAGAATAATAAATAATAAAAGGATCACCGTAAATAATAAATACGGTGATCTTTTTTGTTTAAGACTATCTACAGAACCCTACTCCTATATATAATAATAGTTATCGCCATTCGGCTTATGGGAAAAAGGCAGATCGGAGAAATGCAACCGGGTGAACTGGTCGTTACCCTGCTTATATCCGATATCGCCTCTATGCCTCTGCAGGACACCGATCAGCCCGTGCTTCTGGGCGTTTCGTCGATCTTCACCCTTGTGACGGTAGAGATATTAATGTCTCTGCTTTCCCTTAAAAGTATAGGGCTCAGAAAGCTGCTTTCAGGCAAAAGCGCCATACTTATACGGGACGGCGCCATAGACAAGCGGGAGCTTAAAAAGGTTCGGATGACCGTTTTGGATCTTGTGGAAATGCTACGCGGACAAAACGTGTTCGATGTCTCAACCGTTTCCTTTGCGGTACTGGAGACGGGAGGAAGCCTTTCGGTACTCTTAAAGGCCAAGGATCAGCCCGCCACCGTGGCAGATATAGGGGTCAAAAAGGACAGATCCGGACTCCCACTGCCCGTTATAAGCGACGGACGGATACTGAACGATTCGGTAAAGGCTCTGGGGATAACCGAAAAGGACATAAGAGACCGACTTAAAAAGAAAAGACTGAAGCCAGCAGAGGTTTTTTTAATGACTCTGGACTCGGGCGGTAAGGAAAATATAGTTAAAAAGGAGGAAGGAGCTTGAAACGGATGCTTATAAGCCTTGCAATATTTGCCCTTGTGGGTGGAGTAAGCTTCTTCGGAATACGGTTTGTGAATGCTACCCACAGAGAGCTGAGCGGGCTTCTTGATAAGGCCGAAAGCTTTACCGACGAGGAAGACTTCGAAGGGGCAAAAAAGGTATGCAAAAAGGCCGAAAGCCTTTACGTAAAACGTGAAAAATGGCTTTCGGTCTTTGTAAATCGCGGAGATCTGAATGAAATAGGGGTATGCCTTTCGGCGGTAGCGCCCTTGGCAGGCAAGGAAAGTGAGGCGGAGTTTCTGTCGGCGCTTAGCGAAGCCAGAACCTCTCTTAAACACCTCAAAAACGACCAATCCCCTTCACCCGAGAGCCTGTTTTAGTCGGTTTTCTCAGCAGGCGGGCGGTGATTTTCCACCTTGTCGGTCTCCCACCACTCGGGACAGTCACATTCAGGCGGGAAATAATCGCTCCACCCGATAAGACATTCGGTGAGGCGGCCGATGGTAAGGTCGTTCGGGTCGGTGGCGGAGCGCATCATAATATCGTCGGGGTAAAGCTTTTCGCAGAGCTTTTTACGCTCGGGGTATTCACCCTTCGGGTCGTAAAAATCGGCGGCACCGAAAAGATGAAGCATTTCGTGGATGACCGAGGAGCCGATATCGTCCTTTCCGCTATCGTTTGAGGAAAAAGCCACCACAAATTCCACCGAATCCACCCCGTCGTAGGTGGTGTCTGAAACGGCATAGGCTCGACCCCATTTGTTAAGGACGATAACGTAGGCTATCTGCTCACAGCCGGTATAATTTTGCAGGTAGGCGTGAAGGATCTTTTTATTGGAAAATCCCAGAGTCTGGGCGACCTGGTTGAATATATCAAGATTATTTATAACCTTGGAAACGTCGGTTTCGATGACCCCTCTGTATCGCGGAGGACTTGAAAGGTCGGATTTGGTGGTGTACTGACCGCTTTGAAGGTTCAGCTCGACCCCGCGAAGGTCGGCCTGCTCATTTATATAATTTACCGAGGGGAAAAAGCGTTTGTTGTAAAAGTCGTTGCGGCTTTCCTCGTCCCAACTGCTTACGTCGTCGTCGAGGAAGATGACCAGGGTGTAAACGTCGCCTAAAAGCTTTCGGCAGTTGCCGATGTCGTAATATCCATAGGCGGTAATGCCGTCGGAATACTTGAAGACGTGGGGTTCGAAATCTTCTATTCTCGAATAGGCATCCTCCTTACCGCCATCGCAGGAGGTGATAAACACCGAGGAAAGAAGTATCAGTATGCAGATGAGTATGCTTTTGAGTTTTGTCATAAATGGTTTCTCCGAGGGTTAATTTCTTATGTTGTTATGTAAACCGAGCGAACCGACGGCCTGTGGATAACTCAGTTGATAAAGTGAATAACTTTTTTGATTGTTAATAAAACAGAGGCTGAAATTTGTCGAATTAAAGGGGTTTTTCGGGGATGAAGGGCGTTTTTCAAAAAGTTATTAAGTTTTTTCAACAGGTTATTAACAGTTTTACACACAGTCGCTTTAATTATCTGTAAAACATTATGGCACCCGAAAAGGCTTGTATATTTTAATTTTATAATAAAAACGGCCTTCTGTCAACAAGGGATAAAAAAGTAAAAAAAATTGAAAAAGACGAAAAAAAGTGTTGACAAAACCCTATGCATTAAGTATAATATATCAGCACGCACATGGCTGTATAGCTCAGTTGGCTAGAGCATTCGGTTCATACCCGGAGTGTCGTTGGTTCGAGTCCAACTACAGCCACCATATGCGGCCCGGTGGTCAAGAGGCCTAAGACACCGCCCTTTCACGGCGGTAACACGGGTT
>CAZRHF010000144.1:0-4657 GCA_964599835.1 uncultured Eubacteriales bacterium | reverse complement strand
CGCCGCAAGGCGAATATAACTGAGGCGTACTTCCTTACGGAGTACGCCTCAAGGGTCTTTTTTGTTTAATAGGTTATTTAAGCTGAAGAGCTACGAGGTCGCAGATGTCGACTTCTCCGTTTTTGTCGGCGTCGCCGTTGGAGGGCGAGGTGCCCTTGATAATTACGACGCGGAGAGCGGCAGAGTCATCGGCTACGGTGAATTCACCGTCCTCGTCTACGTCACCTATTTCGGTTCCGATAACGCGGAGAGAGGGCATCTTTCCTGCGTTATCTACGGCATACCAAACATCGGCAGAAAGCTCGGGAGCAAGCTCGAGAGCAGTGGGGCCTACAAACTTCGTAGGTTCTTCAATGTTAATAACGCCGTCGCGGGTGGAGGCAGATCCTGCATTATAGACATTGAACATAGTGAAGTTGGGAGTTCCGAGAGCGCTGTTTCCGTTATTCACGGGGTTGGTATTGGTAATGCAGTTATCGAAGTTAAGGGCCTTCGGGTTCCAGCAGGTTCCCATAAGTCCGTAGAGGGTACTGGTGCCGCTTACCTTAACGGGTTCTCCGCCGTTGGAATAGGGGTTGGCATAAGCGGCGGTGCAGGAGGTTCCGTCAAACTTAGCATAAACTGCGCAGTTTGTAACGTTTGCAGTAGAGCTTGTTGCGACAAAGCCTACGATTCCGCCTGCGGCGCAGGATTCAAAGCTAACGCCGGTCGCGACGATTCCCGAGAAGGGAGAGCTTGCCTTCAGGCGATCCGAGCCGGTACGTCCGTCGTAATAGTAGTTTCCTGAGTTATAAGCAAGCACGGTAACGCTTTCGTCAACAAGGACGTTGTCAACGGTTAAGACGTTTCCGCTGGTGTAGATACAGCCTACAACTGCGGCGGTCCAACGACCCGAGGCTACGAAGGAATCTTTAAGGGCAAGATTCTTAATGGTAGCATTCTTAACTGCGGGAACAAGGCCGCAGGTGGTACCGGGCTGACCGGGGGTATAGTAGAGGCCGTAAACGGTGTGCCCGTCGCCGTCAATAATTCCGCTGAAGGCGATATCGTTTATTCCGTTATAGTAGGTATCTCCGCCTGTTGTGTAGCTTGTAAACCACTCATTTACGGGATAATTCTCGTCGAAGAGAGCTCCCGTTGCCCAATTTATCTTATCAAGACGGTTAAGATAGATGTCAGTGGTGAGCTTATAGTAGGCGCCTTCGGTTCCGCCGCTATAGATGATGTAGGCAAATTCTTCCTCGTTTGTAATGAGGTAGGGATCGGTATCGGTTCCGCTTCCCTTGGTAAGGGGAACGTAGGAGCCGTCCCAGAAGGACTTATCGGGCTCGGTAGCATCAGGAGCGAAGACCTTAAGAACGGGGTAATCCTTAGCAACAGCAATATATGCATCGCCGAGGCCGGGCATACGGTCGAGAGCCTTGGCACCGGTCATAGCGGTTACGGCGATCTCGGTCCAGGGAGCCTTGGTCGTGTTGCTGTTATGTGCTGCCGAAGAGTAACAGTTTTCTACCAGGGCAACTCTGTTCGAGTTGCCGTTTCCGTAGGTTATTTCGCCATCTGCATAGCAGTTTATGACCCTGTTGTTCATAGCCTCTATCTCGGCGTCGGTCTTACCCGAGCCGTTCCAGATATTGGAGAGTACCTTTCTGACGGTTACGTCTCCCTTAACGGTAGCAAGGCTATAGCAATTGGAAATTGTAAGATTTTTACAGCCGTTGATACCGCCTACGATTCCCGAAGCGGCAATTCCGGTATCTCCCGAATTAACCCTGCGACCTATTACGGTGACAGTTTCATCGGTATAGCAGGAGTCAATAAGCTTCGCGGCGCCGCTACTGGTAATATATCCGACGATGGCACCCACGTAGCCTCTGGCATCAATATAGCAGTGACTCATTCCAAGGTTTTTAATAGTAGAACCTGCGCCTAATCTGGAGAAGAGACCCTTGCCTGCATTCTGAACGCCGATTTCGTTTCCTGCGGGATACCACAGACCGTATACAACGTGACCGCTTCCTTCAAAGGTTCCGTTAAATGATGCGTCTACGTTCAGCCAGGAAATAGCGGTATAGCCTTCAGCTACCTCTCCTGTTTTGTAGTCGATTTTTTCGATATCGTTAAAGTAGATGTCGTTTACCAGCTTGTAATGTTTTTCTGCTGTAGAATTTCCGTAGGCAACGTAGGCAAGATTTTCGGGAGTTGCAATCAGCCAGGGACTTGCGTCGGTACCTGCTCCTGCCATATCGCCGTTTCTGAAGCCCGACCACTCACCGTTTGTACGGGAGGAGAAGGAACGGAGGATGGGATAGGTATCGGTAACGACGTAGTTTTCCCAGAGTTTATTCATATTGCTTGCCGACTTATCACCCTGCATGTTTTCGGCGGTAAGAAGGGTGATTCCGGATATGGCTCCGCCGCCCTTGTTAGAGCCGGCATAACTATTTTTACATATCGGAACGCCCTGTCCGTAGATTCGATCGATTGCATAGCAGTTGTTCACATTCAAGGGGGAATCAGCCGCACCTGTGGACCACACCTGTCCGGTAATGTTGCCGTAGTAGTCAGTGGTGGCGGATACGGTAGCGAGAGAATATACGTTTTCAATTTTAAAGGTTTTACCGGAATTTTTACATCCACCGGAGCCGATAACTCCGCCGACTGCGGCGCCGCTTAAATAAACGTCCTCGCCTACAAAACTGTTTTCGATTACGAAGCCTGAAGATGTACTTCCCGCTTCGCCAACGAGAGCCGAAGCGCAGGCGCCTGCGGCATTAACGTAGGAATTTACAACGCCGAGATTCTTGATGGTGAAGGCGCCGCCGTTAGGAATAAGACCAAAGCCCAAAGTCCAGGCTTCATCGGTACCGGCGGTGTAGGTATAATCGATATAAAGTCCGCTTACGGTATGGTTATCTCCGTCAAGATGACCGCTAAAAGCAGTATTGGAGGTCGAATCGTGCCACTTGATGGCAGTTTCTTTTCCTGCGACCGTGCCGGTAGATACGTCAACGGCAATATCGTTTATATAGATATCGTTAGCAAGCTTAAAATACTTGTTTTTGTTGGCGTTTTTAACCGCCCAGTAAAGCTCGGCGGCGTTGGTAATGAGCATGGGGTCTTCTTCAGAGTCGCCGCTTCCCGTAGAGGGCGGTACCGAAGAGCCGTCCCAGAAGGTGGGCAGAACCTTGATACCGTCGAGGGCACCCTCTTCGATCTTAACGCTGTTGCTGATGGTAACAACGCCGGTTACGCCGTCAACATACCAAAAGGTTTTTTCTCCTACAGAGAGGACCGACTTCTCGCCTAAAAGGGCGGGAATCGTTACGGTTCCGGTAGCGGGAGCTTCGCCTACGAAGTGGGTTATTTTAAGTCCGTCTTCATAGGGAATTGCGCGCCAGTCGCCGTAAACGGTATCGGCCACGCCCGTTACTGCCTCGTGGGCGCAGGAACGGAGAAGAACTGCCATTTCTTCGGTAACGCCGAGGTCGGTGGGAACGTAGGTGGCGGTTCTGGTGTCGGTAATCGAAAGGCCTGCCTTGGCGGCAAAGGTCTCGATCCAAACACAGCCGACAAGATAGCGGCCGAGGGGGCTTAAGTGGCTTATGCTATCGGCATAGAGGGAGAGCTCGTCGCCCCAGGTGTCGGCAAAGCCGAACTGATCCTTAGCAAGCTGCATTGCCTTACCCGAAAGAACGATCTCGGGGGCGGCATTAAGCTCCATCTTGGTCTTAAGGATATCGGCGGCTTCAACTACGGTAGCCTCGATAGCCTTAAAGAATTCGTTTGTATTTTCGTAATCGACAGGATAGTAGTTATATGCGTTGTCGATGGACATAGCGTGGGAGAAGGACCAGCCCTGATGGAGGAGTATCTCACACTTTGTATTATTATTTGCGGCGAGTTCTTCGAGCACATAACCGTAAAGCTTGGTTATGTAGGGGTTTTCCTCTGTCCAGTAGGAGGTTATATCGTCGCAGTAGTCGGGCATCTGCTGAATGGTGATGTAATCCCAGTCGGTATAGGCGATGGCTTCCTGAATGGAGGCGTTACCGCTTACCTTTGCGCCGTCTACGTAAAGAGCCTCGTACTTGCTCTTGTTGTCAGAGGAGTAATAGCCGTCTTTACCGAGGGTCTCATAGGCCTCGTAGTATTCTACGTGGCGCTTTAAAGGACAGCCCGCCTGATAAAGGCTTGCGGCGGTGATGTCGAGGCCCATGCTTTCGGCTATAGCCGAAATATATTCGGTGGAGTTGTTGGAATAGCTGTTTCCGATCGCGAGAATTTTGATGGGGGTCGTGTCGATCGCTTCTTCGTCTGCGGCGGCAGTAGGTATTATCGCCATAGTGAAGATAAGCAGCAGACTGAGAAGCAGGCCAATGAGTCTTCTCAAAGAATTGCTCATAAGAATAATCTCCTTTCCAGATATTCATCCATATTGTATTATAACATACGGAAAAATAATTTCAAGGTAAAATTATACGGTAATGGTGCACTTTTGTAAAGTTTTATGATTTCTTTGGTATATATATGTGTAAAATCATTGCTTTAAAAGAAATTTTGTAATATAATATCAAGGTATTGGAGGTTTTTTTATGACTGAATTTTCAGGTATCGCAGATATGCACACCCACTCTGAAAACTCCCACGACAGTGA
>CAZRHF010000143.1:0-4707 GCA_964599835.1 uncultured Eubacteriales bacterium | reverse complement strand
CATACGGAATTTATAAGGCAAACCTTTTAAGCGGAAAAAACGCTGCGAGTATTGCGGTCATAGGTGACGGCTCGATGACCGGCGGACTGGCTCTTGAGGCCCTTAATAATATCGGCGGAAGCAAGGGAAATTTTATTATTATTCTGAACGACAATAAAATGTCCATATCCAAAAACGTCGGTTCGATGTCAACTCATTTGAAGAAGATCCGTTTAAAACCGGGATACTACCGTTTTAAATCGGGTACTGAAAACGTTCTTTTCAAGATACCCCTCATCGGAAAACCTCTCCATTCGGGTCTTTCCCGACTAAAAAAAATGTTTACCCGTCAGGTCTACCGAAATAATATGTTCGAATGTCTCGGATTTAAATATATCGGTCCCGTAGACGGTCACAATATCGGACAGCTTAAGACCGCCCTTAAAATTGCTCGGGATCAGAACAAGCCCTGCGTTATTCACGCTCTTACCGTTAAGGGGAAGGGCTATCCCTTTGCCGAACAGCAGCCCGGCAGTTACCACGGTGTTTCGGCCTTCGACAGTCACGACGGTCTTGCGCAGGGGAGCGATGTATGCTTTTCCTCGGTTGCGGGAGACACCCTCTGTCGACTTGCCGAAAGCAACAAAAAGGTCTGTGCTATTACTGCGGCTATGACCTCAGGAACGGGCCTTACCGAGTTTTCCAAAAAATATAAAAACCGTTTCTTCGACGTAGGAATCGCCGAGGGCTATGCCGCAACCTTTGCCGCAGGTCTTGCCTGTGCGGGGATGAAGCCTTATTTTGCGGTCTACAGCTCCTTTTTACAGCGCTCCTACGATCAGGTAATTCACGATACCGCTATTCAGGGTCTTCCCGTATGCTACCTTATTGACCGCGCGGGAATCGTAGGGGAGGACGGAGAGACACATCAGGGTCTTTTCGACGTTGCCTTCCTTACTACCGTTCCGGGAATGACCGTTTACTCTCCTGCAAGTTATAAGGAACTCTGCGGCTGTATCGAAAGCTCCTTGAACTTCAGTTCTCCTTTAGCAATTCGTTATCCCCGCGGAAAAGAAAAATATCCCTTCGAATATACCGATAAGGATTTTACCGTGTTTTCAAACAAAGGTAAGGTCGCTATCGTTACCTACGGTGTGATAAGCTCAAACGCCCTGGAGGCTCAGCAAATGCTGGCAAAGGACGGAATTTCTGCCGACCTTTTAAAGCTTAACAAGGTGTTCCCCATATCCGAAAAATTCTGTGAGACCCTATCCTCCTACGACAAGGTATTCTTCTTCGAAGAAGGAATAAGAAGGGGCGGAATATCCGAGCATATCGTTTCGCGCACTAATTTAAAGCATCATAAAATTACCGCCATTCCCGACTGCTTCGTTCCCGCTATGAGCACCGACTCGGCACGAAAGAGGTTCGGCCTCGACGCAGAAGCTATGGCGAATATTGTAAAAGGTGAATAACCAATATGGCAGAAAAATTACGACTTGATACTGCGGTTTTTGAAGCAGGCTATGCCGAAAGCCGCGAAAAGGCCAAGGCCCTTATAATGGCAGGCCTCGTATACGTTAACAATCAAAAATCTGACAAGCCGGGAACCACCGTAAAGCCCGACGATGTTATAGAATTTCGCGGTGCTGCTCCTAAATACGTAAGCCGCGGAGGCTTAAAGCTCGAAAAGGCTGTAGAAAACTTCGGCTTTTCCCTTGAGGGCTGTATGTGTGCCGATATCGGCGCATCTACGGGCGGATTTTCCGACTGTATGCTTCAAAACGGAGCGATAAAGGTCTACGCTATCGACGTAGGCTACGGACAGCTGGCATGGAAGCTTCGTACCGACGAAAGGGTAGTAAACCTTGAACGTACAAATTTCAGATATGTTACAAAAGAACAAATTCCGGATGAACTGGATTTCTGTTCGGTAGACGTTTCTTTCATTTCTCTTGCGCTTATAATTCCGGTTATGAAAACCATAATGAAGCAGAACGCACAGGCCGTCTGTCTTATAAAACCGCAGTTTGAGGCAGGGAAGGATAAGGTCGGCAAAAAAGGTGTCGTCCGGGATCCCGAGGTACATATCGAAGTTATTGAAAAGGTTTTGAGAATCGCGGCCGAGAACGGATTTTCGGTGCTGAACCTCGATTATTCTCCCATCAAAGGCCCTGAAGGAAATATTGAATACCTTATCCATCTCCTTAATTCCGATATCGCATCGGTGGATGAAGGAGTCGACGTAAATGCTGTCGTTCAGGCGGCCCACAGTAGCCTGAAAGGAGATAAATAATGAAGCTTGCATTATTTCCGAATTTCGAAAAAAACGGCACCGAAGAGGTGCTTGAAAGGCTCACCGCCATTCTCGACGAAAACTCGGCTGAATACGTGATATGTACAGCTCCCGAAGGAAACAGCTATACCGATACGGATATCGCCGTTACGGTGGGAGGAGACGGTACGCTTATAAAGCACGCAAAGGCCGCCGCAGTAAATTCGGTGCCTTGTATCGGCGTGAATACGGGACGTCTCGGCTTTTTAACCAATCTCGATGCCGAAAATATCGATCTTATTAAGAATCTTTTCAGCGGGAGCTATGCCGTAGAATCCCGAATGATGCTGTCGGTCACCGCCGAAAAAGACGGTAAAGAGATATACAGCGGGATCGCTTTAAACGAAGCGGTGGTTTCAGCAGGAAGTGTCGCCAGGATCACCGATATAGATCTTACGGTAGATAAGGATGTTATCGATTACCGCGCCGACGGTATCATCATCTCAACCCCTACCGGCTCCACGGCCTATTCTATGTCGGCGGGCGGTCCGATAATCGATCCTGCCGTAAGGTGCCTGACCGTCACCCCCGTTTGCTCTCATTCCCTTACCGCACGTCCTATGCTCGCAAGGGAAGAGGCCGAGATCACAGTTAAACTCAGCGAGACCTCACGCACAAACGCCTACCTTACCGTAGACGGTGAAAAATGTGCAGAGGTCGATTTCGATACTAAGATAACCCTTAAAAAAGCACCCTTTGACGCGAGACTTATAAACGTCAGCGGCAACACTATTTATAAGACCCTATCACATAAGTTTTAGGAAGGAAACGCTATGAAAAACAAGCGACAGGAAAAGATAAAAGAGCTTATAAGAGATAACGTTATCGCTACTCAGGACGACCTGCAGGTATCTCTCGAGGCTTTGGGCTTCAGGGTCACTCAGTCTACCGTATCCCGAGATATCAAGGAGCTCCGCATCGTAAAGGCGCAGGATAAGAACGGAGTTTACCGCTATCTTATCGCCTCAAAAGCAAACGACGCCCACCGCGACCGCAACCATTTAGAGGAGATGTTTGCCCACGCCTGCACCGAAGTGGTGTATTCGATGAACACCGTTATAGTTAAGTGCTATGCGGGAATGGCATCCTCTGCCTGCGTTGCTCTTGAACAGCTTTTTAGTGAGCTTATTTTAGGCTCCCTCGCAGGCGATGATACGATCTTCGCTATAACCTCAGGCGAGGCCGATTCCATTCTTCTTACCGAAAAACTCAAAAAACTCATATAACGGAGAGGTATTATGCTTAAATCGCTACATATCGAGAATATCGCCGTTATAGAATCGGCCGATATAGAGCCCGTTCCCGGCTTCAACGCCCTTACAGGTGAAACGGGCGCAGGTAAGTCGATCATTATCGACGCCATAAACGCGGTGCTTGGCGAGCGCACCTCCAGGGATATAATCCGAACGGGGGCTGATAAGGCTCAGGTCTTCGCGGTTTTCGGCGAACTGAACGCTGAAACACTGGCGGTCCTTTCCGAAAACGGCATAGAGCCCGATGAGGATAATAATATCTGTATTCAGAGGACCCTTAGCCGCGCGAGCGGCGGAAGCATCCGTATTAACGGAATACCCGTAACGGGACAGATCCTTAAAGAACTTTCAAAATACCTTATAAACATTCACGGTCAGCACGACAGCCAGTTATTGCTTCGCCCCGAAAACCACTATATTTATCTCGACCTTGTTGCCGAAAACGCAAAACAGCGCGCGGAATACGGCAATGCCTTTAAACGCTTTACCGATGTCCGACGTCAGATAAAGGAGCTTGAGACCGACGAGGACAAAAAATACGACCGCATCGACCTGCTGAAGTTTCAGATAGCCGAGCTTGAAGCGGCCGATATTAAGGTAGGGGAGCTGGATGAACTAAAAAAGACTCGTGAGCTTATCGAAAACAGCGAAAAGATCCTAAAAAGTCTTAACGAATGTGTCTTTATGCTTAACGGTGACCTTGAAAGTGACGGCGCAGTAACCCTTACGGGCTCAGCCTTAAAGTTTCTTGAAAAGGCGGCCGATCCCTCTCTTTCAAAAACGGTCACCGAGCTTTCTGCCGCTGCCGACACGCTATATTCTGTAGCCGACACGGTGCGAAATTATATTGCCGATTTTCCTTATTCCAAGGAAGATGCCGAAAAAACCGACGAAAGGCTTGACACACTGCACCGTATGATGTTAAAATACGGAAACGGTGAGGAAGAAATGCTGGCCTTTCTTACAAAGGCTAAGGCAGAGCTTGAAGCCATCGAAATGAGTGACGAAAAGCTTGCCAAGCTCGAAACCGAGCTTATAGAGGCCGAACAAAAGCTTGTAGCTGCGGGCGAAAAGCTTACAGCTTCCCGAATAAAGGCCGCCAAAGCCTTTTCGGCAAGGGTCTGCGAAAATTTAAGCTTT
>CAZRHF010000142.1:0-4855 GCA_964599835.1 uncultured Eubacteriales bacterium | reverse complement strand
ATTCTACCATAGGAGGTGCCGTTTTTCTATTGTCCGTTTTTACTGGTTCTGTTCAGTTTGAAGCATAGCCGTTTGATTTTGTTTGACTGCAAGGCAACCATAGTTTATTCAAAGATGAATTGTGTCTGCAAAACCGAATATGAAACTAAAAGGATCACTTATTCTCGAAGCAAGCATTTTAAATTCTATTCGTTATTCCTATCAAATAGTCAGCAGAAACCTTAAAGAGTTGACAAAAAGCAACTATATCCTCCAATGAGGGCTCGCATTTTCCACACTCTATATAGGATATTTTGCGCTGTGTCATATTTACCGCTTTTCCAAGCTGACTTTGATTCATATCCTTATCTTCACGCAAATTTCTGATTTTATCGCCAAAAGAAAGCTCCACGATATCACCCCAAAGCAATTATAGTATAGACAGAAACTTTCTATTGACTTATAGACAAAAAAGTCTATAATCTGTTGGGACCTGTTTCATTCTGCACAGAAGTGAGAACAATAAAAAACATCGGTAACCCACGGAATAGTTTGGTTGTACTCATTATTGAAATGCCTGAATAAATATGGTATAATAGATTTGGTCACATCTTATCGCATCACAAAGGAAACACCTAATGAAAAAGTTTTTTTGCCTGTTAATTTCTTCTCTTTTATTACTCTATACTACCGTCGCTCCCGAATTTTGCATCGCGCTCCCCGCCGTTACTGCGGAAAAGACGAGTAACACCCCGACGAATGAGACTTACTATGCTCCCGACCGCATTATAATCAAACTGAAAAATCCCGCCCGTTCGATTTCGGATCTCGCCTCGGCAGAAGCCAACCTTTCTTCTGTCTGTGCAGAGCTCGACATTGACGCGGCCGACATTCGGCTTTTAAACCCTTCCGATACGATCGGCCTCAACTCATCGAGAAGCGCTTTGTGCACGGAGTCCGCCGACTCGCATAACGACCTTTTCGTCGCGACACTTAACAGCACGGATTCCTCGGTCACCAAAAACACACTCGAAACACTTCGAGCAGACCCGCGAGTGGAATATGCCGTTCCCGACGTTATTATGCAGACCTGCACGGTAAAGACCAATGACCCCGAATATCTTTCGACGGGATATATGGCTCTGAATGCTATCAAGGCCGATAAAGCCTGGGAGATCACAACAGGAAGCGACGAGGTTGTAGTAGGAATTATGGATTCGGGCATCGACGGAACCCACGAAGACCTTAAAAACAATCTTTGGGTCAACCCCACTCCCAACCGCAACGGCTATAAAAACGATATACACGGCTATAACTTTGTAGAGGAGTGCGGCGGTGCACCTACCGATATAAACGGTCACGGCACCCACGTATCCGGCATTATCGGCGCTGAAGGCAACAACGGCATCGGCGTTTGCGGAATCAGCCGTAACGTCAGCCTTGTTTGGCTCGGTGTTGCAGACGAAGCGGGAAGGATCGCTCTTTCTGATGCCGTAGAAGCTATAAACTACGCAGACAATCTCGGTATTCCGATAATAAACGCAAGCTGGGGCGGGTATGCCTCATTTAACAATTTTGAGGATTTCAGACCGCTCAGAGAGGCTATCGCTACCTATGACGGCCTGATCCTTGCATCCTCTGGAAACAACGGAATTTCCTGCGATACCTGCCCCTTCTATCCTGCCAGCTTCGACCTCCCCAACATAATCTCGGTGGGTGCTTCAGGCTTCGGAACCGCCTCAGACCCTTCAAACGTATCCCGAGCAGGCTTTTCCAACTACGGCTTTAAAAACGTAGACCTCGTTGCCCCCGGCCAAGATATTTTGAGCACGTGGCCCGAAAACAAATACGAAAAGCAAAGCGGCACTTCGATGGCAGCGCCTATGGCTACGGGGGTTGCCGCTCTGATAAAGGCGGAGCATCCCGAATATACCGCAAGTCAGATCAAGGAAGCTCTTCTGAACGGAACAGCCAAAAACGGAAAGTTTTTGGTCAGCAGTATACAAAACGGGGCGGCACTTAACGCCTACGGTGCTCTCCTGCAAACAAAGCTTCCACCCGAAAGGATGAATTTCGGCCAGCTTGGTAATTCCATCACTGTGGAGGCGGGACAGACCCTTCAGATATTTGCCAACATCTTCCCCGTAGAGGCGGATCAGTCGGTAGAATGGAGCTCAAGCAACACCGACGTCGTCCGTATCGAGCCCGACGGAAAATATTTCGCTCTGACTCCGGGCAGCGCCGTCCTGACGGCCGTCTGCAAGGAAAACAGAGCTATCACCAAATCGGTACCCATAACCGTCATCCCTGCGGTAAGCGAGGTTGCCGAGTTTACCGATGAAAATTTTAAATCGAATTATGTTTTTAAACTTAACCGCTCCACTGCGGAATTTGCCAATGGAATGAGATATATAGACAGCAAGCTCTATCTCAACGAGACTCATAGCTACACTTTTATGGAGCTAATAGGAACTGATGTCGGGTCGCTGGAGGATCTGAAGCTTTTCCCCAATGTAGAGATCCTGCGGCTTCGCGGCAATGTACTTAAGGGAACCGTAGACCTCACCCATCTTAAAAAACTCAAACAAGTTTCTATCGAATCGGTCGTAACCACGAGTTTCACCACAATACAGTACTCCGAAGGCACCTACGAGTACGATCTTAAGAGGGTTCGCGCCACAATCGGCGGCAAAACCGTGGAAGCCACCCTTGACGGTGACGGTTTTATGGAGATTGATTGGAATAATTATGAAATGAGCAATAATTGTCAGGTGCTGTTGCGTTATAAAGAATTTCACCGACCAATATGCGCAGAGGTGAACGGCCAAACGATCTATGCCGAAAGTCCTTTTATATCAATGTACAATTTTGCCTGTAACGGCGACACCACAGTAAAACTTAGGATTGATCAGGGCGAAGACATTAATGACCCGTGCACCTTTCAGGCCATCGGGGAAAAGCTGCACGCGCAGTTTCCGGATATATATTGGTATTATGACTGGAAAGAGGATTATACCCTCACCGAAGGGGACGTTTTCGAATTCAATCAATGGAAGCCGCTTTGCAAAAGCGACCTTGAGCGGCTTGGGATCGGCGATTTATCGATAACATCTTCCCAATATACCGTCGCAAACGGAAAGCTCAGTAAGATTCCCGAGGGCACTACCGCGTCTCAGCTACTCAGCGGACTGAACGAAAAGGGAATTAAGGTGTTCAGCGGTAAAAAAGAGCTTGCCGCCAACAATAAGGTCGGCACGGGAATGACCGCCGTTCTGATGCTCGACGACACGGTGCTTCAGACACTCACCTTGGTCGTAACGGGTGACGTTAACGGCGACGGAGGTATTACGGTAACCGATATGCTTGCCGTGAAATCGCATCTGCTGAAAAAGTCAAAGCTTTCGGGTGTGAAAGCCACGGCCGCAGACGCGAACGGTGACAATGGCGTTTCCATTACCGATTTCATACAAATAAAAGCAAAAATTTTAGGCAAAGGCGCAATCACCGCCCGATAAACGTTTTAGGAGAACAAATGAAAAAAGTAATTTCGGTTCTGATAACTACTATCTTACTTATCGCTTTCACACTACCCATTACCGCTTCTGCAGCAAACGCTTCGGCTGATCTCGTCGGTCCCGCCACGGTACGGGCGGGAGATACCGTCACATTCAGCTTTAATCTGAGCGGCAAAAACATCTCAGGAGTTTCGGGTAAGCTGTCCTACAACAGCAACCAGCTCACCCTTACAGGCACCTCACAAAAAATTTCAGCCCCTTGGGCGGTTGAATTTAACGGAAATAATTTTGTTGCCTACGATAACAATCTCGAAAAACCCATAAACGGCAACAAAACTCTGTTTACAGCAACCTTCAAAATCAAATCTCTTGACGTAGGAACGACCGTTAAGGTCTCTTTGACCGGGCTCAAGGTATCTGACGGACGATCAGACATTGATCTCGGCACAGTTTCTTGCTCCAAAACCATTGCCGCTCCTCTTTCGAGAAATAACGAGCTCTCTTCGCTTTCAGTAGGAAACGCAACCGTAACTCCCGCATTTTCTGCTAAAACGACAAGCTACAGCGCATCCGTGCCCTTCGAAATATCAAAACTCGATATTTCGGCAAAAGCGGCCGACAGCAAGGCAAAGGTCTCGATAAATAATCCGACCCTTACACCGGGCGGCACTACCAAAGTAACCGTAACGGTCAAAGCAGAAAACGGCACGGTTAAAACCTATACCATATCAGTAAGGCGCGCTCAGGATCCTAATTACAAACCCGATAGCAATTGCTCTCTTGCAGGCATATCGGTAGAAGGCTTTTTGCTTTCTCCGAAATTCAGCACAGATACCTCTCGGTACGTGGTTTGGGTACCCTATGAGACCGAAAAGGTTAAAATCAGCGGTGTCGCCGCAAGCGATAAGGCATCAGTCGCGGCAGAAGGCGGAGAAAATCTGACCGCAGGAAAGGATAATCCCGTCAAGCTCATATGCACGGCCGAAAACGGCGACAAAAAAGAATACACTGTTATCGTTAAGCGCGCCGCACCTCATAATGAAGCTACCGACGCAGTTCCCGAAACGCCCCGCGAAGAACAATCGACGCCGCCTTCGACCACAGATCTCGACGCCGACCGCACGGAGACAAACGGCATCGCTTGGTGGTGGCTGCCTATAGTCGGCTTGGTTTCGCTTATCATAGGAGCTACCGCAACCATTCTTATTCAAAAGATAAGAAAACAGCGTAAAAGCTGAGAATGGTTTTAGGTACGGCATCTATAGTTTTTATTATATTTAAACCAAACAAAAAAACACCTGCTTCGTAGTGAAATAGTCAATAGTTAGTAGACACAAAAAAATAAATTCAAGCTGCCAGTT
>CAZRHF010000141.1:0-4885 GCA_964599835.1 uncultured Eubacteriales bacterium | reverse complement strand
ACACATTTTTTATTATTTATTATTTATTCTTTTTTATTTATTATTTAATTCTTTTCCTCTTTCTCTATCAAAAAAGACCCTTTCGGGTCTTTTTTAATATTCCTGCATTTGGGAGAATTCTTTTAAAACAAGGCCTTTGTTCTTGTCAAGAGCCCAGTTTATTTCATACTCGGCGGTGAAAATGAGCAGGTCTCTGCCCCTTCTGTCCTTGACCCACTTGGTGGTCTGCATAAGGTTCAGATCTTTAAGCTCGGTCTCACTGCTCTCGACGAAACGGACGAGGCAGTGGGGGGTGTCCTGTTTATGATATTTAACCCCGTATTCCGATTCCATTCTGAACTGCAGAACGTCGAACTGAAGCATACCGACAACGCCTACGTAAACGCGCTCCATACCGCTGTCGGGAAGGAAGAACATCTGAATGGCACCCTCCTGAGCTATCTGGGTGATACCCTTATCGAACTGCTTGCGCTTAAGGGAATCTATCTGCTCAACAAGGGCAAAATGCTCGGGGGCGAAGGTGGGGATCCCCGCATACTCGACCTTCATTCCCTTTTCGCAGATAGTGTCGCCGATAGAGAAGATGCCGGGGTCGAAAACGCCGATTATATCTCCTGCATAGGCCTCGTCAACAACGGCACGCTCCTGTGCCATCATCTGCTGAGGGCGGGAAAGCTTTATGGTCTTTTTGCCTTGAACGTGGAAATATTCCTGAGCGCGGTCGAAGCGACCCGAAACGATTCGCATAAAGGCGATTCGGTCGCGGTGCGCCTTATTCATATTGGCCTGAATTTTGAAAACAAAGGCCGAAAAACCCTCGGCAGTGGGAGGAATAAGCTCCTCTCCCGAACGGTAGGCAAGAGGCTCGGTGGTCATTTTAAGGAAATTTTCAAGGAAGGGCTCAACACCGAAGTTATTAAGAGCCGAACCGAAAAACACGGGGGAAAGCTGTCCGCATCTGACCTTTTCAAGGTCGAAATCGAAGGAAGCACCGTCTAAAAGCTCGATTTCATCGCAAAGGGTCTCCCGCATATAGGGGCCGATAAGGCTGTCCAGCTTTTCGGTGTCGGTGAGGTCGCACTGAATAGCTTCAATGCGGTCGGAACCTGCGTGAGAGTCGGAAAAGGTCAGTATCCGACGGTTTTCGCGGTCGAAAACGCCCTTGAAATCTGTACCGCAGCCGATAGGCCAGTTCATAGGATAGGTTCCGATGCCAAATTCCTTTTCAAGCTCATCAAGAAGCTCGAAGGAGTCTCTTGCCTCGCGGTCCATCTTGTTTATGAAGGTGAAGATGGGGATGTGGCGCATTGCGCAGACCTTAAAGAGCTTTCGGGTCTGGGGCTCTATACCCTTTGCCGCGTCGATCACCATAACGACACTGTCGGCGGCGGTTAAGGTACGGTAGGTGTCCTCAGAGAAGTCCTGATGTCCGGGGGTGTCGAGAATATTGATGCAGTAGCCGTCATATTCGAACTGCATTACCGAGGAGGTTATGGAAATACCTCTTTTTTTCTCGATCTCCATCCAGTCGGAGACGGCGTGTTTATCGTTCTGCTTACCTTTAACCGAGCCTGCCGACTGTATGGCGCGGCCGTAAAGCAGAAGCTTTTCGGTAAGGGTGGTTTTTCCTGCGTCAGGGTGGGAGATTATCGCAAAGGTGCGGCGGCGGGAAATTTCACTTTTTATATCAGCCATTTATCTTTTCTCCTGTTAATATTTTACAACCAGTATATATTATCATAATACCCGATTTTTTGCAAGATAAAATATATTAGGGACGAGGGATGAGGGAAGAGGGGGTTCCAATTTTTATCTCAAATTTAATTATTTTCCCCTTCTCCCTTTTCCCTCTTCCCTAACGCTGTGTCTGAACTTCTATGCGTTTATAAATCCCGTTTTTCCCCTTTCCCTTTTCCCTAAAATATGTTATAATTACAAAAAATCACGAAAAAGGTTATGAATTTATGCTTTTAGAGGCCTCTAATATATCCAAAAGCTTCGGGGAAAATCTGCTTTTCTCTGACGGAAGCTTCCGCGTTGAGGCGGCAGACCGAATAGGACTTATCGGCTCCAACGGATGCGGAAAAACCACACTTTTCAATATGATCTCGGGTGAAGAGTCCTGCGACAGCGGCGGGATCATCCGCTCGGGAGGCGCCACCGTCGGAGTCCTGAAACAGCACGCCTGCAAGGACAGCAATAAAACCTGCTACGACGAGGCTTTAACCGTTTTCAGCGATCTTATCTCCCGCGAGCAGGAGCTTGAACGGCTTCATAAGACGCTGGAGACCTCTTCCGACCCAGAACTGATCGAAAAGGCCTCGGTCCTTAATGAAAAATTTATATCCGACGGGGGACTGACCTATAAGAACCGCACCAAAGCCGCCCTTATCGGTCTGGGCTTCAGCGAGACTGAGCTGAGCCTTACTGTCGGCAAGCTTTCGGGAGGTCAGCGAAGCAAGATAGAGATATGCAAGCTGCTCCTTTCTGCCCCAGATATTTTACTCCTCGACGAACCCACGAACCATCTTGATATCGACGCTATCGAATGGTTGGACGGCTTCATCAAGCAGAGCAAAAGTGCCGTTATAATCATCTCCCACGACCGCTTTTTCCTCGACCGCGTGGCAAATAAGATCCTGTCTATAGAGCATAAAAAGCTCTACTGCTACCCCGGAAACTACACCAAATATCTGGAGCTCAGAGCCCACAGAGAGGAAAGCATAAAGCGGGAATATGACAACACCATGCGTGAGGTCCACCGAATTGAGGGAATCATTGAACAGCAACGGCGCTGGAACCGCGAACGCAATATAAAGACCGCCGAAAGCAAGCAAAAGCAGATCGACCGATTGCTTGAAGGACTTACCGTCCCCGAAGAGGAGCTTGAACAAATGACCCTCCGTTTTTCGGCAGGCAGTCTCTGCTCGGAGGAGGTTCTCAGCGTCAGAAACGCCGAATGTTCCTTTGGAAGCCGCACCCTTTACAGCGGGGTAAACCTGAATGTTTTACGCGGAGACCGGATATTTATAATCGGAAAAAACGGTTGCGGAAAGACCACACTGCTTAAAAACATACTAAACGGCGAAGGCAAAAGGGGAGTGGGAGTTAAGGTTGGCTATTTCGACCAGCACGGCGGCACCCTGAATGAAAACAACACCATCTTTTCCCAACTCCGCACCGATTTCCCCACAAAAGGAGACACCGAGCTCAGATGCGCCCTTGCCCTCTTTATGTTTAAGGGAGATGAGGTCTTTAAGTCTATAAGTGAGCTCAGCGGAGGAGAAAGAGCCAGAGTCGCCCTTTGCTCTTTAATGCTCCGACGGGATAATTTCCTTCTTCTTGACGAGCCAACGAATCATCTCGACCTTGCCTCCCGTGAGGTTTTGGAGGAGGCTTTGGAGGGCTACGAGGGAACCATTTTAGCCGTTTCCCACGACCGATATTTTATAAACCGCCTTGCCGACCGCATACTCTATTTTGACGGCGATACCCTTAAAGAGCTTAAGGGAAATTACGACGGATATCTTGCCCTTAAGGCCGAAGAGGAGACCCCCGCCGCCGAGAAAAAGACGGTAGGGGCAGGGGGAATGTCCTATAAACAGCAAAAAGAAGAGGCCGCAAGACAGCGTAAGCTCAAAACTCAGATCGAAAAGACCGAGCAGGAAATAGCCGAACTGGAGCAGGAACAGGCCAAGCTTGAGGAAAGGCTGAGTCTGCCCGAGACCACCGCCGACTATCAGCTTTTAATTGAGGTCACAAAGAGCCTCGACGAGGTAAAAGAAAAGCTTCTAACCGCTATGGAGCGTTGGGAAGAGCTTTGTGAGCAGTAAAAAGCGCCCTTGTGGCACCTTTCCTAAGGAAAGATGCCACAGTTATATTCGCTCCGCGAGTTTAAAGGGCGAATATAATATAACGAAAGCCGTATGGCTTTCATATAACTTGACCGTAGGTCAAATATAACTGCAAACGATAGTTTGCAATATAACTCAAACTTTCGAAAAAGCTTTTTGTTTTTCGGTAAGTAATATGTTTCTTAAAGTATGTCACCCACTATGACACTTTCAGTTTCGAAAGTGTCATTTTTCTTTTGGAAAAATGTAACAGGGACAACTTCTTTACGAAATGTTGCCTTTCAGTCGGGGGTTATTTTTTGTCAAAAAAGTTGACATATATAATATCTTATGATATTATTTTTTTAACATTTTATGAACGAAGCAAAAGCTTGTTCTTAGGAGGAGAAAAAATGACAACAAAGAAAATCATCCCCAAGGTGCTCATATTTGCTTTCATCGTGGCTTTCGGTATTCTCTGCGCCTTTACAGGCCCCATTACCGAACCCGTTGGAACCTTATGGTCACTTTTCCCGCCCGTGGTGGCAATCGGTCTTGCTCTTATCACTAAAGAGGTTTATTCATCCCTCTTTATCGGTGTTTTGGCAGGCGGTCTTTTAGCATCGGGCTTTAAGCCCCTTGATACCGTTGATAAGGTTATAAATGATGGTCTTATCTCTTCGGTCTCTGATACAGCAGGTATTTTTGTATTCCTAGTAGTTCTCGGTATTATCGTAGCGCTCCTTAATAATGCAGGCGGCTCTCAGGCCTTCGGTAACTGGGCAGCTAAACATGTTAAGGGCAGGGTAGGCGCAGCGCTTGCAACCTTCCTTTTCGGCGTGCTTATCTTTATTGATGATTATTTTAACTGCTTAACCGTTGGCGCAGTTATGCGTCCCGTAACAGATGAGGCTAAGATTTCCCGCGCAAAGCTATCCTATCTTATTGATGCTACCGCAGCTCCCGTTTGTATGATAGCTCCTATCTCATCCTGGGCAGCAGCTGTTTCCGAGTATGTTCCTGAGGGTCAGGATGGCCTTTCCCTCTTTATT
>CAZRHF010000140.1:0-4919 GCA_964599835.1 uncultured Eubacteriales bacterium | reverse complement strand
GGACTCAGAAACATTTTCAAGCTTTTCACGCAGACGTTTTACGTGTACATCAACGGTTCTAGAATCGCCATAGTAGTCGAATCCCCAAACCTCATCAAGAAGCTGATCTCTTGTATACACTCTGTTAGGGTTGCTCGCAAGATGATAAATAAGTTCAAGCTCCTTTGGAGGAGTGTCTACCGAGCGACCGTCAACGATCAGCTCATAATTCGTTATGTTAATTACAAGTTTATCGAATCTTACCTCGTCAGACTTGCTTTTCTGCTCGGAATTAGTACGACGAAGAACTGCCTTGACTCTGGCAACGACCTCTTTAGCGTCGAAGGGCTTGGAAACATAGTCATCCGCACCAAGCTCCAGACCGAGTATTTTGTCGAAGGTCTCACTTTTTGCCGTTATCATAATGATAGGAACTTCGCTTGACTTTCTGATCTCACGGCAGACCTGCCAACCATCAAACTTCGGAAGCATAATATCAAGAAGAATTATGTCGGGATTTTCCTTCTTCTGAAGCTCGACCGCACTCATTCCGTCAGCGCAGGTAATTACTTCGTATCCGTCTTTAACAAGATACAAGCGCAGTAATTCGGAGATGTTGGTGTCATCGTCGACAACGAGAACTTTAGCTTTATCCATATATAGATCACCTCAAATTCGATTTTACCAATATAATAGAACATTTGTGTTAATACACTATGAATTATTTTAACATTTTTTTATTAAAAAATAAAGAGATAATCTCACAAAAATAAAAAAAGCCGTCAAAAGACGGCTTAAAAATGATTATTCAGCAGATTCTTCCTTCATTTTTGCAAAGCATTCGCTGCAATAAACGGGACGGTCATCGCGTGGAATAAAGGGAACCTTTGCAACTCCGCCACATGCATTACATACGGCTTCGTGAAGCTCTCTGGGTCCGTTACCTCTGTTCTTACGCTTGTCGCGGCAGGCTTTACATCTTAAAGGCTCATTCTCAAAGCCCTTTTCGGCGTAGAACTCCTGCTCTCTTGCGGTAAATACGAACTCTTCGCCGCAGTCTTTGCAAGTTAAAGTCTTGTCTTCAAACATTTTTTGTACCTCTCTCGATTGGTAAATTTTGCCGTTTGGCATTTATAAATTATCAGCAACGCTGTAATTTACCTGTTAAGTTTCTTTCTGATGCGGAGAAGCGCATTGTCGACCGTTTTTCTCGTAATTCCCAATTCGAGGGCAGTTAAATCGTAACTGCCGGTATTGAGGTATGTAACAAGCACCTTGAATTCCAACTGCGAAAGCCTGGACTTTATGGAATCGGTCGTCTCCCCTACAGCATTTTTTCCGAAATACTCTTCCTCAGCGCTTTTTATACTTGCGTTTATGCCGATATCGTCATCGATCGGAACGATAAGTCCCTCAGGTATACGCTTCTGTGCCGAAGCTTTACGTATAGTTGACTTTAGAGAACGGTCAACGCAAAGAGACAAAAAGGTCGCGAAAGAAGAAGAATGAAAATCGAACATCTGGACAGCGTAATAAAAAGATATTGTGGCGTCCTGAAGCATATCGTCAAAATCAGCGCCTAAAACGGTGTTTTTGGCAATGATTTTTTTAAGCAGAGGCAGGTATCTGTAGAAAAGCGTTTCAAAAGAATCCTGATTATTGTCTTGTGATAACTGTATTAGCTCGTCATCTGAATAATCGTTGTATTTTTCTACAAATCCTGTGCACATAACAACTCCAAAATGGTGCTATTAACTAATAAATTTATATTAAACGATATTCTTCATTTTGTCAAGAAGAATTTTAACCGCAAAAAAAGCGGACTGTTTTAAGTCCGCTTTTTTGGTTAATCTGTCGGAGTTCCGCCGCCTGCATCAGAGTTGGTCGACGTTCCTGTTGATGAGGTGTCTGATGACGAAGTCGAAGATGAGCTGTCGGATGATCCTGTTTGTGTTGAGGAGCTTCCCGACGATGAAGAAGAGGAGGAGGAAGACTGCGATGAACTGTTTTCGACAGGCTTCTCAGGTTCGGAAAGTCCTTCAATATATTTCTTGGCTTCAGACTCGCTGGTACCCTTCACCTTATCACCGTCGTGAGAGGTACAGTAAGAAGCGTTAGATGTTTTATACCAACCGTAATCACTTACGGGGCATCCTGTTTTGGCAAGCAGACCCGTAGAAGCGCAGTAGGGCTTACAAATAACGTTTTCAGAAGAAAAGAACTGCTTAGCAGGCAGGTCTTCGTGAAGCTTCTGCATAACCGCTCCCCACATATTCTGCGCGGCGGAAGCTTTAGAAATGCCCTCCTGCTGATCGTATCCACACCAGCTTGATCCTACATAATATGGAGTGCCGCCTACGAACCAAAGGTCATTTGACGAATCGGAAGTACCTGTTTTGGCGAATACTCGCGTCTTTGAAACAAACTTACGAACACCGCCACCCGTTCCTTCATTGCCGTAAACAACGTTCTGAAGCATCTTGTTCATAACGACCGAGGTCTCTTCGCTGACGGCAATTATAGGATCCTTTTCGGTAGAAACTATAAGGTCTCCCTTTTGGTCGTAAATGTGGGTGAATGTGACGGGCTCATAATACTTACCGCCGTTGCCGAAAATCGCATAGGCCGCGGCAGATTCACGTGTAGTAAGACCGCCGTTTGTACCACCCATTCCGAGAGGCGCATAATTGATATCTTCGGGGTTGAGATTCTTAATTCCTAATGATTTAGTAAGGAAATCATAGGATTTTTGCGGGGTTAAAAGATCAACGAGATAGACAGGTATAGCGTTGATGGAAATTTCAAGAGCATACTCAGCTTTTACGTTTCCTTTATAATATCCGTACCAGTTACGCGGTAACCAGTTAGTAGGTCCGTAACGCTTTTTACCGTCGTTGATTACCGAAGAATAGGTTATAAGATCGTTCTCAATTGCCGGCGCGTATGCCGCAATGGGTTTCATCGTTGAACCGGGCTGACGTGGAGACATAGTAGCACGGTTAAGACCGCGGTTTTCGGTTTTTTCTCCGATACCGCCTACCATGCCAAGGATATGACCGGAATAATCCATTACGGTCATAGATCCCTGAAGCTTAGCTCCCGTCTTTTTGGAGGTGATTGCGTATTCGTCGTTCTCATATACCGTTTCCATTGCCTCCTGAACGTGGGGATCAAGGGTTGCGTATACCTTAAGACCGCCATTATAGAACATCGTTTCTGCCTCGGTCTTACTGCACTCAAACTCCTTGGAAAGAGCCAAAACAACATCGTCGATAAGAGCGTCGATGAAATAATTGTTTACATCCACCTCTTTAAGAACTGACTTATCCGCAACAACCACAAGCTCTTCTGCTTTAGCGGCTTTACATTCGGCCTCGGTAATATAACCCTGTTCCTCCATAAGACCGAGAATTATGTTACGGCGTTTTTTGTTCTCTTCTCCCCTGAGGTCAGGCCGGTAGTTTTCAGGACTGTTGGTGATTCCTGCAAGAGAAGCACATTCAGCCAGAGTTAGCTCATTAACGCTTTTTCCGAAATAGAACTTAGCAGCCGCCTCTACTCCGTAAAGGCCGTTTGCCATTGCAATTGTATTCATATATGCCTCAAGAATGGCTTCCTTAGAAAACTTACCTTCAATATAGAGAGCGCTTTTGATCTCTCTGATCTTACGCATTGCGCTGCGGTCGTTATTCATGGTAAGGTTTTTAATAAGCTGTTGAGTAATGGAAGATCCGCCATGACCCGACATAGACTGGCTCGTTACCATATTAAGAAATGCACTTAACGTTCTTCTCCAGTCAACACCTTCGTGATCAAAGAAACGTTTGTCCTCAACAGCGATAAAAGCATTGGCGAGATTTTTCGGTATACCCGTGTACTCGGGATCGTTAGCGTCGGCCTTATCCTTATTGTATTCGACGGGAATTCGGTTTTCACCTTGGTGCAGTCTTTGGTACTCGATCCACTCACCCTTGTCGTCCTGCACATAGATAGTTGTAGAATAATTGAGTTTTACAGAACTGCTGTAGTATGAAAGGTCGTTAAGGTCGATATCTTCAACCTCACTGTAATGCTCGATACCGGCAAACCAGATAAACCCTGCGGCTCCCGCAGTAGTTACCAGAATAGTTCCGATAAGGAAGAAAACCAGACATATCTTAAGTATCTTTTTGACAACGGTTTTTTTGCTCTTCTTTTTTGCCGGCGATTTATCTGCGTTGCCTTCGGTCTCAAGCTGAATAACGTCATCGTCGGTAAAACAGCTGTTAAGATCAAGAAGATCAGAGTCGTTGCTTGAAAGGTCAAAGTCTTCGTCGACGGTAAATCCGACGTCGGAAAGATCGTTTTCATTTGTATTTCCAAAGGTATTTTTGTTTTCTTCTTCAAAATTATTATTGTTCAAGCATAACACCTCACAATACATTTTTTCCTATTATAGCATATTTTACACGAAATTGGGTAACAATTTTTTTACAAATGTTTAAATTATTGTTAAGGAGTGGAACTTATTGAACAAAAGTCTTAAGCTGCGCGGCTTTTCAATAGCTTTTTTACTCTTGATCGCGGTGATATTTCTAAGTGCAGCTCCCGATAGAGAGGACAACTCGGAAACAAAGATGAAAATTCCTCAACAAGCAGACAACTACGAGATAAGACTTTCAGATATGCAGGTCAAGCTGTTCAAAAACGGAGTAGCCGTAAAGACCTATGAAATACAGCCCAACCTGCTTCCCGGAGAGGATATATTGCTGCTCACCGATGGAATAAAAGTAGAATCGGTAGCTGAAGCAGACCTTCTTGCAGAAGATTTTGACGGATAGACAACTTGACAATTCTTTTTTATTTATATAAAAAGTAAACACAAACATCAGCGAGGTTATATTAAATGGAAAAAGATGCAAAATAAGTAGGAGTCAGCCGCGGCGGCCACAAAAAAACGG
>CAZRHF010000139.1:1139-5028 GCA_964599835.1 uncultured Eubacteriales bacterium | reverse complement strand
GTGTACTATCGTATGGCTCCTGGTTCCCTGGGCACAGGACATCCTTAACGCCATCGACCGCGGAGACATAAACTTAGACGAATTCGATCTGTCACACTGGAGACTTATGCACATCGGCGCACAGCCGGTACCCCAGTCTCTTATAAAACGCTGGCTTGAATACTTCCCCGATCAGCAGTACGACACCAACTACGGTCTTTCGGAATCTATCGGACCCGGTGCGGTACATCTCGGCGTCGAGAACGTACACAAGGTCGGCGCCATCGGTATTCCCGGCTACGGCTGGGAGGTCAAGATCGTTACCCCCGAGGACGAGACGGTAAAGCAGGGTGAGGTCGGAGAGCTTTGCCTTAAGGGACCCGGCGTTATGACCTGCTACTACCGCGACGAGGCCGCCACCTCCGCCACCCTTAAGGAGGGCTGGCTCTATACCGGAGATATGGCAATGCAGGACGAGGACGGCTTTATCTACCTTGTCGACCGTAAAAAGGACGTTATCATTACGGGCGGTGAAAATCTCTACCCCGTACAGATCGAAAACTTTATGTCGGCTCATCCCAAGATAGGGGACGTTGCCGTTATCGGTCTGCCCGATGCACGCCTCGGCGAAATTGCCGCCGCTATCGTTCAGGTCAAAAAGGGTATGACCTGCACTGAGGAAGAGATAAATGAATTCTGTATGGATCTTCCGAGGTATAAGCGTCCCCGTAAGATAATCTTTGCCGACGTTCCCAGAAACCCCACGGGAAAGATAGAAAAGCCCAAGCTTCGTAAGATCTACGGCGCAGAAGGCCTTGTTGATTCACAGAACAAATCTTAAGTTAATAAGTATTTTAACACAGAGGTACATATATATGAAGAAACTTATGATAGGAAACCAGGCGGTTGCCGCAGGTCTCCACGACGGCGGACTCGGCGTTGTTTCCAGCTACCCGGGAACACCCTCCACCGAGATCACCGAATTTTTGGCAAAATACGACGATATTAAAAGCGAATGGGCCCCCAACGAGAAGGTGGCCTGCGAGGTTGCTTTTGGTGCCAGCCTTGCAGGTGCCCGTTCGGCCTGCGCTATGAAGCACGTCGGCCTTAACGTTGCCGCCGACCCCCTTTTCACCCTTTCCTATACGGGAGTAAACGGCGGTATGGTGATCTGCGTTGCCGACGACCCCGCCATGCACTCCTCCCAGAACGAGCAGGACTCCCGTCACTATGCCATCGCTTCCAAGGTTCCTATGCTGGAGCCCTCCGATTCGGCTGAGGCATATCTTTTCGCCAAGACCGCCTTTGAGCTTTCGGAAAAATTCGACACCCCCGTACTGCTCCGTATGTGCACCCGCATTGCCCACAGCCAGTCGGTCGTGGAATTAGGCGAGGCTACCCCTGCCGTTTTAAAGGATTATGAAAAGAATCCCCAGAAATATATAATGATGCCGGGCAACGCAATAAAGCGTCACCCCTTGGTTGAGGCAAGAACCGAGGCCATAAGAGAGTTTTCCGAAAACTGCATCTATAACTCGGTGGAATATGCCGACAGCGATATCGGCATAATCACCTCGGGCTGTTCCTACCTCTACGTAAAAGAGGCTCTCGGCGACTCGGTAAGCATACTTAAGATCGGTATGCCCAACCCCCTGCCCGAGAAGACCATTAAGGACTTTGCCTCCAAGGTCAAAAAGCTCTACGTTATTGAGGAGCTTGACCCCGTTATCGAAACCTACGTTAAGGGTCTCGGCATAGAGTGTGTCGGAAAGGAAATGTTCTCGGCTCTGGGTGAGTTCTCCCAGGCCACCATTGCCGCCGCCTTCGGAAAAGAAGCCCCCGAGATCGTTTCGGCCGACTCTGCCGTACCGGGCCGTCCTCCCATGATGTGTGCAGGCTGTCCCCACAGAGGTATGTTCTACACCCTGGCCAAGAATAAGATAACCGTTTTAGGCGATATCGGATGCTACACCCTCGGTGCAGTTCCTCCCCTTAATGCCCTTGATTCAACCCTTTGCATGGGAGCTTCGGTTTCGGGACTTCACGGCTTTAACCTTGCACGCGGCGAGACTGCCGAGAAGAAGAGCGTTGCCGTGATCGGCGACTCCACCTTTATGCACTCGGGTATGACGGGACTTGTAAACGTTGCCTATAACGCCACGAATTCCACCGTTATCATCCTCGATAACTCCATTACAGGTATGACGGGGCATCAGCAGAACCCCACCACCGGCTTTAACATTAAGGGCGACCCTGCCGCTAAGGTAGATTTAGAGGCACTCTGTAAGGCCCTCGGCATAAACCGCGTAAGGGTAGTTGACCCCTACGACCTTGCCGCCTGCGAAAAGGCTGTTAAAGAAGAGCTTGCAGCAGAGGAGCCTTCGGTAATTATCTCACGCCGCCCCTGCGTGCTCCTTAAATCGGTCAAGCACGAGGCACCCCTTAAGGTAGACCCCGATAAGTGCCGTTCCTGCAAGAAATGTATGACCCTTGGCTGTCCTGCCATCAGTATGAAGGACGGCAAGGCCCACATCGACAACACCCTTTGCGTCGGATGCGGAGTCTGCAAACAGCTCTGCTACTTTGATGCTATTATATAAGGAGGAGTAAGCTATGACAAAAAGTGTTATGATAGTCGGCGTCGGCGGACAGGGAAGCCTCCTTGCCTCCAAGCTGCTGGGCAATCTCCTCACGGGAGAGGGCTACGACGTTAAGGTCAGCGAGGTTCACGGTATGAGCCAGCGCGGCGGCTCGGTCGTAACCTACGTCCGCTTCGGCGAAAAGGTATATTCTCCCATCGTCACTCAGGGTGAGGCCGATATAATCATCTCCTTCGAAAAATTGGAGGCCGCCCGTTACGCCCCCTACCTTAAAAAGGGCGGTAAGCTGGTTGTCAACACTCAGCAGATCGACCCCATGCCTGTAATTATCGGCGCCGCTACCTACCCCGAGGGAGTTCTTGATGAGCTGACCGCCAAAGGAATAAACATCGACGCCCTCGACGCCCTCTCTCTTGCCGAGGAAGCAGGCTCCTCCAAGGCAGTTAACATCGTTCTTATGGGCAAGGCCGCAAAATATTTTGACATTCCCTACGACCGCTGGATCTCGGCAATAGAGAACACCGTTGCTCCGAAGTTTGTCGAAATGAACAAAAAAGCCTTTGACTTAGGCTTCCACGCATAATCAATGCGCTTTTAAAGCGTAAATCTATAAAAAAGAAGGTTTATCTATGCAGCGCTATTATCAAAAAGAAATTGAGACTATGCCGGTGGAAGAGCTTAAAAAGCTTCAGTCGGAAAAGCTCAGAAAACAGGTCAAGCACGTTTATGAAAACGTGGAGTATTACCGTAACCTTATGGACGAAAAGGGTGTTGCTCCCGACGACATAAACGGAATTGAGGACCTTCACAAGCTCCCCTTCCTCACCAAAAGCGACCTAAGAGATGCCTACCCCTACGGACTTCTCGCAAAGCCCCTTAAGGACTGCGTAAGAATTCAGTCTACCTCGGGAACCACGGGCCGCCGCGTCGTTGCCTTCTATACCCAGAAGGATATCGACCTCTGGGAGGACTGCTGTGCACGTGCCATCGTTGCCGCAGGTGGAACCGACGAGGACGTTTGTCAGGTTGCATACGGCTACGGTCTCTTTACCGGCGGACCCGGACTCAACGGCGGAAGCCACAGAGTAGGCTGCCTCACTCTTCCTATGTCTTCGGGCAACACCGAACGTCAGATCCAGTTTATGACCGACCTCAAGGCCACCATCCTCTGCTGCACCCCCTCCTACGCCGCCTACATCGGCGAAACCCTGAAGGAACAGGGCTATAAACCCGAAGATATTCTCTTGAAGGCAGGCATTTTCGGTGCCGAACCCTGGACCGAAGAAATGCGCCGCGGCATCGAAGCCGTT
>CAZRHF010000139.1:0-1129 GCA_964599835.1 uncultured Eubacteriales bacterium | reverse complement strand
GTATCCTTCGAATGTGAGGAGCAGACGGGAATGCACATCAACGAGGACCACTTCCTTGCCGAGATCATCGACCCCGATACGGGCGAGGTCCTTCCCGAAGGCTCCAAGGGCGAGCTGGTATTCACCTCCCTTGATAAGGAAGCCTTCCCCCTCCTCCGCTATCGCACCCGCGATATCTGCGTGCTGTCCAGAAAGCCCTGCTCCTGCGGCAGAACCCACATCAAGATGTCCAAGCCCATGGGCAGAAGCGACGATATGATGATAATCCGCGGAGTTAACGTATTCCCCAGCCAGATCGAAACCGTCCTCCTTAAGGAAGGCTACGAGCCTAATTATCAGATCATCGTCGACCGTAAGAACAACAACGACACCTTTGACGTTATGGTTGAAATGAACGCCGACCAGTTCTCCGACACAGTTTCGGGCGTTTCGATCCTTGAAAAGAAGCTGGCCGAGGCTATGAAGACTATGCTCGGAATCAACCCCGCCGTTCACCTTGTTGCTCCCAAATCCATCACCCGAAGCGAGGGCAAGGCCGTCCGCGTTGTTGATAAGAGAAAGCTTCACGACTAATTTAAAGGGAGAATAGTTATGTTAAAACAGCTTACCGTATTCGTTGAAAACAAGCAGGGAGCCCTTGTTGATATTACCGACACCCTTGCAAAGCACTCGGTCAATATCCGCGCCCTTTCCATTGCAGATACCAAGGATTTCGGTATTCTCCGCCTCATCGTTAATGATAACGATACGGCTCAGAAGACCCTCTCCGACGAAGGCTATCTCCTTAAGATGACCGACGTTGTGGGCGTTAAGATAGGAGACGCACCCGGAAAGCTCTCGGGCGCCCTCGACGTTCTTGACAAGAATAACATCAATATGGAATATCTCTACGCATTTATGACCCGCACCGAGAAGCACGCCTACGTGGTTCTCCGCGTTGAGGATAACGCCGCCGCAGAGGCCGCCCTCACCGCCGCCGGCTACCACCTCATAACCGACGCAGACGTTGCGAATCTGTAAACAAAAAAGACCCGAAAGGGTCTTTTTTATTAGGGAAAAGGGCCAAGCGCCCAGGGTCGAGGGGCTCACGCCGCGATATAAATCCCTATCGGGATTTGCGAAGCAAACA
>CAZRHF010000138.1:0-5063 GCA_964599835.1 uncultured Eubacteriales bacterium | reverse complement strand
AGTTGATGGTAACCTCGGCAGCAGTACCTGCGGTGGTGGGAACTGCGATGATGGGAACACACTTATTCTTAGTGGGAGCAACGCCCTCAAGGGAAACAACGTCGGCAAATTCGGGGTTGGTGATGATGATACCGATAGCCTTTGCAGTGTCCATAGAGGAGCCGCCACCGATAGCTACGATGCAGTCAGCATCTGCGGCCTTGAAGGCCTCAACGCCGCCCTGAACGTTTTCAACGGTGGGGTTTGCCTTGATGTTGGAGTAGATCTCGTAGGGGATAGAAGCATTGTCGAGAATGTCGGTAACCTTCTTGGTTACACCGAACTTGATAAGGTCGGGGTCGGAGCATACGAAGGCCTTTTTGAAGCCTCGTGCGGTGATCTCGTCTGCAACGGCCGAAATTGCGCCGTAGCCGTGGTAGGATGTTTCGTTAAGTACAAAACGGTTTGCCATAATTATATCTCCTTTAAGTTCAATTAGCCGATGGGCTTGTAACAACTAAAGTAAAGCGTTATTTTCGCTCGGGTCATCCTGAGCATACCGAACCCGAAGGCGGGATCTCGAGCGAAGGGTATAACGGTAATCGGTTGTTACAAGAAACGGGCTTGCCTTTATTATATCGTTAATATATTAACAAATCAAGGAAAACTTATACTACTTATTCTTTTTTCTGAACTCTCCGGGGGTGATTCCCATCTCCTTTTTAAATACGCGGTTAAAATAGGTCGGGGTGTTGAAGCCGCACCTTGCACATATCTCACCCGTGCCGACGCTCGGGTTGTTGGAAAGCAGATCGCAGGCGTGGGCGACTCTAAGGGAATTTATGTAGGCAATGGGGGTCGAGCCCGTAAGCTTTTTAAATTGCTTACAGTAGTATTCCTCGGTAATACCGATCATTTCAGCAAGATCGGTCAGGGTAAGCTCCTTTGAAAAATGCTCGTTGACGTATTTGACCGATCCCATCATTTTTTGCATGATAAGAGTGTTTCGGTTGGCACGCTCCTCGGCATCGGAGGTGAGTCGGCCGAATTTTATAAGGATATAATAAATAAGCGACTGACTGTATTCGTCCCAGTCGGGTGAGCCGCATTTTTCGTAAAGGGAGGCAATGGCGGCAGGGAAGAAGTCGAATTCTTTGTCGTTTATAATGCGTATCTCGCTTCCCGCCAGAGTCTCTGCCATACGTCCTCCGAAGGTAATATAGGCCGTAGACCAGAGCTCCTCGCTTGCAGGCTCGTATATGACAGTTTCGGTGGTGGGAATATATATAAGACTTCCTTCGGGAAGAAGCTCCCATTTGCCGTTTACAAGAGCACGTCCGCACCCCTTTTCGGAATATACCATAAAGCATTTTTCGTTTTCCGTCCAGTCGACGTAATGCTCCTCTATAACTCTTCCCGTGGTGGAAATGTATACGGGAAGCTCAAAGCTTTCGGCACCGATGTGATTGGTTATCTTAAAGTTTTCAACCGAATTGCCATAGGAATACGCAAAGCTTTTTGCCATAAGCTCACCTCTATTTTCAAAAATGTGCAATTTGATTTCATAATAATGTGATTGAAAAGCGGTCGATAATATGCTATGCTTTAAAAGGATTATAACCCGTTATCAGCGCTTTTTCAACAGGTTTATTTTGAAACGGTTTATGCACTTTTTTGAACACGGCAAAATTTATACAAAGTTAAGGAGAAAAGCTATGAAAAGACTACTTGCTATCCTTCTCTCGGTGACCCTGATCCTCACCTGTTTTGTCGGTATGGCCTCTGCCGCCGATTTTGAGGTGTGGGACGGAACTGCCACAGCAGAGCCCGTCGACTCCGACTCCGACGGCGTTAAAGAGATCGGTACCGCCGCTGAGCTTGCCTGGCTTGGCGCAAACGGCGGAAGCGGAAGCTATATCCTCACTGCCGATATCTATCTTAACGACCTTCGCGTTTCCCGGTCGGAAGATACCGCGGTACTCACAACTCTTAACGGAACCGCCATATCCGATACCTCTATCCTTAACGTATGGTCGACAGGTGCGACCTTCGGCGGTACTCTGGACGGAAACGGCCACACTATAAACGGACTTTATAACACAGAGACCGTTGCGGTAGGCGGCTCTTCCCGTCACGCGCTTTTCACCGCCAGCAGCGGCGCCACCGTCAAAAACCTCCGTATTTCCAACACCTGCTTTATCGGTGCTACATACCAGTCTGTCCTTTTTGCATACAATACCAGCAACGTTACCACCACCGTTGAAAACTGCTATTTCGACAATGCCTATCTTTGCAGTAATCCCGACTCTGTTGCAAACTCCAACTATCCCACCTCGGGCGTAGCTATGGGTTATCTTCAGACCGGTCACGTCGTTATGAAGAACCTCGCGGTAAATAACGCTTATATCAGCGCAGGCGACCGCGAAGGCGCATTTCTCGGCGACGCCTGGGCTTCGGGCGATATTTCGGTTTCAAACAGCTATAACGCCACTGCTTATCCTGCCTTCGGCGGAAGCGCCGGAAACTCCAGTGCTTATAAAGGCACAATGACCTCTTCCGCAGTATATTCCGCAACCGCCAACGCGGGTTCGGTTGCTCCCTCGGTCATCACCGTAAGCGCTTCGGCTATGGAAGGCTCCGCCGCCGCACAGCACATCTGGGGCATTGGTGACAACTTCTACACCACCGCAACCTATCCCATTCAGAAGATATTCCTTGATACGATAGACCCCGCTGTAAACATTCAGCTTGGCTCTGTTCCCGTTTCGGATTCGGGAATCACCGTTGCAGGTGCTTCCGAAACATATAGAACCGCCACTGCTCTTTCCGCCTTCCCCCTCACATGGGAGGCTACCATTAAGGTAGATGCCGATGCGCCCGAACGCGCAGGAATCGTTGTCGGAAACTATAGCGGCAGCGGTATCAGCGCAGGCGTTGAGATCCGCGACGGAGGACATCCCTCCCTTTGGATACAGCCCGGCAGCTCGGGCGGAACGAAGCACAATTTCTCTAACATTGACGTCCGCACAGGTGAAAAGCTTCACCTTGCCATCACTGCCGACTTTACAAATAAAACTGCAACCTGCTATGTAAACGGCGTTGCTATGCAGACTATTACTTTAAGCTACGACGCCGCACCCACCATCACCAACGTTATGTGTATCGGCGGAGACCTGAGAAGCGGCAACGCTCAGTACCTCAAGCAGACCGAGCTTTTCGACGTTGCACTTTATTCCGATATCCGTACCCCTGAGGAGATCGCTGACGATGCCGTAGCTATGGATAAGGCCGACGAAAATCTTATTGCAGGCTACGACTTCACCGCTAAGGGCGGTGCCATTCTCACCGACCTTTCTCTTAATCATAACCATCTTGTTTACACAGGCACCAAGACCTTCGAGGAAGGAACAAGATTTACTACCTACGACAGATACGTAACCGAAGAAATTCCTTCGGCTCTGCCCCTCACCGTTGAAGCCGACATAGAGGTCGACCCCGATGCCCCCGCCACCCGTCTTTATACCATCTTCGGTAACTACAGCGTTTATAGCAGCACCGCCGCAAAGGCTGCAACATTAAATTTTGAGATTAGGACAAACGGTGCACCCTATATTTATCTGCAGATCCCGGGCAACGTCCGTCAGACCTTTTCCTTCGACAATATCGACCTTCGCGAGGAGGGCAGATGCCACCTTGCAGTCACCATCGATTACGATACCAATACCCTTAACTGCTACGTAAACGGCGTTCTGCGTCAGTCCATCACCCACAACGAAGATCTGCTTGCTCCCGACATAAATAAGGTCTTCGGCGTCGGACGTGATATTCGTACCGATTCAGGCGATTACAACCTTCAGTACGCCCAGCTCTACTCGGTCGCCGCATACAGCGATATCCGTACCGTTAGCGAGATCGATCAGGATATGAAGGCTGTTAACGTCGGGGATGCAAATCTCCTCTTTGCCTACGATCTTTCTTCCGACTCTGCTGATATCCTCGCCGACCTCTCGTCAAACGGCAACAACCTCGTTTATACCGACCTCACACCTCCTCCCACCGGCGGTGTGGAGATCAACAGCAACAACTACTACCTTATGTCCGAGGCTCTGCCCTCCTTCCCCAAAACGGTAGAAGCCGAGATCTATCTACCCAGAAACTTTGCCGACGATCAGCGCGGCGGAGTTATCGCAGGTAACTATAGCACTTCGGGAAAAGGAATTGTCAACCTTGAGGTCTATACGAACGGTCAGCCCCGTTTCTATCTCGTTCTTGAAAACAAAGCAGTAGTCAACACCGTGTTTGACAGCGTCGACGTCAGAACAGGCACATGGCTCAAGCTTGCCGTCGTTTACGACGAGACTGCTGGAACCCTTACCTGCTACGTTGACGGTGTGGCAAGGCAGACCAAGACTGCTACCGTCACCGCCTTCATTCCTTCTTCTCCCTTATACGTCGGTACCGACAACCGCGGAATCTCCCAGACCTCATTTAAGGGTAAGATAAACGGACTTTACTACTTCTCCGATACCCGCTCTGCCACGGAGATCGCCGCCGATGTAAACGGAATCGACCTCACCGACGAAAACCTTATGGCGGCCTACGATCTGTCCGACGGCTATCAGAAGGACGTTGCCGATTCATCTGCAAGCGGAAACGATCTTATCTGTCAGGGAACCTATTATCTTGACGAAGCCCCTGCATTGGGTGATTATGCTTATTCCTTCGCAGTTGTGGGTGACACCCAGATAGTAAACGACCGTTATCCCGATAAGCTGGCTAATATCTACGACTGGATCCTTGATAACGCCGAAAACTACAACATTCAGCACGTGTTCGGTATGGGCGATATCACCAACGGTAACACCGAAAGAGAGTGGAATACAGCCACCACCGAGTTCAGAAAGCTCGAAGACAGCGGTATGTCGTATTCGCTTGTACGCGGAAACCACGACGGCTTTAGTTATGGATCAAATCCGGATTCTTTCGACTATTATATTACGAAAGACACTAACTATGCCGATCTGTGTGACGGTGTGTTTGAGGAAGGCTCCCTCCTTAACACCTATCAGTACCTCACCGTCGGT
>CAZRHF010000137.1:0-5174 GCA_964599835.1 uncultured Eubacteriales bacterium | reverse complement strand
AAACAATTTTTTAAGGAAGTATAAATGCGCTATTCTGAAGACTTTTACGATTACGAGCTTATAGACGCCGTCTCGGGCGAACGACTCGAGCGTTGGGGCGATATAATCCTCATCAGACCAGACCCTCAGATAATATGGGGAGGGGAGAAGAAAGATCCGCGTTGGAGAAATGCTCACGCGGTATACCACCGCTCAACCAGCGGCGGCGGATATTGGGAGACACTTAAAAAGGTTCCCGACGTCTGGTCAATTGCCTACGGCGACCTTACCTTCCGACTTAAACCTATGGGATTTAAACATACCGGACTTTTTCCCGAACAGTCGGTTAACTGGAAACTTGCCGACCGACTCATAAGGGAAGCAAAGCGTCCGGTTAAGGTGCTGAATATGTTCGCGTATACCGGCGGAGCAACCATTGCCTGCCTTAATGCAGGTGCATCGGTGACCCATGTTGATGCGTCTAAAGGAATGGTGCAGTGGGCAAAGGAAAACGCTCAGGTATCAGGTCTTGCCGACCGACCCGTACGCTGGCTTGTGGATGACTGTGTTAAGTTTGTTAAACGTGAGATAAGACGTGGAAACAAGTATGACGCCGTTATAATGGATCCGCCTTCCTACGGAAGAGGACCCGACGGTGAGGTATGGAAGCTTGAAAACCAGATCGGTGAACTGCTTACCGATACCGCAAAGCTTCTTTCCGACGATGCGCTCTTTGTTTTTTTAAACTCCTATACCGGAGGAATTTCTCCTACGATACTTGATTATATGGTAAAAACCACATTCCCGAATGCGGAAAACTCTAAGGTTTTCACCGAGGAGATCGGACTTAAGGTTACCTGCAGAGATGTCGTTTTACCTTGCGGAAATACTACTATATGGACTGGCAGGGATATTATTGGATAATATCATCACCCTTAACGACGTTTCCTTCCTTTACGAAGGAGACGACAGAAACTATGAAGTATTAAATAACTTTTCGGTAGCTTTCGAGCGCGGCACCTTCAACGTTATACTCGGACACAACGGCTCAGGAAAGAGCACCCTTGCAAAGCTTTTAAACGGACTGATAAAACCGATAAGCGGAACGGTTACCGTTAACGGACTTTCTACCGCAGACGACAATAATGATTTTACCGTAAAAAAGACGGTTGGCATGGTGTTTCAGAATCCCGATAATCAGCTTGTTTCTTCGATCGTTGAAGAGGATGTTGCTTTTGGACCCGAAAATCTCGGTTTTGAACCTGAAGAGATAAGACGTAGGGTCGATGACGCACTTAAAGCTGTCGGTATGTATGAAATGCGTCACGATGCCACTCATAAGCTTTCCGGAGGTCAGAAGCAAAGGGTCGCTATCGCAGGAATAATTGCTATGGAGCCTGAATGTATCGTACTTGACGAGCCTACGGCAATGCTCGATCCTAAAGGTCGCAAAGAAGTTATAGATACGATAAGAAAGTTAAATAAAGAGAAAAATATAACCGTAATTCTTATTACGCATTATATGGAAGAAGCAGAGGCGGCCGATAGGGTAATCGTGATGTCAGGAGGAAAAATACTTTCTGACGGTCTGCCCGCTGAGGTGTTTTCTCAAATAGATAATATAAGGAAAGCAGGTCTCAGCGTTCCGCAAACGACCGATCTGCTCGCAAGACTTAAGAAGGCGGGCTTTGATGTCTCAACCGACGTTATATCGACTGAAGAATGTGCAGCCGTTGTTAATAGCCTACTAAACCTTCTATAAAATTAAACCGTTTTCCTCGGAGGAATCTTTTTGGCATATCTAACAGTAAAAGATCTTACTCATACCTACGGTGAGAACACGCCGAGCCGTAAGGTAGCCATCAATAATATTTCTTTTTCTCTTGAAAAAGGAGAGGTGCTGGGTGTTATTGGACATACCGGCTCGGGTAAGTCTACTTTAGTCACTCATCTTAACGGACTTATGAAGCCTACTTCCGGAAGTGTTTTCATTGACGGACACGATATCTGGGAAAATCCGAAGGATATCAAAAAGATACGTGCTAAGGTCGGTTTGGTTTTTCAGTATCCGGAATATCAGCTTTTTGAAGAAACCGTTTATAAAGACATTGCCTTTGGACCCGAAAATCTCGGTGCAAGCGGTGAAGATCTCGATAAGGCAGTCCGTTTTTCTGCCTCTCTTATGCAGATAAGGGAAGAATTGCTTGAAAAGTCTCCTTTTGAGCTTTCCGGCGGAGAAAAGCGCAGAGTTGCCATAGCAGGCGTTCTTGCAATGAAGCCTGAGATTGTTGTTTTTGATGAACCGACGGCAGGTCTTGATCCGATAGGCAGAGAAACTATTTTCAGAGCAATTTCCGACTACCGCAAAGAAAACAATGCGACTATTATTATAGTTTCTCATTCTATGGAAGACATTGCGGCAGTTTGTGACAAGGTGCTTGTGCTGAATAAGGGCGAGGTTGCTTTTTTCGACGATACAAGAAAGGTTTTCGCAAATGTAAACGGTCTTGCCGAAATCGGACTTGGTGTTCCGATGATAACCTCGGTATTTGAAAAACTGAGGGAAAACGGAACAGAGATAGATGCTTCGCCTTTAACCGTTGACGAGGCCTTTGAATTTCTACTTTCTTATCTCCGAAAAGGAGGTAGAAGCGATGCTTAACGATATAACTTTCGGACAGTATTTTGTAGCAGATTCGGTTATTCACAGACTTGACCCCAGATGTAAGCTGTTATTTCTCGTATATTCGATCGTTCTTGTGTTTCTTGCTGGGAATGCCGTAAGTCTTGCGGTAGTTTTATTGCTTACGGTAGCTGTGATGCTTTTGTCTAAGATACCTGTAAGGCTTTATCTTAAAAGTATTAAGGTAGTCATTCCAATAATTTTGTTTACGGCTGTCCTTAATATGTTTTATTCTTCGGGAGAGGCAGAGCCACTCATCTCTTTCTGGATAATTAAAATATATTCTTCAGGTCTCATCCGAGCGGGATTTATGGCAGTCCGTGTTTTACTTCTCATACTTCTGAGCTCGGTGCTCACTTATACCACCACGCCCAACGACCTTACCGACGCTATAGAACGGGTACTGTCTCCTCTTAAATTTATCGGTCTCGGCCGTGCGGTCCACACGATGTCGATGATGATGACCATCGCCCTCAGATTTATTCCCACACTTATTGAAGAAACAAATAAAATAATGAATGCTCAAAAGGCAAGGGGAGCCGACTTGGACAGCGGCGGTATAGTAAAAAAAGTTAAAGCTCTGCTACCCATCCTGATTCCGCTTCTTATATCTTCGGTAAGAAGAGCTTACGAGCTTGCGGAAGCTATGGAATGTCGTTGTTATAACGGTGGCAAGGGAAGAAAACGCATGAAGCAGCTTCATATGAGACTTCGTGATTATATATCCTTCCTCGTTATTTCCGCCTGCCTTGGCGCAATCATTATTTCAAATATATACTTAAAAATTGGTGTAATATGAGGGTTTTACTTAAGATATCTTACCTCGGAACAAACTATCACGGCTGGCAGGTACAGCCTAACGGAATAACGGTCCAGCAGCGTCTGCAGGACGCGCTTGAAGCAGTTTACGGACACCGTCCCGGTGTTACAGGGTGCAGCAGAACCGACGCCGGTGTTCACGCCTTTGAGTTTTACTGCCACTACGATACCGACGTTTATATTCCCGAAAACGGAATCGTTGCCGCTGTTAATTCAAAGCTTCCCTGTGATATCGTTGTTATGGACAGTAAATACGTAGACTCTGATTTTCACGCAAGATACAGTTCGGTCGGAAAAAACTACGTATATCGAATTTTGAATCGAAAACTGCCTTCGCCTTTTGAAGCCGATCGAAGCTGGCATATCGTAAGACCTCTGGATATCGACAGAATGAATCAGTTTCTTAGCGAACTAAAGGGCGAACACGACTTTATTGCTTTTTCATCCTCGGGCAGAACGGTGGATGATACCGTACGCACGATTACGGAGTGTTATGCCGCTCAAAACGGAGATTTTTGTGAGATTTTTGTTACCGCTAACGGTTTTTTATATAATATGGTCAGGATTATAGTCGGTACCGCTGTTGAGGTTTCGGACCGTAGGTTGGAGCCCTCGGTGGTCGATGAGCTTTTTGCTACGGGTAACAGAAGTCTTGCGGGCATTACCGCACCTCCTCACGGACTATATTTGAATAAGGTTTATTATTAAGGAATAATATGGCTAAAAAAAAGAAAAGACGTCCGTCGCTGTCGCTCAGAGCTGAACGTAGAGTTAAAAAGCTGGCGAGCACACAGGATTACGACGACGTAGGTTTTGAAAACGACGAACCGCAAAAGAAAAAGAGAAGACCAAGTAAGAACTCAAACGTGTTTAAGCTTTTGGTGCCTTTGATTTTGATAATTGCAGTTTTAATATCATATTTCGTTTTAAGCGCTATGCATCCCGTCGGTGTTTTTGAGTATTTCGGAAGTGCGTTTGCTTCAGGCGGGTCGGGCGGAGGCTACGACGCAGATATATTTGGTGGGAAACCGAAATATACGGTTGACCTTGATAACAGATATTTCGTCATTACCGACACCTCGGTAAATTGTTATAACCGAAACGGTAAAACCATTTTTGAAAAAAGTCACGCTTATGCCGAGCCGGTGCTTAAAGCCTCGGAAACCAGATACATTCTGTACGGTCAAGGTGAAGCAGAGCTATCCGTAAACACCTTAACCGAAAGTCTTTTTGTGAAAAGTTTTGATGACAGTATTATTACGGCCGCTCTTTGTGATGCAGGAAGCTTTGCTGTTGCGACCGATGCGGACGGTTATGAATCGGTCGTATACGTTTTCAATAAAGATAACAAAAAGATCTATGAGTGGTATTCGGTTGGAGAAACGGTCAATTCTTTAGCGCTTTCTCCTGACGGTAAAACCTTGGCGGTTGCTACCCTTAAGGTCAAAGATGGAAAGTTTAACTCGAATATATATTTCTTGAATTTTAACTCTGCAGATGCTATTATGAAATGCAGTTATACCGACGACGTAGTTTATGCGCTGTATGCCACGGGCAAGAATACGGTATGCGCCGCTTTTTCCGATAATATAGAATTTATAGATTTTAAGAAAGAAACGACAAAATCAAATAAATCGGATTATGCCGTGAACGTTGTTAAGCAGTTAGGCGGTAAGATACTCGTGCTTCGGAA
>CAZRHF010000136.1:0-5247 GCA_964599835.1 uncultured Eubacteriales bacterium | reverse complement strand
ATCGGCATTTCCGATGACAATTCGGGAATTATGGATATCACCGAGGACGTATCAAACGGAACCGATATTAAAGACCTTTATCAGATCGACGATATAATCTTCGAGGTAGATAACAAGTCGCTTACCAACCGTCCTGACCTTTGGGGTCACTATGGAATCGCCCGTGAGTTTGCCGCCCTTGCAGGCAGACCCTTAAAGCCCCTCGATACTGTCGACCTTTCGGCATACGATAACCTTCCTAAGGTCGATATGAAGATAGAGGATCCTCTCTGTCAGCGTTATTCCTGTCTCCAGGTTGAAAACATCACCAAGAACGTAAGCCCCGTTAATATGCGCATCCGCCTTTACTACTGCGGAATGAGAGGTATCAACCTTCTTGCCGACCTTACAAACTACCTTATGCTTGAAATGGGTCAGCCCATGCATGCATTTGACTCCAGAAAGGTCGAAAAGCTTCGCATAAAGCGTTTTGATGAGCCCTTCAAGTTCACTACTCTCGACGGAAACGAGCGCAATATCGACGAAAACACCCTTATGATATGCAACGACAATACCCCCGTTGCAATCGCAGGAATTATGGGCGGTCTCGATTCCGAAATTGTGGAAGACACCACCACCCTTACCCTTGAATCGGCTACCTTCGACGCTGTTTCCATCCGTAAATCCACCGTTCGCCTCGGACACAGAACCGATGCATCCCAAAGATACGAAAAGTGCCTCGACCCCGAGCTTACCGTTCCTGCCATCGCCCGCTTCGTTAAACTTCTCACCGATATCGACGGGGGAGTTAAGGTCGTTTCATCTCTTACCGATGAATATGCCTTTAAGTATGATACCGTAAATCTCGATTTTAATAAGGCATTCGTTAACCGCTATACCGGAATCGAAATTTCCAACGATACCATCGTTAAGACCCTTGAGTCTTTAGGCTTCGGCGTTACCTTAAACGGTGATGATTTCAGCGTGACCGTTCCCAGCTGGCGTGCTACCAAGGACGTTACCATAAAGGCCGACGTTATTGAGGAGATAACCCGTATCTACGGTTATGATAACTTCGATATCCACACCGCGTCTGCACCTATCGCTCCCGTGCGCCCCGACCCCGAAAAGGCTGTTGAGGATAAAATTAAGGATATCCTCGTTAAGCGCTATTCCCTCCACGAGCTTCATTCCTACGTATGGGCGTACTACGATGAATATAAGGCTCTCGGTATTGAAATTGAGGGCAACGTTAAGCTTATCGGTGCCGTCAACCCCAATATCGAGACCATCAGACGTTCCATTATTCCCACCCAGCTTTGCCAGGTTAAATATAATACCGGCTATGCCGCAGATTTTGGAGTATTTGAGATAGGCCGCGTTGTAGACGGACTTAAAGACGACGGACTTTGCAACGAGCAGAAGAAGTTTGCCGTGACCCTTTTCAGTAAGACCAAATCTGTTGAGACCCTTTATTTCGAGCTTCGCGATATGCTGGCCGTTATTTCCGACGATATCAAGCATAGGGCTCTTTCGTTTGAAAAGAAGCAGGCAACCAAGTCCTATCAGCATCTCAGAAACCTTAATACCGTTATCCTCGACGGAAAGAACATCGGTGAGATCGGAATCGTTCATCCTGTTGTCTCTAAGAAGATCGACAAAAAGGCCTCCATCGTATATGCTGAGCTTGATATGAGCGCATTTGCCGCCACCGAAAATGCAAGCATTTCCTACGTTGAGCCCAGCCGTTTCCCCGAAATGGAAATAGATCTTTCCTTCGTTTCCAACACCTTTGCTCCCATTGCTAAGGCTATTGAGGCGCAAAACTGTCCCCTCGTTAAGGGTGTAAGCGTTGTTGACACTTACACAGACGACAGCGGAAAATCTATAACCGTCCGAATTCTTTTCTCCCATCCCGACCGTACTCTTACGGGTGAAGAGGTAAAGGCTGTTACCGATAAGGTCATAGAAGAACTTGCCACGGAAGGCATTGCCCTTAAAATGTAAACAGATACAAAAAATCCCGCTTGTTTTTACAAGCGGGATTTTTTTATTTAATTATCTTTTTAATCTCTTCCGAAGTATAATCACAGATTATCATATTCGTTCCCAGCTCTTTGTGAAGCTCACGCTGCCTTTTAGAGTCTTCGGGTAAAATGCTTAATGTAACTGCACCAAGTGAAACACCGGCGGTAATTTCACTTCTTCCGTCTCCGACGACAAGAACGTTTTCGCCGCTGATTCCAAGCTCCTTAACAAGGCGCCTCATAACCTCTTCCTTGGGTATCTTTTCATCCCAGGTGGAGCCGAAGATATCTTCAACCTCTTTGTCTTCGCCGATTTCAAAGCCGAGGCCCAAAACCTCTTCATACATACCCATGGGCGGCTCAATAGATTTATCCACCACTGCACCGGTCACGAAGTAATTCTTAACTCCGTTATTATGTAGATAGTTCATAAATTCCTTAGAACCGGGAATCAGGAACTCTTTTGGGTTTTCTTTTGCTTTTTTCAGGTTGTTATCGCGGCAAAAACGGTTTAATACCTGCTCGTATACCCAGAAAAGCTTGGGTGTTACCTCGGCGAGATAGGAAAGGTATTCTTCAGGCTCACTAAAGCTTTCAAACTTTTCTTCGCCCGACCAGATAAGCTTTATAATTTCGGAATTTACTTCGCTGTCGTATTTGCCCTTTGTAAGCTCCATATTGCGTCTGATCGCCCACTCCATCTGGGTAAGGGCAGAAAGTCCTGCGCTCTCAATACAGAAACGGTCGGTCTCATCCAGCGGTTCGGTTCCGCAAAGAGAAACAAGGCGGTTTATATTCTCCTCGCTTGTGAGGTCTTCTGGGATTCCGTTAACGGCAGTATCGTAAAGCACGCGACTCATTACGGGAGGCCAGTTGCGAATAAGGGAATGTGTACCGTCTATATCGTGAAAGGCGCAGATTATTTCTCTGTTTTTAACCTCGTTTACGATTTGAATGTCTTTTGAGGGAAGGGTATTAATAAGCATTTTGAACTCCTTAAAGTGAAATAACGTTGTTCATATCGTAAAGACCTGCAGATTTTCCGTTCATATAAAGTGCTGCCTTAAGTGCACCTACAGCAAAGACTTCTTTGGAGGTGGCGCGGTGGGCAAGGGTTATGACCTCGTCATGACCTGCGAAGATCACCTCGTGCTCACCAACAATATTTCCGCCGCGGATGGAGTGAATACCGATCTCGTTCTGAGGACGTTTTTCGCGCTTTGAATGACGGTCGTATTCATACATCATCTTGTTATCCAGAGTATTGTTAATAGCCTCGGCAAGCATAATTGCGGTACCCGAGGGGGCATCTATCTTCTGGTTGTGGTGCTTTTCAACTATCTCAATATCGAAATTGCCTTCAAGTACAGCGGCCGCTTTCTTGGAAAGAGCAACAAGAAGGTTTATGCCGAGAGACATATTAAATGTAAAGAAAAGGGGAATCTCCTTTGCACTTGCTTTTATCTGTTCGGTCTGCGATGCGGAAAACCCGGTTGTAGCAAGAACCAGAGGCATAGAATTCTTCTTTGCGAAGGCAAGGAGAGCATTAAGCACAGAAGGATGTGAAAAGTCGATAATAACGTCGGCATCTTCGGAAATTTTGTCAAAGCTGTCATATACAGGATAACCGTTTAAAGCCTCTGTGTTAAGGTCAATACCTGCAACGATTCTGCAATCGTCTCTCTTGCTTACACAGTCGGTGATTACCCGGCCCATCTTTCCGTTACAGCCGCTTAAAATTAAGTTAGTCATATTTTATACTTCCCGAATACTAAATTTTATGGCAGGAGTTACCCTGCCATTTAAATTATTTAATGAGTTCAAACTTTTTCAGCTCGTTTACTAAAACAGCCTTGGTGCTTTCCTCCATAGGTGTCATGGGGAGGCGAAGGGGTCCCATTCCGAGTCCCATAAGGTTCATTGCTTCCTTAACGGGAATGGGGTTGACCTCGATAAAGAGAGCTTCTATAAGGGAAGAAAGCTCTATCTGCATTGCGGCGGCACCTTCAAGGTCGCCCGAGAGCATCTTATCGCACATTTCAACCGTTTCTCTGGGCATTACGTTGGAAAGGACAGATATAACACCCTTACCGCCAAGAGCCATAATAGGAACGATCTGGTCGTCGTTACCCGAGTAGATGTCGAGCTTGTCACCGCAAAGGAGACGGGTCTTAACTACGCTGGAAATGTCTCCGTTAGCCTCTTTGATAGCAACGATGTTGTCGATCTCTGCAAGCTTTGCGTAGGTTTCAGGCTTGATAGCGCATCCGGTTCTTGAGGGAACGTTATAGAGGATGATGGGGAGGGATACGCGCTCTGCAATGTATTTATAGTGGGCAAAAAGACCTCCCTGGGTTGCTTTGTTGTAGTAGGGGGTTACGATAAGAAGGGCGTCTGCGCCTGCTTCTTCGGCTTCTTTTGCAAGATCTGCGGCACAGGCAGTATCGTTGCTTCCTGCACCTGCGATTATCTTTACGCGGCCTGCGGCGTGCTTAATGGCAACGCGAATGACCTCGGAATGCTCTTCAAGGGTCATAGTAGCAGATTCGCCTGTGGTTCCACAGATTACGAGGGCGGGAACGCCTGCCTCAATCTGCTCGTCAATAAGGGTCCTTAAACGGTCGTAGTTTATTGAACCGTCGTCGTACATAGGGGTCACAAGGGCGGTTGCAACGCCCTCAAAAATAGTCTTCTTCATAATTCACACCTTCTGTAAATTAGTCCATATAACCCTGTGCGCAAAGGAGCTCGGCAAGAAGAACTGCACCGCCTGCGGCACCTCTGAGGGTATTATGGGAAAGGCATACGAACTTATAATCGTACTGGCTGTCTTCGCGGAGACGTCCGATTGAAACGGCCATTCCGCCTTCAAGCTCGCGGTTGAGCTTGGTCTGGGGCATATTGTCTTCTACGAAGTAGTTAAGGAACTGCTTGGGTGCGCTGGGAAGCTCTAACTTCTGGGGAGCACCTGCAAATTCCTGCCACTTTGCGAGGATATCTTCTTTGGTGGGCTTTTTATCAAAGCTTACGAAAACCGCGGCCATATGTCCGTCGGAAACGGGAACACGGAGGCACTGCGCGGTGAATTTGGGGCTGTCAGCGCAAACGATCTTATCGCCTTCAACCTTACCCCAGATCTTAAGAGGCTCTTTCTCGCTCTTTTCTTCTTCGCCGCCGATGTAGGGGATAACATTGTCAATCATTTCGGGCCAACGCTCAAAGGTTTTTCCTGCGCCGGAAA
>CAZRHF010000135.1:0-5258 GCA_964599835.1 uncultured Eubacteriales bacterium | reverse complement strand
CCTTACAAAAATAAGCGCAAGCAAGGCGGTAAAAGGTGACACGCGAAACCGTAACTGGTTCGAGTCTTGTCAACCTAGCTTACGTCTACATCGTCCATATAGAGGTGACCGTTTTCGGCGATGTAGTCTTTTCTTCCCTGCAGGTCGTCACCAAGAAGCATATCGAACATAATAGAGGTCTGCTCTGCATCTTCGGGGAGTACCCTTATAAGGCGGCGGGTTGCGGGATTCATAGTGGTAAGGTTCATCATATCGGGCTGATTCTCACCAAGTCCCTTGGAACGCTGAATCGTGTATTTCTGGTTGCCGATGGTCTCTAAAATTTCGGCCTTTTCCTTTTCATCGTAGGCGAAGTATGCCTTTTCCTTGGTGTTTATCTCGTAGAGAGGAGTTTCTGCAATAAAGACCTTGCCCTCGCTGATGAGGGTGGGCATTAAGCGGTAGATCATAGTTAAGATAAGGGTTCTGATGTGGAAGCCGTCAACGTCGGCATCGGTACAGATTATAATCTTATTCCAACGGAGACTGTCGAGTTTAAAGGTAGAAAGGTCTTTATTGGCCTTTGATTTGACCTCAACGCCGCAGCCTAAGACCTTGATAAGGTCGGTGATGATCTCGCTTTTGAATATCTTTTCATATTCGCTCTTGAGGCAGTTAAGTATTTTACCTCTTACCGGCATAATTGCCTGGAAGTTGGCGTCCCGGGCAAGCTTACAGGAGCCTAAAGCCGAGTCGCCCTCAACTATGAATACTTCTCTTTCGGAGATATCCTTACTGCGGCAGTCGACGAACTTCTGAACGCGGTTGACCATATCCGAGCCCTTCTGCTGAAGGGTGTTCTTAATGTTGATGCGTTCCTTTTCGCTCTTTTCGCGGCTACGTTTATTGATAAGTACCTGATCGGCTATTTTGTCGGCCTCGGCCTTATTTTCGATGAAGTATACCTCAAGCTGATGCCTGAAGAAGTCGGTCATAGCTTCCTGAATAAACTTGTTGGTGATGGATTTCTTTGTCTGATTCTCATAAGAAGTAAGAGTCGAGAATGAAGATACCACCAAAGCAAGACATTCTTCAACATCCTGAAAGGTTATTTTAGATTCGTTTTTAGCATACTTATTCTGCTGCTTAATGTAAGCGTCTATCTGATATACAAAGGCATTTCTTGCCGCCTTTTCAGGGGCTCCGCCGTGCTCAAGCCAGCTTGAGTTATGATAGTATTCCTTAAGCTGTTTCTTGTTGGAGAAGCAAAGAGCGGCATTTATCTTAACCTTATACTCGGGCTTGTCCTCGCGGTCTTTACCCTTGCGCTCGGTCTGCCAGGTCTGAACAGAGGTAAGGGAATCTTCCCCTATTACCTCACCAATATAGTCGGTGATACCATTTTTATAGCAGATATCTTTCTCAACGAATCGGGAACCCTGCTGTTCACGGAAGATAAAGAGAAGACCTGCGTTTACGACGGCCTGACGCTTTAAGGTGTTTATAAAGTAGTCGGCAGGAATATCAATCTCGGTGAAGACCTTGAGGTCGGGCTTCCATTTTATTCGGGTGCCTGTGTCCTTCCCTGCATAGGGTTCTTTGGAAAGTCCGCCCACGTTAAAACCCTTTTCGAAATGAAGATTATATTTAAAGCCGTCTCGCTTTATCTCGACGTCCATATATTCACTTGAAAACTGAGTAGAGGCAAGACCGAGTCCGTTAAGTCCTATGGAATATTCGTAGTCTCCACCGCTGTTGGTGTTGTACTTACCGCCCGCATACAGTTTTTCGAAAAGAAGGACGTAGTTATACTGCTGTTCCTTATTATTAAAATCAACAGGGGCGCCGCGGCCGAAGTCCTGAACCTCTACCGAACTGTCGGCAAACTTGGTTACAATGATCTTTTTACCGTAGCCTTCACGTGCCTCGTCAATAGAGTTGGAGATTATTTCAAATACCGAATGTTCACAACCGTCGAGACCGTCCGAACCGAAGATGACCGCAGGGCGCAGCCGTACCTGGTCGGGGCCTTTAAGCTGAGTTATACTTTCGTTTCCGTATTCTTTTACAGTTTTTGCCACAAATATTACTCCTTGTACATAATTACATTTATTATACACCATATATGGTGGAATAGTCAAGTTTTAGAGGCAAAAAAACTGTTGTATATACGGCTTTAAAGTGGTATAATCTACCAAAAGGAGTTGGTAATATGAACATACTTTGCATCGGAAACAGCTTTTCGGAGGATGCCTGCAAGTATCTTCACGATATGGCAAAGTTTGCGGGAGACGAAATAAGCACCCTTAATATGTTTATAGGCGGTTGCTCCCTTGAGACCCACGCAAATAACCTCAGATCGGGAAAGCCTGCATACAGAATGGAATATAACGGCATCGACGACCCCGAGATATGCAAAAACGACACCCTTATGAAGGGGCTTTGCGAAAGGGACTGGGACGTTATTACGATTCAGCAGGTCAGCCGTCTTTCGGGGCACTATGAAAGCTTTCAGCCCCATTTAAACGAGGTTATCGCCAAGGTTAAAGAGGTCTGCCCGAACGCTAAGCTTTATATTCATAAGACCTGGGCTTATGATGATTATGGCTTTGGCTGGAATCTTGAAAGCTATAATAACGACCGTCATACAATGCACAGAATGCTGACAGAGGCTTATGAGAAGGCCGCAACAGACATAAACGCAGACGGAATAATTCCTACCGGAGACGTTATAGACAAGCTCAGAGAATATCCCATATTCGACCTGCAAAAGGAAGGCGCTCTTTCCCTCACCCGCGACGGAGGACATTTAAGCTTTTCCTACGGAAGATATGCGGCGGCCGCTACCTGGTACAGCTTTTTCGGCGGAGATATTCTGAATAACGGATATCTGCCCGAGGGGGAAGAATTTGACCCTGAGCTTATAAAGCTTATAAAACAGACCGTAAACGAAATATGCAAATAAAAAACAAAGCCTATCTCAAACGAGATAGGCTTTTAAAATTAAAGTCCGATATAATTTGCAGGATTTACACGGGTTCCGTTAATGTGAACCTCGAAATGGAGGTGAGGTCCTGTGGAGATTCCGGTGTTGCCCGAAAGGGCGATAAGCTGTCCTGCAGATACCCAGTCGCCAACCGATACAACGTTTTTGCTGTTATGAGCGTAACGGGTCTTAACGCCGTTTCCATGGTCGATGGTGACGTGGTAGCCGTAGTCGGAAGAATACTTGGATTCTACTACGGTTCCTGCCTTAACGGCAATTATAGAGGTGCCGGTAGGTACGCCGATGTCGATTCCCTTGTGGTTTCTGCCGTCGCCCCAGTAAGACGTGATAACGCCTCTTGTAGCAAGGGGCCACTTGAAGCCCGAAGCCGATGCGTTCTGGGGTGCGGAGGTGATGTAAACGTTTTTGGTTCCGACAAGAACTACCTTGTCGATAGGATAGGTAAGAAGCTGATCTTCAACTACGGGTTCTCCGCTGACCTGACCGTTAACGTAGGTCGTTTTGGTAACAAGCTGTCCCGTACCGTTGACGCCTTTAGTAAGAACCTTTTCGGTTCCTGCGTTTTTGGTAGAGTCTTTTTTGGTAACGGTATCGTACTTAATAACGTACTCCTCTGAGGTGGATGCGACGGTGATGACGTCCAGTCCGTTCACGCTTGCGGTAAGCTCCTCAGCGTCGGTAAGCTGTTCCGAATGGAAGTAGGTCTCGGTATAAACGATATCGTTTGAGAAGCTGCTTGTACACTCGGCGTCTTTTACGGCAAAGGCCGAAAGACGGTTGGAAAGAGCTTCTTCGATCTCGGTCTTGTCTTCAACGTAGGCAATTACCTTATCTCCTGCGGTTACGGAGTAGCCGGTAAGTACGTTGGGAGAGTTTTCGAGAATAATTGAGGCAACCTCGTCAGAGGTTGCGGTTTTGTTGTTGACCGAGATGACCTTTTCGATCTCGGCTTCGGCAATCATAAGGTCGCTTTCAGGGAGGGCGGCCTGGGCCTTGTTCATTCCCTCTTCGTAGACCTCTATGCCTGCGATGCTGGCGAGGATCTCACCTTCGTATTTTACGTTGTATGTTACCTTTGCTCCGGAGAAGATCACAGAGCCTCCTGCGAGAAGTATTGCCAAAAGGATAAAGCCGAATACTTTAAGCGCACGTTTTGCGTCGTTCAGTTTTTCAAGGACTTGACTGACTGCTTCCTTAATAATTATCATTCCTTCCAAAAGTTACACTTTTGTAATCATTCGTCTTCTTTATTATAACGAAAAGTTACAAAATTGCAACCTTTTGGGGCTTGTTGTAACCTTTTTTAGGCTTAATATCTAAATAACACGGCCGTATTTTATGTGTTTTGCACAAAATACGGCTGTGTTTAATCAGAATAAGGTCATTTGGTTGGTGTCGGGAAGCTCGTCAAGGACGCCCATATCGGCAAGGGTCTGAACGATGGTTTTAGAAACGCCTGCCTGGATCTGGAATTCTTCCTTGGAGATATAGTTGCCTGCCTGAGCCGCTTCATAAAGGGCTTCGGCCGCCTTATCACCTACTCCGCCGAGGGCACCGAAGGGAAGGCGCATTTTTCCGTCCTCAACGAGATACTTTCTTGCGTGAGACTTATGGAGGTCGATGGGAAGCACTTCAAGTCCTCGCTCGAACATTTCATTGAAGATGAGCATATTTTCGTAAACGTCAAGCTCCTTCTTTGAGGCTTCCTTGCCCTTGAGTTTGATATTGCGGATATAAGACTTTACGGCCTCCTTACCCTTAAGAATGGTTTCTACGTCAACATCTTCGGGACGTGCGGTAAAGTAGGCGCAGTAGAATTCTATCGGACGGTATACCTTATACCAGCCTACTCTTATGGCCGCCGTAACGTAGGCCGCCGCGTGGGCTTTGGGGAACATATACTTTATCTTTCCGCAGGATTCGATATACCATTCAGGTACGTTTACCTTACGCATATCGTCTTCCATTGCGCCCCAATCTTCCTTGGAGACCTTGCCCTTTGCAACGAGACCCTTACGAACAGTCTCGGTTATCTTGAAGGCGCGTCCCTCATCCATACCCTGATGTATGAGGTAGACCATTATATTATCACGGGTACCGATAACTTCGGAAATGGTACAGATCTTCTTTTCAATGAGGTCTTTGGCGTTACCGAGGTAAACGTCGGTACCGTGGGAAAGACCCGAGATCTGAAGAAGGTCGGAGAAGTTCTTGGGCTGGCAGTCGTGAAGCATTCCGCGAACAAAGGAGGTACCGAACTCGGGAATACAGT
>CAZRHF010000134.1:0-5303 GCA_964599835.1 uncultured Eubacteriales bacterium | reverse complement strand
CCGCGAATGACCGAAGCCGCGACCGCGCGGCAAGGGTCGAGAACGCCACGCCCCTCAGCTTGTGGGCGACCCCATAAAGGATCCCAGCGGCAAAGATACGCTCGACGGTGAAAAAATAGAAATCACCACCGCCGTGGAAGAGGTCTTTTTGTGAATAACGGGGGCTTACCGTTTATAAAAGTGTACGGCTGTCTCTTCCTTATATAAAAACAGCACCCTTTCCTTTTGGATGGGTGCTATTTTTCTTTTCTTCCGATAAAATAATCGGCCGATACCTCGTAAAAGTCGCAAAGCTTTATTAGGTCTTCTATTTTAAGCTCGGCTCGGCCCATCTCGATATGGTTGTAGCCCTGCTGAGATTTGTTGATGATCCCTGCAACCTGAAACTGCGTTAGATCGCGATCCTCTCGCAGCGCACGCATTCTGTCCCGATAATTCATAACTCTCTCCGTTCACGCTTTTGAATTATAGTAACACACTCATATTTTGAGTATTGACAAATACTCAAAGATTGAGTATAATATCCGATATACTGATACTGGGTGCATAGCCGCAAAATCCGACATCGGTATAAATAAAACAAAAAGGGGTGTCATTATATATGACCAAAAACAAATCAACAAAGCGCGCACTATTGGCAAGCCTTCTGTCGCTTGTACTGTGCGTGACCATGCTCGTAGGTACTACCTTCGCCTGGTTTACCGACTCGGTTACCTCTCTCGGTAACGTTATAAAATCGGGAAATCTTGACGTTGAAATGTACTGGGCCGAAGGCAAGACCGATCCTGCCGACACCACCTGGATCGACGCTTCCACCGGCGCCATCTTTAACTCCAAGCTTTGGGAGCCCGGATACACCGAGGTGCGCCATATCAAGATTGCAAACGTTGGCTCTCTCGCCCTTAAGTATCAGCTCCACATTGCCGCCAACGGCGACGTTTCGGAGCTGGCTGACGTGATCGACGTATACTTCCTTGATCCCGCCCAAACAGTTGCCGACCGCACCGCTCTTGCAGGGCTGACCCCCGTAGGTACTCTAACAGAGGTGCTGGCAGGAATGCCCGGAAATGCAAGCGGAGAGCTTTCCGCCAATGAGTCCGACGTTATTACCCTTGCCCTTAAGATGCGTGAAAACGCAGGCAATGAGTATCAGAACAAGGAGATCGGCTCCGACTTTATCGTTCAGCTCCTTGCAACACAGCTTACCGAAGAGAAAGACAGCTTTGACGAGCAGTACGACGCAGGAGCAGAGTTTTACGAGGTAGACGAAAGCGTTACCGTAACAAACACCAACGCCAAGCTTGACAGCGAGACCGTTCTCACCGCCGACCTGCCCTTCGGAACCCTTAAGGTAACCGTCCCTGCGGGAGCACAGCTTTACTCGGCAGAGGTATCGACCCTTAAGCTTACCGTTAAAAAGGCCGAATCGGGCTATCGCGGCGCTCTTACCGAAAATCAGGTAGCCCTTGGCTATGAGATCTACGTAGACGGTCTTGCCGACTATATAAATCCCTATACCTATGCTAACGGAAACAAGGGTTATAACTATTCGAAGGTAACGGTAGAGCTTCCTATAGGAGCCGGACGTAACGACGTTTCGGTCTATAAGGACGGCTTTATGCCCACTAACGACTGGGCAAGCTACGACAGCGAAAGCGGTATAGTAACCTTTGCAACCGGCAACTTTAACCCCGCCTTCCAGGCAAAGGTAAGCAATTTCACCGTTGTTTACACCAAGCTTACCGAAGCCGAAAAGCTTCTCAATGCGGCAATCTCTGAACTTACAAACGGCGGAAGCGTTACCGTAACCTCTACCGCCGACAACACCGTTTCGGTAAATAATCTTGCCGACGCATTAAACGGCTCCGAGAACATCGTTCTTGTTGGCGAAGGCAAGGAAAACACCCTGCTTGTTGCTAACGATGCAACCGTTACCGCCGACGGTCTCACCATCAAGGATATGACCATTCAGGCTATACAGGACACGGTGATCAACGGAGACGGTACCACCGTTGAAAACGTTGATTATCAGCACGGCATAGGCTCTTACGGACTTACCCTTGCAGGCTCCGATACAACCATCAAAAACACTACCGTAAGCGGTAAGGCAAGCCAGGCTCTGGTTTGGTTCACAAGCGAATCCGATACCGCTTCCTCGGTAACCTCCATCGAAGGAACCACTATCACAGACGTAGGACAGTGGGGCTCGAGCGGCGGTATTACCTTCCAGAATCACTACGGAACCGTTGAGGTTACCGATTGCAACATCAGCGTACAAGGCTCGGCCCTTCAGCTCGGTCCCAACCGCGGTTTTGTCAGGGGCAACGTAAAGGTAAGCGATACGAATATCGACAGCACCGCGCTTTCCGTTTCCACCGTAGCCTCCTCTGAGTTTAATAAGGTTACCTTCGACAACACCTGGAACGACAGCCCCATACGCTTTGCGGTAGGCGGCACTACCAATACCCTTACCGCCTGCGAGTTTAAGACCGACGTAAACTTTGTAAGCGCCAACTACGGCAATAAGAGCGTCACCCTTATCTTAAACGACTGCACCTATAACGGCGTGGCCATCACGGCAGAAAACATTACCGAACATTTCGCTTTTGACGAGGCGACCTGGGGACTTAACGTAAGAGACAAGCTCACCCTCATCGTAAACGGCACCACCGTTACCCTTTAATAAAAATTTTGATCCCTCTTCTCTGACGACTCTGAGAAGAGGGATCTTTTCATATTACGGAAGCCGAAACCGGCAATTAACTCTTGCCATATATTTTGTGCTGTGGTAAAATCATAGACGGTGATTTTATGTCAGATTTCTATGCATTTTACGAATATCTGGAAAGCGGCGGAGAAAAGCTCTTTACCGCCGTATGCCTGCCTGCAAAAACAGGCAAGTTTCCTATTATAATATACCGCACACCCTATGCCGACAGTGAGATCGACGCCGACCCCCAGGCACTTGCCGACCGCTTCGCAAAAGACCATCTGGGCACCCTCGCAAAGGGCTACGGCTACGTTTATCAGCACTGCAGAGGCAGGGGCAAGAGCAGCGGCGACTTTCTCCCTTATATAAATGAACGGGAGGACGGACTGAATCTTCAAGACTGGATCCGCAAACAACCCTTCTACAGCGGCGTTCTGCTTCTCGACGGAGCCAGCTACACCTCCTCGGTGCATCTTGTCTGCGCCCCCTTTGCCGACGACGTTAAGGCGGCTGTATTGGCCATTCAGGACTGTGAAAGATATGCTATGAGCTACCGAAACGGTTTTTTAAAGACCGGATCAAAATGCAAATGGACCTGGGAAAACTATAAAAAGAACACCCTTAAGGAGCGCAAGTCCTACTCCCCCGCCGACACCCTTATCCGACCCTTTACCGATTTTTCCAAGGTTATGTTCGGGGAGGGACACCCCTCCATTGACGAGGCAAGCTTACACCCCGACCCGAAGGACGAATTCTGGAACACCCGCTTAGGCGGAGTCGAAGCCAAGGGAGCGGTTAAAGATTCAAAGACGGCAATACTGCTTCTTACCGGTTTTTACGATATTTACACCCACGGAATGTTCGAAATGTGGAGAAGTATGGGAGAGGAGACCCGCGCACGCTCGGCCTTTGTCGTTCACCCCTACGACCACCGCATAAGAGGGACCTGCCCGCCCATCGCCTTTGAGGGCGGCGACAGGGGCGGAATCATAACCTCCTGGTTCGAACACGTTTTAAAGGGTGCCGAGCCTCCCGTAGAGGTCGGTCGGGTGACCTATTATGAGATCTTCGACAACCGTTGGCACACCGACGATTTTGTCGCCCCCGAAAAAAGTCTGACCTTCACTTTAGGCGAGGGAGAAAGGACGTATATTTACGATCCCGAAAATCCTGCGTCCTTCAGAGGTGCTCTCACAAACAGCTTCGGAGGCTCCGACTGGCAGGATAAGCCAAACTCCCGACAGGATATAATTTCACTCTACACCCCCGAATTTTCGGTCGATACCGAGATCAAGGGACAGATGAGGGCAAGGCTCCGCGTTCGGTCAAGCTGTGAGGACACCTGCTTTTATATGCGGATAAGCCTGGCAAAAGAAGAGGGAGATTTCGGCCTTCGGGACGATATAAACCAGATCTCGGCCTTTAAGGAGAATTACCTCCCCGGAGAGGAAGCCGAAATTGAATTTTCCTTCGACGAGCACGCTTTCCTCGTAAAGAAGGGAGAAAAGCTCAGGATAGATATTTCTTCTTCCTGCTACCCCACCTTCTTCTGCCACACCAACGTAAAAGGGCTTTATTCGGTTCAGAAAGAAACGAAAATCGCCGAGAATACGGTTATTTTAGATAAATCTTACCTTAATGTCTTTGTAAACGAAAGGAACTGACTATGAATTACGACGTTATAATTGTGGGCGCAGGCCCCGGCGGAATATTTGCCGCCTATGAGCTTATGGAAAAAAGTCCCGAAAAGAGGGTTGCAGTATTTGAGGCAGGAAACAGTCTCGACCGCCGCCGCTGTCCCATCGACGGCGAAAAGGTAAAATCCTGCATAAGCTGTAAGACCTGCAGTATTATGAGCGGCTTCGGCGGCGCAGGCGCTTTTTCCGACGGAAAATATAACATTACCAACGATTTCGGCGGTACCCTTTACAGATACATCGGAAAAAATCACGCTCTCGGTCTTATGGAATACGTTGACGAGATAAATATGCGTCACGGCGGTGAGGGCACCAAGCTTTACACCACCGCAGGCACCCAGTTCAAGACCGAGTGTATTCAGAACGATCTTCACCTTCTTGATGCTTCGGTGCGTCATCTTGGCACCGACATAAACTACGTCGTTTTGGAGAATATTTATGCCTATTTAAAGGACCGCGTCGACTTTTTCTTCAACACCCCCGTTGAGACGGTGGCCTACCTGGATGAGGGTTATGAAATTAAGGTCAAGGACGGAAGCTACACCTGCAGGCAGTGTATAATTTCGGTAGGAAGAAGCGGCAGCAAGTGGATGGAAAAGGTTTGCGGCGAGCTCGAAATTCCAACCAGCTCCAACCGCGTTGATATCGGCGTTCGTGTCGAGCTTCCCGCGGCAGTTTTCGCCCACATCACCGATGAGCTTTACGAAAGCAAGATCGTTTACCGAACCGAAAAATACGGCGACAGGGTCAGAACCTTCTGTATGAACCCCAAGGGAGCGGTAGTCAACGAGAACACCAACGGAATCATAACCGTAAACGGTCACAGCTACGAGGACCCCAAAAAACAGACCGACAACACCAACGAGCATCGCAAAGGGTTTTCCGATTTCAAACAG